>DQTL01000194.1 GCA_015662775.1 Lutibacter sp.
ACTAATATACTGAAAACCAATGTTTTAACCTAATTTTTTAACACTTAATTTGTTGATATTCAATGAATTAAATTTTTGTCATGTACTAAACATTTTTTCATTAAAAAACTTGCACAGCATTTCTAAACCTGTACATTTGTTATATAAAACGTATAATTATGCCAATAAATACAGTAATTACAGGAACTGGTAGTTATGTTCCTAGTATTGTAAAAAAGAATTCTGATTTTTTGAAAAATGAATTCCTCAATGAAGATGGTTCGCCGTTTGGTTATGATAATGAAACCATCATTGAAAAATTCCAAGCCATAACCGGTATTCAAGAACGTCGGTATGCTAAGGTAAATATGAATTCTTCAGATTTAGGTTATTACGCTGCAATTGAAGCCATTAAAGATGCTGGGATTGACAAAGAAGAATTGGATTATATCATAGTAGCTCATAATTTTGGAGATGTATCTAGTGATTCAAATCAAACAGATGTAATACCAACATTAGCCGCACGAGTCAAACATAGATTAGAGATTAAAAATCCAAGTTGTGTTGCTTATGATATCTTATTTGGTTGTCCTGGCTGGATTGAGGGCATGATTCAAGCACATGCTTTTATTAAAGCTGGTATGGCAAAAAAAGTTTTAGTGATTGGATCCGAAACGCTCTCTAGAGTAGTTGATCCTAGTGATAGAGATTCAATGATTTATGCTGATGGTGCAGGAGCAACAATAGTTGAAGCAAAAGAAGAGTCCTATAAGAGAGGTTTTCTAAGTAATGCTACTCGATCAGATACTTTAGATGAGGCATATTTCTTACATATGAAAAAGTCTTTTAACAAAAATAATCAATCAGATACAAAATACATGAAAATGTATGGAAGAAAAATATATGAATATGCCTTAAATACCGTTCCTGTTGCAATGAAAGCTGCATTTGATAAAACAGCTGTTAACATAGATCATCTAGAAAAGGTTTTTATTCATCAAGCCAATGAAAAAATGGATGAAGCTATAATCAAACGTTTCTTTCGTTTATATAAAGTTCCTACGCCACAAAGAGTAATGCCTATGTCTATACATTTACTTGGGAATAGTTCGGTAGCAACCGTACCTACACTTTATGATTTAGTGTTAAAAGGCAAGATACCTAATCAAAAAGTGAGTAAAGATGATATTATTTTATTTGCATCTGTCGGTGCAGGCATGAATGTCAATGCCATAGTCTATAAGATTTAGTTTAATCCAAATTCTTAAAATATACACATAAAAAAATCCTAAGAAGATTATTCTTAGGATTTTTTTTATGTTATAGGCTTAGTTTTTTATTTAAAACTATTCTTAAAATCTTTTTGGTATGCTGTCCATGCTTCAGCTGTTTTAACAGTCTTGTGGTCTTCATTTGCAAAAAGCTTTAAATAGATTTCTAACTGTTGCGGTGTTTTGTATCCTTTTATTGGAGCTAAGAACTCTGCCTTTTCATCTAAGAATAAAATTGTAGGATAAGCTCTGATTTGATAATATCCTGCTAATTGATGTGAAGAGTTTCGCTTGTTAGCTTTGCTAGCATCATACCTAGGGTTGGTATACTTTTTTCCTTTAAAATTTATGACTTCATTTCCTTCGGCATTAAACTTAACCGCGTAATAGTTTTTGTTAACATACTCGACTACATCTGCGTTATGGAAAGTATTTTTATCTAATAATTTACAAGGACCACACCAATTGGTATAGGCATCCATCATAATTTTTTTAGGGTTTTGTTTTTGAGCGGCTACAGCTTCTTCAAAAGTCATCCAATTAATCTCTTTATTTTGAGCAGAAAGCTCAGTTGTAAAAGAGAAAGCTGTAATAGCTAGTATGGCAATAAAAAGTATTTTTTTCATGTTTAAAATGTTTGTTACGTTTTTGTTCATTTCCTTAGTCGCAAAGTATATGCCAAAATTACAAAAATTGACAAATGATTTTGGTTTATTTTTGTAACTCAAGTTACCTTGTTATTTATCAATACCGTGCATCATACGCTTAATCGGTTTATTAAGTGCTAATATACCGAGACCAGCTACAAAAGGAATAATGGTAAAGATTAGAAAGAAATACGACCAACCATCCGTTTTTTGTATTGATTCAGAATACTCCGCAAAGATAGATGATATTTTACCTGCCATACCTGTAAACACATACCAAATACCAAACAAGAATGCTAACATACGCGCAGGTGCTAATTTACTCACATAAGACAATCCTACAGGTGAAATAGACAATTCTCCCATTGTGTGGAATAAATAGGCTAATACTAACCACATCATACTAATTGAAGCTGTTTCTGCTCCATTTGGTATGCTACTTGCTCCAAGAGCTAAAGCTCCAAAACCTGATGCTAATAATGTTAAACCTATAAAGAATTTTTGAGCTGCTGAGAATGCAAACTTCTTCCAAAACATAGAATATAAAGGTGCTAACATCACTATGAAGAAAGGATTTAGTATTTGAAACCACGAGGTGTCAACCAACACTGTTCCTGTAAACATTTGTCCAACACTTGTGTCTGCAAAACTTCCGAATACTTCTGAGATATTAGCTGTTTTAACTCCTAATAATTTATTTAACACTCTAATTATCACTAAATACCATATTATTAAAAAACTTATAGAAGTAAAAATGATAGTCAATGGGTTTGTTTTCCAAATAGCTTTAAATAATTTATAAATAAAACCTGTTAATATTATCATTGGAGTAAAAGATAGTATTACATCAATAATTTTATAAATTAGCCCCCAATTTCCATCTAACATTCTATTGGTAAAGTCTTTAGCAAAAACATTAAGAGTAGTTCCTGCTTGCTCAAAACTAGCCCAAAAGAAAACAACAAAGAATGCAATGATAAATATTACTTTTAAACGATCTCTTTCTATGGTTTGAAACCTCTTTAATCTAGACAAACCTAAACTAATAAAGATAATCATCGATAAAGTAAAGAATATTTGAGATAAATCTACAGACAGACTACCTATTGAGAATATATCTTCTGTTAAAAAATGTGTTCCTCTTGTTATTGCAGACAGCACACCATCAACAATCCACGAAATGGCAAAGAATCCTCCAAGCATTATCATTCTCATATCCGTCTGTGTAAAAGGTACGTTTTTTGTTTTTTCTTCTTCAGATAATTCTTCTTTAGAATTTTTTCTTACTTCAGTTGCTGCTTTTCCAAATACATTACGTGCATAATAAAATTGCAATAAGCCAAAGAACATAAAAATACCAGCTAAGCCAAAACCATAAGTCCAACTAAAGGTCTCACCTATCCAACCTACTAATAAGGTACCAATAAAAGCACCTGAATTTACTCCCATATAAAATATGGTATAGCCACCATCTTTTTTGTCACTTCCTTCTGGGTATAGTTTTCCAACAATGGATGACATATTGGGTTTAAACAAACCTGTTCCTAATACAATTAAAAATAGACCTATATAGAATACAAATTTTAAATCCATTCCCATTTGCAAGTCTGAAAGTGCCATAGCGCCATGTCCCATGGTAATAATAGATGCTCCAACAAGAACTGTTTTCACATGACCCCATTTATTGTCAGCTAACCAACCACCTAATAATGGTAATAAATAGACTAGCATCACATACCAACCATATAAATAATAGGCTTCTTTCTTTTCCCAACCCCAACCTTCATCATCAACCTTTGCGATTAAGAATAAAATCAATAAGGCACGCATTCCATAATAAGAAAAGCGTTCCCACATTTCTGTAAAAAACAGCACGAATAAACCTACTGGGTGACCTAATATTTGTTGTTGATTTTCGTTTGCGTAATCTGACATATGTTATGGTTTTAAAGATGCAATGTATTGCATCGGTACTTTAAATTTTTAAAGTTGGAAAGATACAAAAAACACACCTAAATAAAATATACTAATTTTTCTGCTTTTATACTAATGAATAATTGGGTTTCTTAGGTCGAACTCAGGTTATTAGTAACCATAAAATCATACCTAATGCTTATTCTCAAGAAGTTCTGGATGCGTTTGTAAGTTTGGATGATTTGTTTTTGTTAACTATTGATAAAACAATAAAAAACGCTCCTAATGTTAGTTAGGAGCGTTTTTTTATGCATAATTATTTATCTATGCTTCTTTTTTAATATTTCTAGCTATTACTGCATTATAAACAACCAGTCCAAGTACAGTAAGCATACCAATACCAGCTATAACATACCAGATATTACCTGGATGATAAGCATCCCATATAAAAGTGGTCATTTCTACATCTGTCATCTGTAACTTTTCCGCTGCTGCTTCATAGAAATCATTTTTTGTAAATTCCTCTGTTATTGCAGGTAATTCTATACTTCTAGTAGCCAATTCTTGCCTAATTAATGCAACTTTATCTGACATTTTTTCATATAAATCACCAGTTATCCATTTTGTTAAGAGATTCGCAAATGCAATAGGTAAAAAATAAGTTCCCATATATAATGCCTCTTTTCCTTTAGGAGATATTTTTGCAATATAATCAGAGAATTTAGGATTAGAAGTCATCTCACCAATAGCAAATATTAAGATACCTAGTACTGTATACAAACTATTATTGGTGTAAAATGAAACTCCTATACCAATCATAGCAATGATAATACCTGTCATCATAGCACTAATTGGTTTCCATTTTAAGATAATCATTGAGATAATCATCTGGAAAACTATAATAAAGAAAGCATCAAGATTTACAATCATTTCAGGATTGATACTACCATCTTTATTTTTCAAGAAATCTGCAATAGGTGGTAGTACTTTATGAAACGCATCGTAGAAAGATCTCGTATTAATCCACTCTTCAATAAAAACAGGTAAGGTGTAGAACAATTGATTAAACATCAACCAAAAACCCACCATGATTAAAAGCAACAAGGATAATTTTTTGTCAGATAATGCTTCCCAAATATTTTTTAAGGACTGAATTAAAGTTTCTCCCAAAGATAAATTTGATTTTACTCTTTTAGGTTCTTTAAACAAAAATATCACAATAAGCATATTAACTAGAATAGCAGAAGTTGCCATTAAAAAGACGATACCCCAGCCATGCTCATCTCTAAGTTTTGCTGAAAATAACGGCCCAAAAAAACCACCAATATTTACCATCATATAAAATACGCCAAACCCGAATGAAGAATTACGCTCATCAGTTGCTTTGGTTACAATTGCAGAAGCAACAGGTTTAAAAATAGCGGCTCCAACGGCAACCACTAAAAACATTAAGAAAACTGCTGTATACGAAGTTACTTCTCCCATAAAATAATAACCTATGCCTAATAAAGCATAGGCAATAATTAAGGATAATTTATACCCAATTTTATCAGATACTATCCCTGTAAAGACAGGCAATAAATATAAAATAAAAGTAACATAAGACATTATTTCACCACGTTCTCCATGTGTAAATCCTAATCCTCCATCATCAGTTGAACCTGTTAAGTATAATGCTAATACGGCAAAAAGTCCGTACCATGCCCAACGCTCAAAAAGTTCCATAACACTAGCTACCCAAAATGGTTTTGTAAAGGATTGTAGTAGTTCAACAAAACCTAAACTGTTATTTTCTGCACTCATAATTTATTGTGATTTAATAGATAAACCCTGCTAAATTTTCAACAGGGTTTATTTTGGTTATTTATTTTGTTTTGTTCATTAAGTTCTTAGTGAATTCCTTTCATCGCTTTATTAAGGAATGGAGATAGCACAACAAGTGAAACTCCAGAACCTATCATCATCCACATTATAAAAGGATATAATTCAAAATCATATTTATGTAAAATACTTTCTAACATAGCTGCCAGATAATTACCTGCGGCAAAACTTGCCATCCATAACCCCATAACAATGGAAATTAATTTTGGCGGAGCTAATTTTGTAATCATTGATAAACCGATTGGTGACAACATTAATTCTCCAATAGTTAAAATAAAATAAACTACAACCAACCACCAAGGCGAAACTAAATTCCCGCCATCCGCAGCGTTACTTGCCATAGTCATAATCCAAAATGCTACTGCTCCTAAGAACAATCCAATCGCAAATTTGATTGGTGTTCTTGGGTTTAGTTTCATGACATCTAATTTTAACCAAACAATAGAGAATATTGGTGCGAATATTAATATTACTATTGGATTAATATTTTGGAACCATGTTGCTGGCATATTCCAACTACCAATCATTCTATCTGTGTTTTCTGCTGCAAATAAGTTCATCGTTCCACCTGCTTGTTCAAAACCTGCCCAAAAGGCAATATTAAAGAAAGCAAGTACTAAAATTACAATCATCCTACTCCATTCAGCAGATCCATTTGTTCCATTATAAATTACATAACCTAAACCACCTATTCCAATAATAAATCCTACATATGTAATAATATCAGTTACATTATCTGGTAGTTTTCCCCAAACAAAGACAATTACCATTGTAGAAATTACTAGACCTATCGCATAAATAATTATATCACGCCAGTCTTTTGAGTCTAATAATAATTTTCCTTCTGGTGTATTAGGTGGCAATCCTTTATCTTCTAGTGTCCCTTCTCGGGCTTTCATCCAAAGTACACCAATTATCATACCTATACCTGCTGTTAGGAAACCCCAACCCCAACCCCAAGAGGTGCTTTCGCCTAGTCCTCCTGCAATTAGTGGTCCAATGATAGCTCCTAAGTTAATACCCATATAAAATATATTGAAAGCGGCATCCTTTCTCGGATCATTATCATCATAAAAATCTCCAACAATTGTTGAAATATTTGGTTTAAAGAAACCATTACCTATAATAAGAACTCCTAAACCAAAATTAAATAGAAAAAGACGAGATTCTGCATCTAAAGAGTCTATCATAAACCAACTGGCAGCTAATAAAAACTGACCGACAGCCATAACCAATCCACCAATGTAAACTGTTTTTCTTTTTCCAAAAAATTTATCAGCGACCCATCCACCAAGAATTGGAGTTAAATAGACTAAGCCCGTAAATATACCGTAAAGTGCTAATCCTTCCTGTCTATCAAGCCCAAAACCGCCGCTGGCTAATTCTGCGGTTAAATAAAGCATTAATAAGGCTCGCATTCCATAATAACTGAACCTTTCCCACATTTCTGTGGCAAATAATGTATAAAGTGCTTTTGGGTGTGCTTGGTTTGTACTCATAATTCTTTGTCTTAGTTAAAAATTAAATCGGATAAAATTAACCAAATTTTTGGAAATTGTAATAAAAAAAGGCTTTTTCGAATAAAAAGTTATTAGAAAGGTCTTGATAAGTTTGTTTAAACATTAACCCTTCAAGGACTTGAGTTAAGTTCTACAAATTCTCCAATATAAAATCTGTCATTTTTTTATAAAGGTGTAATCGTGTGTTTTGACCGCGATAAATTCCATGGGTTCTATCAGGATAAAGTTCGCTATCAAAAGGAACATCTGCTTTTATCAACGCATTAATCATATGCATGGAGTTTTGAACATGTACATTGTCATCAGCAGTTCCATGAATTATTAAATAGTTTCCCCTACCCTTTTGGCTGGTAAGTTTCAATTTATCTGCAAAGAATAAAGGAGAGTTATCATCATAACCACTTGCGTTTTCTTGAGGTGTTTGCATATAGCGTTCTGTATAAACGGTGTCATACAAACGCCAATTGGTTACAGGTGCAACCGCTATTGCCATTTTAAACACATCATTTCCTTTTAAAAGTGCATTACTACTCGTGTAACCTCCAAAAGACCAACCCCAAATACCGATTCTTTCAGCGTCTATGTAGGGTCTTTTTCCCAACTCTTTTGCTGCCTCTATTTGATCTATGGTTTCGTATTTACCTAACTCTTTATAAGTAATCTTTGTAAATTCCGAACCTTTTCCTCCTGTTCCACGTCCGTCAACACTCACTACAATATAGCCTTTAGCTGCTAACATCTGATACCAGTAATCATCATAGCCATTCCATCTATTTTGAACCGTTTGCACGCCAGGACCCGAATATTGATACATCAATACTGGATACTTTTTATTTACATCAAAATCTGTGGGTTTTAGCATCCACATATTAAAGGTGCCGTCTTTTGTGGTTATTGTTGAGAATTCTTTTTGGCTGATGTTATACTCTTTTAGTTTTTCTAATACAGCTTTATTGTTTTTCACCTCTTTTAACAATTTTCCATTGGAAGTGTGTAAAGTATAAACATTGGGCGTATGAGCATCAGAAAAATTGTTGATAAAATACTTTTTGTTGCGGCTAAAAGAAGCTGTATTTATTCCTCGATTTGGACTTATTCTCTTCTTATTCTTTCCATTAAAACTAATAGAAAACACCGTTTTATTGATACTTCCGTCTTCTACGGATTGATAAAAGAGTTTCTTATTTACTTCATCTATTCCGTAGTATTTAATTACATCCCAATTCCCTTTTGTAATTTGATTACGTAACTTCCCATCAGCATTATAATGATACAAATGGTCAAAACCGTCTTGATCACTTTGCCAAATAAAACTATTATCTTTCAAGAAAGTAAGTGTGTTTCTTACATTGACATAAGTGTTAGATTTTTCATCAAGTATTAAATTGGCTTTTTGTGTTTGTGAATTAATTAGGTGTAGTTTTAAACTATTTTGCCTTCTGTTTGTTGTTTGTACAGATAACAAATTGGCATCTTTAGTCCATTTTAAACGAGGAATATATTCGTAATTACCTAAATCTATTTTGGTGGCAGATTTTGCCCCTAGTTTATATAAATACAAACTAACTTCTGAATTTTTCTCACCTGCTTTTGGATATTTAAAAGTATGAGGATACGGATATAAATCTTCTCCATATTGCATCATGGTAAACTCAGACACTTCAGTTTCATTAAAACGTAAAAAAGCTAAATGTGTACTAGTAGCATTCCATTGAAAAGCACGTACAAAACCAAATTCTTCTTCATATACCCAATCGGTTATTCCATTAATAATATGGTTTACTTTTCCATCAAAAGTGATTTGATTTGTTCTTTCTGATTCTAAATTCAAGATATAAATATTGTTTTCAAATACATAAGCTATTCTTTTACTATCTGGCGAAAAAGTTGCTTCCTGAATCTTATTTTCTGAAACTTTCTGAAGTTTTTTCGACTTTAAATCATAGACATAGAAGTAAGCATTTTCTGAACGCCTATAAATGGGTTCTGAATCTGTTTTTAACAAGAGTTTGGTTTCGTCTTTATTAAAAGTATAGGATTCAAAATAGTCTAAACCATCCATATCCTTACTATCTGCTAAAATGGCTACTTTTTCTAATGTTTGGTAGCTGTATTTCACAACAGAACTACTACGCGTATTCCTATTAAAATCAAGTAAGGTATAATAATCTCCTTGCATGGATTTTAAAGCATTCATACGTTGTGTTCGAAAAGTGCCATCTTTCCAAATATCCTCTAGAGTGATATTTTTTTTAGCATTTAAAGCTTGAGTTATTTGTTTCTTTTGAGCAGTACAAGCAATAAAAAAAGGAATGAATACTAGTAAAGTTATATATCGCATAATAAATATGTTAATTAAGATTTACAATAATACGAATTATAAGGAAATAATGATTTAATGAAAGAATGAGCCTGTTAAAAAAGAATTTTTATTTTTGTAAGCGTTTGAAATGCAAACAACATATTTTAATTCAATTCGTTATTCAAACAATCAAACCTTATAGATGAAACAGTTCTTATTATTTATTTCTATTATTGGATTAATTTCCCTAGCTTCATGTCGAAAAGATTTTAGCACACAACCTAGTACAGGACAATTAGAATTCTCAAAAGACACGGTTTTTTTAGATACTATTTTTTCAGAAATTGGATCGAGTACCTATACATTGAAGGTTTATAATCGTAGTAATGAAGCCATCACAATACCTACTATTAGTTTAAAAGATGGTGAGAATTCACGTTACAGATTAAATGTTGATGGAATTGCAGGAAATTCTTTTAATGATATTGATATACTAGCTAAGGATAGTATTTTTGTTTTTGTTGAGGTAACGGTCTCCGATCTTTCTACAACTGAATTGTTATATGTTGATGAATTACTTTTTGACACAGGAGATAAACAACAAGATGTAAAATTGGTAACACTTGTTAGAGATGCGGTTTTTTTATTTCCAAATAAAATAGATGGAGTTGTGGAAACACTTCTTATGGGTATTAATGACGAAGAGGAAGAAATACGAATAGAAGGTCGTTTTCTTAATGAAAATCACCCTATTAATGGTAATGAATATATTTTTACCAATGAAAAGCCTTATGTAATATATGGCTATATGAAAGTTGGTTCAGAAGACGATCAACCCAAAACTCTAACTGTAGAAGCAGGAGCAGAAATTCATTTTCATGCTAATTCTGGCTTGCTTGTTGGAAATGGGTCAAGTTTACATGTAATGGGAACACAAAATATTGAAGGTCAAGAAAACACAGAAGTAGTTTTTCAAGGTGACAGGCTAGAACCAGCCTTTGAAAATATTTCAGGTCAATGGGGATATATTCGTTTTTTAACAGGAAGTGTTAATAATTACATCAATTATGCTACTATAAAAAATGGGTTAATTGGCCTTGTATCAGGAGGGATTCAATTTGTAGAAGTACCTACTTTAGAAATAACTAACTCGCAAATTTATAATAATTCACTTTTTGGAATATTAGGACTACACACTAATATAAAAGGAAGGAATCTAGCCCTAAATAATTCAGGAAATTCAGCTTTTGCTGCGATGGTAGGTGGAGTTTATAATTTTACACATTGTACTTTTGCTAATTCTATTAATCAACGAAGCACACCTAATGTATGGCTATTAGACTCAAATATTGTATTGAAAGGAGAAGATGACGAATTAGAAACTCGAAATTTTTATAGTGTTAACTTTACCAATTGTATTATAGACGGTTATAGTAATATGGAATTAGGTTTTGACCAACAAGGAACAGACACCGAATTCAACATGCACTTTGCTAATAATTTAATTCAGTTTAACGATACTCAAAACACTTTCGAAGGAGAAGCCTTGTATAATTTTGATGACACCAATCTATACACTAACAATATTTTTAATGGCTTTTTAGATTATAAAAATCTTTCTTTAAATGAATTGAATATTGGTGAAAACTCTGATGCGATAGGGAAAGCTTCTTTTAATGGAACTTTACAAGCTCCTATAGACATTCTTGGAAAAACACGTGCTAATCCAGCTGATGTTGGGTCTTATGAACATGTGATTTTTGAGGAGTAGAGAGAGCCTCTCCCCAGTCCTCTCCTAAGGAGAGGGAGTTTGATATGTGATAAATTACAAATAATTTTTCCATAATAGAGCTGTCTTCTAAAATTTTTAGCGAATTCTAAATTCTGAATTCGTAATTGATTAACTATTATTTGCCTCATGCAAAAAATCATTATTATTACAGGTGCTAGTTACGGTATTGAAAGCTAGTACCCAAAGGGAAGGGAGTTTGATTTGTCATTTTTATTGACAATGATTCCTAATTCTGAATTCTTAATTCATAATTGATTTCCTATCTTTGCTCCATGCAAAAAAACATCATAATTACGGGTGCAAGTCGAGGTATTGGATTTGAATTAGTTAAAATTCTTTCAAAAGATCATCAAGTTTTAGCTATTTCTAGAAATACAAAACCACTAGAATCAATACAAAATTGTCATGTATTATCTGCTGACATTTCCAAATCAGAAGGTTTAGAGAAAGTAGTTACTTTCGTTAAAAATGAATGGAAACAAGTTGATATTATCATTCATAATGCAGGAAAACTAATCAATAAACCCTTTTCTGAAACGACCACACAAGATTTTTTAGCTGTGTATCAAGTCAACGTATTTGCAGTTGCTGAACTGACTAGGCTACTACTTTCCTACTTAAAAAAAGGAAGTCATGTTGTGAATATCAGTAGTGTTGGTGGTGTTCAAGGTAGTTCTAAATTTGCTGGACTGGCAGCTTATAGCTCTTCAAAAGGAGCCGTTATCACACTAACCGAATTACTGGCAGAAGAGTATAAAGAAAAAGGAATATCGTTTAATGCTTTAGCTCTTGGTGCAGTTCAAACTCAGATGTTAGCAGAAGCCTTTCCTGGATACCAAGCTAACATGAATCCTGAGACTATGGCAAATTATATTGCTGATTTTTCATTAAACGGACATACTTATTTTAATGGTAAAGTATTATCGGTAGCTAATTCTACTCCTTAATTAGTTGAAGGAGAAAAAAAGTGAAAAAACAGAACTTATAGTTTAGTTCAAAAGATGCTGAGACGAGTTTAACATGACATACATAGTAAGAACACTAGACAAAAGACAAGAAGCAAAAATATATCTATGGAAATCCGAGAGAGATTATTGTAAAAAATAGTTCAAGAATGAATAAAGATAAATATAGAAAAATACTAAAGGATTATATTCCAAAAGCATCAATCGAAGGGGTTGTTGCTCTTTTTGAAAAACACCCCGTACATTTTGAAATCACCAAAGAACGAGTTACCAAACTAGGTGATTTTAAAGTAGCACAAAACAAGCAACCCAAAATTACTGTTAACTACAACCTTAATCCCTATAGTTTTTTAATCACTTTGGTACATGAATTAGCTCATTTGACTACGCACAATAAATATAAAAGAGTAAAACCGCACGGTGTAGAATGGAAAAATGAATTTAGAATGTTAATGCTACCCTTTTTAAATAACTTTGTATTTCCGAATGATGTACTTTCTTATTTAGCTCAATACCTAAAAAACCCAAAAGCGGCAACAGGATCAGATGCACAGTTAGCATTAGCCTTAAAAAAATATGATGCACCAAATGACAACACCTATTTATTTCAATTAGAAAAAGGAGATCAGTTTCAACTAAAAAATAAAAGTTTTATCTTGGGCAACAAAAGACGAACACGCTATGAATGTGTTGAGGTAGGAACAAATAGAAAATATGTAATTCATATGAATGCGGAAGTGATAGCCCCACCCCAGCCTCCCCAAAGGGGAAGGAGTTAGATACTACTTAAAATAAAATTATGACAAATAAAACAACAAAAGACAACACAAGCTCTTCCCCTTTGGGGAAGTTGGAAGGGGCTTATTACGCAGTTATCATGGCAGGTGGCGTAGGTTCTCGATTTTGGCCCGTCAGTACACCTGATAATCCGAAACAATTTCATGATATGTTGGGAACAGGAAAAACCTTAATTCAACAAACTTTTAGTCGTTTAGCTAGGCTGATTCCTAGTGAAAATATTCTTATTTCTACTAACGAACGCTATAAAGACTTAGTAAAAAAACAACTTCCTGATATTGCTGATTTACAACTGGTTTTAGAACCTGCTATGCGAAATACAGCTCCGGCAGTTTTGTTTTCGGCTTTAAAAATATTTGCTCAAAATCCCGATGCTCAAATACTAATTGCTCCAAGTGACCATTGGATTGACAAAGAAAATGTATTTATCGACGATTTAAAAACAGCTTTTACCGCTTGTAGCCAACATAATATTTTAATGACTTTGGGTATTCAACCTTCCTACCCAAATACAGGTTATGGTTATATACAATTTAATAATTCAAATAAAAAAATAAAACAAGTAAAACAATTCACCGAAAAACCTAACTTAGAAAACGCCAAAAAATTCATTACTAGTGGTGATTACCTTTGGAATGCAGGGATTTTTGTTTGGTCTGCAAAAAGTATTGTCAAAGCTTTTCAAACACATTTACCTGAATTATTCACTTTATTTAATGAAGGTCAGAAAGTTTGGAATACAGCTTTTGAAGATGACTTTATCAGAGATACCTACCCAAAAGCTAAAAGTATATCTATTGACTACGGTATTTTAGAAAAAGCAAATAATGTAAAAGTACTACCTGTTGACATCGGGTGGAATGATTTAGGAACTTGGGGAGCTCTATACAATAAGCTAGAAAAAAAGGAAGATGAAAATGCGGTTGTCAATGCCAAAGCTTATTTTCAAGATGCCTCTGGAAATATGATAAGAACTGAAAAAGGCAAAAAAGTAATCATTAAAGGTTTAAAAGATTATATTGTTGTAGAGAATGATGGTGTTTTGGTTATTTTACCAAAAAATGATGAGCAAGCTATTAAGGAGTTAGCAAAGCTAGTTAGTAATAAGTAGTTTTTGGTCTTTAAAATAAATAACATGAAAAATATTCTTAGAAATATCTTTGCTATTCTAATAGGAGTTTTGATTGGAGGAATTATAAATATGGGTATTATTATGATTAGTCCATCAATAATCCCTTCACCAGATGGTGCAGATGTCACAACTATGGAAGGTTTAAAAGCATCTATACATCTGTTCCAACCTAAACACTTTATTTTTCCTTTTTTGGCTCATGCTATAGGAACACTAATTGGAGCTATGATTAGTGCAATTATTGCCGTAAATCACAAAATGAAATTTGCACTAGGAGTAGGTGTTTTCTTCTTAATAGGTGGTATTATGAATGTTTTTATATTACCATCACCAACTTGGTTTATTGTAGTTGATCTTCTTTTTGCCTATATCCCTATGGCTTGGTTAGGTGGTAAAATTATTTCAAATAAAAAATATATTAAATATGGCTAAAAAGACTTTAAATACTACTAAAAATACCGAACAAGAAAACGATCTTAAACTAAATATCAAAGAGTATTTAATACACTTATTTGATATTAAAGCGGGAACCAACAAAGCAGGAACTATTCAAGATATTAAAGATGGTATTTCTATCAAAGGACATACGGCTTGGGTTTTAATTTTTTCAATCCTTATTGCTTCTATTGGGTTAAATGTGAGTTCGACTGCAGTTGTAATCGGTGCCATGCTTATCGCTCCTTTAATGGGTCCTTTATTAGGAGTAGGTTTATCCATTGCAACTAATGATGTTCACACATTAAAAAATTCTTTAGTCAATTTGGGTGCGATGACAGCAATTAGCTTACTCACCTCTTTTCTTTTCTTTAGTATTCCGCTTTTTCAAGAAGAAACACCTGAATTACTAGCACGTACCAAACCCGATTTACGTGATGTTTTAATTGCAATAGCTGGTGGATTTGCTTTAATAGTTTCCTTAAGTCGACGTAAAGAAATGACCAATACACTTGCTGGTGTGGCAATTGCAACTGCATTGATGCCGCCACTTTGCACAGCAGGTTACGGTCTTGCAATTGGCAATTGGAATTTCTTCGCTGGTGCCATGTTTTTGTTTATTATCAATTCGACTTTTATCGCTATGGCAACCTTTGTTATTCTTAAATTTTTAAGGTTTAGAAAAGTCCAAAAAGTAAAAACGGCGAAGCAAAAGTTGATTATAAGATTAGCTTCTTTTATAGCATTATTGATTTTAGTAGGAAGTATTTTCACCTCTTATAAATTGGTTCAGAAACAAAAGTTTACTAAAAGTGCACAAACTTTTGTCGATCATATCAAGGAAAAAGGCTTTAGTATTATTGATAAAGATAGTGATGATTTTGATTTTAACCGAAAAATCATTACAGTTACAATTTTTGGAAAAAGAGTCTCTATTTCAGAAAGAAAAGAATGGGAAGCACAACTAGTAGATTTAGGTCTTCTAGATACTAAACTAATTATCGAACAAGCAGATGGTGATACTGAAATCGAAAAAAAGATGGATAAATTGCAATCCACTTATGCCGATCAAATTAAATTCATAAGCCAACGTGATGAGAATATCAAGAATAAAGAAATTACCATACAACAATTAAAAGAAGACATTCAACTTTTGTATGCCAATCGTATTCCATTTCAGAAAATAAGTAAAGAAGCACAAATAAATTACGAAGGTTTAAGATCTTTAAGTTATGCTAATAGAGTCAGTACTAACTTTAGAACTACTGATACTATAGCCGTTTTTACAACGCAATGGTATGATAGTATTCCCAATACAGATCAACAATTTGACAAGCTAAAGATTTGGTTGAAAACTAGACTAGATTTAGATACTTTGGAAGTGATTAAATGATAAACCGACTATACACAAAAGACCTACTTGATTTTATAAATCAAATAGCTTGTTTAGTATCTTTCTGAATAAATAGTTTTACAAGCCTTCCGCACTACGAATAGCACTTTGTAAAGACTCAGCGTATTTATGATTTTCTACAACTTTTTCTAAAGCTGCTACAGGGAACACATTAGATTCTTTTAACCACAAGGCAACTGCACTTAAAGCTGCTCCTTTCTTTCTGGCAGCTTTTATAAATGGTTTGACTATATGATTTCCTTCTGCTTCAATTTTAGCATCTACATATACTTTAGAGTTTGATGCAATACGGTCTTTTACTTTAATCCAACCATCATCTGTAACAATCAACATCGCATCAGGGTTTTCAAGACCTGTATAATTGATGGGTTCTTTTGAAAGAATTACTTCAGCTACGGAAAAACCTGTTCCAACTGTAATTGGGTATTCTCCTTTCATAGTTGCATGCAAACCTGCTAACATACCAGCTTGTGCTAACATAACAGCTGCTGACTGCACTCCGCCACCTGCAGAACCAGCAATAATTACTCCTACTCTATCCTCAATATTAGATGTGAATTTTGTTTCTAAACCTTGTAAGTTTTCAATTAATGGTTTGGTATTTCTCTCTGGTGTTATTCCAACAGGTCGTTTGTTTGTTAGTCTTTCTTCAGCAACTACAAATTCTTTGAATTCGGCTACTTTTTTCATTCCATATGAAGTACATAAACTAGCAAGTTCAACTAATGAAAAACCTGGAGTTGAAAACGCTTCTTCTAAAACTTCGGTATATTTCTTTAAATCATTAACTCGAACAGCAAAAGCTGCACCTGCTTGATGTGCTAAATTGACAATATCATACGGATCTGCATCATCAGCTGCCATTTTAAAATCTTTAAAATCATTGGTTGACAAACCACTCATTTGACCACCTGTCATACCAAATAACAAATTGTTATACACCACAAGTGTCATATCAATATTACGTCTTGCTGCCTCTAAAATATGTTGCAAACCAATGGTAGCACCACCATCTCCTTGCATGACAACTACTTTTTTATCTGATCTATTCAAACCTAAAGCCACACCAACACCTAAAGCAGGAGAACGTCCATGCAATCCATGTATGGTATGTGATCCAAACAACGGATCTACCAATCCTGTACAGCCAATATCACTGACCATAGTTACATCTTTTGATCCAAATCCTAAGTTTTGAAATGCTTGGGTAATACTTCTTGTGTTTGGCCCATGTCCACAACCAGGACAGAAAGGCATTTTTGTTTTGGTTAATATATTTGTTACTTCCATTTTTTTTGTTTCACGCAAAGACGCAAAGACGCCAAGCATTATTCTCTATTATTACTTTTTATTAACAATTGCTTCTATTTCTGAAGGTGCTAACATACCACCAAACTTGGTTGCTGTTTTTATTTTTGAACTATTTCGTTTTCCAAATAACATTTCTTTGTATTGACCTGTCATGTTTTCTTCGGCAAAAATTACTGTTTCGTAAGAATCAATAATTTCATAAATTTTAGGTGAAATAGGCAAAATTGTTTTGACTAACAAAAGGGATACTTTCTTTCCTTTTTTTCGCATATTAGTAACCGTATCTCTTGCTGCATCTGCTGAAATACCCCAAGAAACAATTAAATCTGTTGCTCCAGCTTCCGCATCTAAATCAAAGAAAGTATATTCATCTATTCGTTTTTCTAATTTTTCACGAAGACGCATGGTATTTGCCATACTCTCTGGATTTCCCTTTCTAATTAAACCTTCATTATCGTGAGTAGAAGAGTTAAAACGTACTTCGTGTTCGTCGTTTCCTAATGGATAGAAAGTAGGCACCATATCTTTCCCTGATTTGTAAGGTAAATAAGGTGGGTCGAAAGCTTTTGGTGTTCTATCAACTTTTTCTAAAGGTTCTAATGTATTAACATCAAAACTTTTTTGAGTCATTACCATTTCCTTTGAGGTTAAGATGATTACAGGAGTTCTGAATTTCACAGCAGTTTTAACGGCTTCATTTGACAAAGTCCACGCATCATTAAAATCTGATGGTGAGAATATTGGCATTGGAAAACCTCCAGAAATAACACCATCTAAGAATTTAAGATCGCCTTGAGCACCTGTAGTTGCCGAACCTGTACTTGGCCCTAAACGTTGGGTAATGATAAGCACCATTGGCAGCTCCATCATATACGCCATATTAAGCGTCTCGGTCATTAAAGCTAAGCCTGGAAAAGCTGTTGCAGAAACTGGTAGTTTCCCTGCTGCTGAGTAGCCAGCCATCCATTGCAAAACAGATATTTCATCTGGTCCTGCTAAGAACTGTGGGAAACGCATTTGACCATAGGTGTAAAATTTATTTGAAGGTGTTATAGGATAGGCTATAAACACATCTGCACCTGATTGTACAAGAGCTTCTGTAATAATCTTAGAAGCATCAATCAGTACTTTTTTTGAAGTTTTTGTTTTCAAAAGAAATTCTTTTATAATTGAAAGCACAAATGTAAATTTTAGTTTTGAAATGAATATCTATTTTATTGTTTTTTTTTAGTTCTTTATTTGAATCCCAATTTAATTTTTTTTGAAAATATGTCGGTAGTTGATATTATTCAAATTTATTATCTTTTTTTGAATAATTGGGTTTATGAATGAGTTAGGCAACAATTTAACCAAAAACCAAAATAAGAAATGAAACACAAATTGATTTTAATCACACTATTTTTATTGAGCATTAATGGAATACCTCAAAATAATAATTTCAGTATAGATGTAAATTATCCTTTATCATTATCTGACGGAGAATTACTGCTCTAGGTGCAATTCCAGTCTTCATTTTTTTATTACGTTCCTTAATTATCTTTTTAGATTAACCTAAAGAACATTATGAAAAATAAAGCATTATAGTCTATAGGTTGAAATTGCCATTTCTAACTTCCCAATAGTTAATTCTAAATTCAAAAATAAACACCAACATTCCTTCACCTACTCCTTTTATAATTTCTTTAGCACCCAAAACAACTGCTTTGTTTATATTTGCTGCCATATTATAAATATTATTGGCTTTGCCTTCTAAATGAAATTTGAACTAAAAGGAACCGACCCAAGCACTCAAGCAAGAGCAGGTGCAATACATACCGATCATGGAATTATTGAAACGCCTATTTTTATGCCTGTGGGAACTGTAGGCACAGTAAAGGGAGTTCATCAAAGTGAACTGAAACAACAAATAAATCCTGATATCATATTGGGGAACACCTATCATTTATATTTACGACCTGGGACAAACATCTTGCAAAAAGCAGGTGGTTTACATAAATTTATGAATTGGGACAGACCTTTATTAACAGATAGTGGTGGTTACCAAGTCTATTCTTTAGCAGAAAGAAGAAAGATTACTGAAAATGGAGTTCGTTTTCAAAGTCATATTGATGGTTCGTACCATAATTTTACGGCAGAAAACGTCATGGATATTCAACGTGTTATCGGAGCCGATATAATCATGGCATTTGATGAATGTCCGCCATATCCTTCTACCTATCAGTACGCAAAAAGATCTATGCATATGACACATAGATGGTTAGATAGAGCCATTGAACACCTAAAAGTGAGTCCGCCTTTGTATGGTTACGACCAAGCTTTGTTTCCTATTGTACAAGGAAGTACATATGTAGATTTACGTCAACAATCAGCAGAATACATCACAAACTCTGATGCTTTTGGAAATGCAATTGGTGGTTTATCAGTCGGCGAACCTGCAGATGAAATGTATGCGATGACCGAAGTAGTTACCGCAATTTTACCCAAAGACAAACCTAGGTATTTAATGGGAGTTGGAACACCCATAAATATCTTAGAAAACATAGCTTTAGGTATTGATATGTTCGATTGTGTCATGCCAACACGTAATGCACGTAATGGTATGTTATTTACGGCTCATGGAACCATTAATATTAAAAACAAAAAATGGGAAGATGATTTCTCTGCTATTGACGAAATGGCAATTACAGCTATTGATACCCAATATTCCAAAGCCTATTTACGTCATTTATTTATGGCAAGAGAATTATTAGGAAAACAAATAGCTTCTATTCATAACTTAGGTTTTTACCTTTGGTTGGTTCGTGAAGCAAGAAAACATATCTTAGCAGGAGATTTTAGAGCATGGAAAGAAAAGATGGTTAAACAAATGGACAAACGGATTTAAGATTTACGATTTATTCGATTTACGATTTAGTTGACTAAGAATCAAACATTGTTAAATAAATGGAAAAAGCATTAAAAAACAGAACAAAACATCTTGCAATAGATGTATGGAACAAATGTCAAAAAATCGATAATAAGTTGTATGATTATAAACGACAACTCATTAGATGTTCAAGTTCAGTATGAGCAAATTATAGAGCAGCTTGCAGAGCAAAATCAGATAGAGATTTTTTAAAAAAATTAAAAATCGTTGAAGAAGAATTAGATGAAGCCATGTATTTTATTGAATTATTACAAGAAATAGATAGCTCACAAAAGAAATTATGGAAAACACCTATAAAGAAAGTAATGAATTGGTTTCTATTATGGTTGCTTCTATAAAGACAATTCGAAATAAAATAAATAAGAAATAAAATCTTTTAAATAATCTTTATAATCAAATAGTAGATGAATCGTAAATCGAATAAATCGTAAATCTAAAAATGCTCATGCGTATAATAGATGCTTACATAGTAAAACGTTTTTTAAAGACACTAGCCTTGGTGATTAGTATTATATTGCCTATTGGTGTTGCTATTGACATATCTGAGCGTATAGACAAATTTATTCATCACAACGAACTTACTTTATTAATAATTTTACGCGATTATTACCAGCATTTTATGATTTCTTATGGTAATATGTTTTTACCTTTGGCTTTGTTTATTGCGGTAATTTTATTTACTTCAAAATTGGCAAGTAACACAGAAATAATTGCCATACATTCTGCTCAAATTTCTTTTAATCGATTACTATATCCTTTTTTTATGGCTGCTAGTATTGTTGCGGTGTTTTCATTTTTCATGAATCATTATGTGGTACCGAATAGCAATGCAAAATTCACCTCTTTTGACAGAAAGTATTTAAGCACAAAAAAAGAGACCAACACCATCAACAATATTAGTTTACAGTTAGGTGAAGGTAATTATATCTTTATCAAGAGTTTTTGGATGAATAGAAATAAAGGTTCTAACTTTATGTATGAACATTATAAAGGAACTAAACTAAAATATCGTCTAAAAGCAACTAACATTAAGTGGATACCGGAAGACAGCATTTACAGATTAAATAATTTTTCGAAGCGTTACTTACAAGAAGGGCAAAGTGACCAAATAGTATCGGGAAAAACTTTAGACACTCTTTTTAATTTCTACCCAAAAGATTTGTATTACATAGATTACCTCGCTAAAGAAATGCCTAGCCCTGAGCTAAACAACTATATAAAACTATCTGAAGCAAGAGGTGTGAAAAATTTGAATCCTTATAAAGTTGAACTTCAAAAACGCACTAGCTTACCTTTTTCATCGTTTATTTTAACCATGATTGCAGTGGCTTTAGCTTCTAGAAAAAGAAGAGGAGGCATCGGTGTTAATCTAGCTATAGGCATAGGCTTAGCCTTTCTATATATCTTTTTCATGAAAATAACGGAGGTTTTAGGGGCTGTTGCTGGAACAAATTCGTTACTTTTAGTTTGGATACCCAATCTAATTTTTGGTATCTTGGCTTTTTATTTATACTGGAAAGCTTCCAAACAGTAGTTGATTAGCTAATTTTAATTAGACTTTTATTCGAATTAACAAAAACAATCAGTGAAATCCAACTCAAACACACAAGCCTATATAAAACTCCATTTTATTATTTTCATATGGGGTTTTACTGCTGTTTTAGGTGCATTGATTTCATTAAAAGCAATTCCTTTGGTTTGGTATCGTATCGGTTTGTCCTTACCTTTTCTGTTAGTTTTTATCCTTTATAAAAAACAAAACTTACGGATTAGTAAAAAATCATTGTTTAATTACGCACTAGGAGGCTTAATTATTGCCCTTCATTGGGTCGCATTTTTCAAAGCTATTAAAATTGCCAATGTTTCGGTTGCTCTGGTCACAATGAGTACAGGTGCTTTTTTTACTTCTTTAATTGAACCTTTCTTTTTTAGAAGAAAAATATTAGTTTTAGAAGTCTTTTTTGGATTGCTGATTATTGTAGGTCTTTATATGATCTTTAGAGTAGAAAATGTCAACTTTTATGGGGTACTATGGGCTTTACTAGCCTCTTTTTTGTCAGCTGTTTTCTCTGTAATGAATGGCTTGTTTATAAAAAGAAAAACGGGTGCTGAATTGTCATTCTATCAACTCTCTTTTGGTTTTCTTGCGATTACAATTTACTTATTTTTTAACGGAGATCTTACTATTGAATTCTTTCAACTAGATAGTGTAGATTGGGGATACTTACTTTTGCTATCAAGTATATGTACCGCTTATGCATTTGCGGCTTCCATTGATGTGATGAAATATTTGAGTCCCTATACGGTTATGTTGAGTATTAATTTAGAACCTGTTTATGGCATCCTATTAGCCTTGCTAATTTTTGGAGAAAAAGAGCTGATGAGTCCTTATTTTTACATGGGTGTCTTCCTCATTTTAGGAATTGTTATTATAAATGGCATACTTAAAACAAAAAAAAAGAGGCTATGAACCCAATTTTGTTAACTTTGCTTTTCCAATTATAACCTAATTAACTATTTATTTATGGAATATTTAGATTTCGAACTACCCATAAAAGAGCTTGAAGAACAATTAGATAAATGCCTTGCAATAGGTGAAGATAGTGGTATTGATATTTCTGATTCATGTAAAAAATTAGAAATAAAATTAGAAGATACCCGCAAAGAAATATTTAAAAACCTAAATGCTTGGCAAAAAGTACAAATGGCTAGGCATCCTTCAAGACCTTATACCTTAGATTATATCAATAACATCACTCAAGGAACATTTATGGAGTTACACGGTGACCGTAATGTTCGTGATGACAAGGCAATGATTGGTGGATTAGGGAAAATTGGTGATCAAACCTTTATGTTTATAGGTCAACAAAAAGGATACAACACAAAAACACGTCAATATCGTAATTTTGGAATGGCAAATCCCGAAGGGTACAGAAAAGCATTACGTTTAATGAAAATGGCCGAGAAATTTAACATCCCTGTCGTTACTTTATTAGACACACCTGGTGCTTACCCTGGTCTAGAAGCAGAGGAACGCGGACAAGGAGAAGCTATTGCACGTAATATTTTTGAAATGATTCGTTTAAAAGTACCAATTATTACTATAGTAATTGGTGAAGGAGCCTCTGGAGGTGCTTTAGGCATAGGCGTAGGTGATCGCGTTTTTATGATGGAATATACTTGGTATTCTGTAATCTCTCCTGAGTCATGTTCCTCAATTTTATGGCGTAGCTGGGAACATAAAGAAGAAGCTGCTGAAGCTTTAAAATTAACTGCTCCTGATGCTTTAAAACTAAAAATTATTGATGGTATAATAGAAGAACCTTTAGGTGGAGCTCACACCAATAGAGCAAAAGCTTATGATGAGGTTAAAAAAACAATCGTTAAAACTTATAAGACTTTAAAAAGATTAAAATCTGACACTTTAGTAGAAAGACGCATGAAGAAATATACTTCTATGGGTGTGTATAGTTAATAAATCAAACTAAAATAAAGTTGTATGAGTAGGTTATTTTGGATTTTTAGTCTTACATCTGTATTTTTAATTTCTTGTACCGTAAATGAAACTCCTGAATTTATTAAAGTTTCTAATGTTGGCATTGAGAATTATTCTACTGAAACTATTACTGTAACTAGCGATTTGGTTTTTCAAAATCCTAACAGTATTGGAGGTGTTTTACAAGCAAATGAAGTAAAGGTTTGGGTCAATACTATTGACTTGGGAAATGTAAACTCTGATGATTTTCAAGTTCCTTCTAAAAAAGAATTTACTGTTCCCATTTTATTTGAAATTCCTTACAATCGTATTTTTAAAGATAAAGAGAATATCGTACTCAATGTGTTAACTGCTTTACAAACAAAGACTATTGAAGTTTCTTATAAAGGAAATGTCACTTATAAATTAGGTGCTTTTACTTATGATTACCCTATGGATTACACGGAAATTATTGATTTAAAATAATACATTAAAAGAGTTAAACCTTTTCTTATAATTTCATCAACCAAAAATCAGCCAAAACCAAAGCGGTCATCGCTTCAACAATAGGTACAGCACGAGGGACAACACAGGCATCATGTCGTCCTTTTCCTTTTACTATTACTTTATTTCCATCTTTATCAATGCTTTCTTGATCTCGCATCAAAGTGGCAACAGGTTTAAAACCTACTCTAAAATAAATAGCCATTCCGTTGCTGATACCTCCTTGAATTCCACCAGAAAGATTTGATTGGGTTGTTCCATCCGTATTAAACAAATCATTATGTTCACTTCCTTTCATGGCAGCAGCACAAAAACCAGTTCCGTACTCAAAACCTTTGACTGCATTAATTGAAAACATAGCTTTTGCTAATTGGGCTTGTAATTTATTAAAAATGGGTTCACCTAAACCTATAGGTACATTTTCTACAACACAAGTAATTTTTCCACCTATAGTATCACCTTCTTTTTTAACTTTCAGAATTAAATCAGCCATTTTTTTAGCTGTTTTATCATCAGGACATCTTACCGCATTAGTTTCAGTTAAGCTAAAGTCAGTTTCTTGAAAGGGTTTGTCAATAGTAATATCTCCAACAGTTGAAGTAAAGGCATTAATCTTTATGTCTTTGATTATTTGTTTGGCTATGGCACCTGCGACTACCCAATTGGCTGTTTCTCTTGCCGAACTTCTACCGCCGCCACGATAATCTCTATGCCCATATTTTTTATCATAAGTGAAATCGGCATGTGAAGGTCGGTAAACATCTTTTAAATGTTCGTAATCATTTGACTTCTGATTGGTGTTATTAATAATAAAACCAATAGAAGCACCTGTTGTTTTCCCTTCAAAAATACCCGATAAAAACTGTACTTTATCGGCCTCTTTTCTTTGGGTAACCAGCTTTGATTGTCCGGGTTTACGTCGATCTAGTTCGTATTGTATTGCATCGAAGTCTAGCGCTATCCCAGCAGGACAGCCATCTAAAATCCCACCAATTGCAACACCATGTGATTCGCCAAAAGTGGTCAATGTTAATCTATTTCCAAATGTGTTATGTCCCATGTGGACAAAGATATGAAAATGTCATTTAGTAGAGATGAGATTAATCACGTCTCAAGACCCGTTGCAATATTATAAACCTGAGTTTACTGCGGGTTAAATTTTTATCGAGCGTCGTACTTCTTTGTGAAAAGAGCTTTTGCAACGGTCTTGTCTCTACTAAATGAAAATTGTATTTTTGAAAACCAAAATCAATCACTTTGAAAATACCCATCAGAAATATCGCACTATTTGCACATGTCGATGCAGGAAAAACAAGCTTAAGTGAACAATTTTTATTTCATTCTGGAAAAATAAGAACTTTAGGTAGCGTAGATAAAGGAAATACCCAAACCGATTCTTTAGCAGTTGAAAAAGAAAGAGGAATTACTGTAAATGCTACAATCCTTAATTTTGAATGGAAAAACACACAAATAAACCTCATTGACACACCAGGTCACATTGATTTTAGTTCAGAAACAGAAATGACTGTTCAAGCTATTGATAGTGCTGTTGTGATACTTTCAGCTTCTGAAGGTGTACAAGCCCAAACGGAAAATTTAGTCGCTTTGCTAAAAAAGCACCAAAAACCCTTTATCATTTTTATCAACAAAATTGATAGAGCTGGTGTAGAAATTGACAGTGTGATTCAAGAAATTGAAAGGGAATTAAACCTAGAAATTTTCTTGATGCAAAATATTGAAAATGAAGGTTCAGAAACAGTAAAAATAAGTTCCTTATGGTCTGAAAAAACCTATCAAAATCACCCCCATTTAATAGAAAGAATAATTGAACACAATACACATCTATTTGAACAATATTTAGACAACATACAATTATCTTATACTACTTTGACTAATGAGTTGATAGAAAATTGCACGAAGCAAAACTTAATTCCAGTTTTAATGGGTTCTGCAAAACTAGATTTAGGTATTGAAGAACTCTTAAATGCTATTGTAACATTGCTTCCAAACCCAACACCTTTATCAGACAAATTACACGGTATTGTTTTTAAGACAAAACATATAAAAGGCGAAGGTAAATGGGCAGCTATTCGTTTATTTAGCGGACAAATAAAAGCAAGAACCAATGTGTTAAATGCTTCGATAAATATTTCAGAAAAGGTGAGTTTAATAAAAAATATAGACCTTCAAAATCAACAAATAATTTCTGAAATAAAAGCAGGTGAAATTGCGTGGATACAAGGTTTTCATGAAACCAAACCAGGTGATTTCTTAGGTTTTATTCCTGATGATTCTATTAAAAACACAGAAAAAACATCTTTTCTTAGCGTACAGCTAGCACCGAAAAAAGCAACTGATTTAAATACCTTAGTTGAAGCATTACACATCTTGAATAATGAGAATCCTGACTTGCAATTCTCATTTTTAAAAGAAGAAAGTGAATTACATATCAATATAAGAGGGGAAATTCAAAAAGAGATTATTCAAAGTATTTTACTTAGCAGATTTAATATTCCTGTCATCTTTAATCAGCCTACAGTAATCTACAAAGAAACACCTACTATCAATGCAGAAGGCTATGTACGTTATTGGATGCCCAAACCTTGTTGGGCAATTATGACTTTTAAAATAGAACCTGCAAAACGCGGTACTGGTGTTGAATACACTTCAATTGTAGGTGTAAACGATGTGAAAAAACAATATCAAAACGATGTGAAAAAAACAATACCAACTGCTTTACATCAAGGCATTTTAGGTTGGGAAGTGGATGATATTAAGATCACCTTAATCGCTGGAGAAGACCATGAAGCCCACACAAAAAGCAATGATTTTGCAATTGCAACACCTATGGGAATTATGGAAGGATTAAAACTGGCAAAAATGACTTTATTAGAACCTTATTTATATTTTAAAATTGTCGCTCCAGAAGAATATCTAGGAAAAATTACCAGTCTTTTAATAAAACTAAGAGCTGAATTAAAAAGCCCAATGATTAGAGATTCAATCGTCCAAATTACTGGTGAATTCCCTGTAGCCACCACATTAGATTTAGCAATAAAACTAAGTGCACTTACTAGTGGTAAAGCAAAAATTAGAACATGGTTTTCTAGTTATAAAACCTGTCCAACTCACTTAGGAAAAACAAGAGAATTTAAAGGAATTAGTCCTTTAGACAGAGCTAAATATATTTTAAAAGCTAGAAAGGCTTTAGGGTAGCCGTCTTACCTTTAGAAGATTAATAACGCAATCATATTTTAATCTTCCAAAAAAACTCGTACTTTTGGAAAAATATAAGAAAACAAATGAACACCATACATAGCATCGGCACAAAAGAAATATTTCTCATCCTTTTATTACTAATTAGTTCAATAAAACTTCAAGCACAACAACCAGATCCCTTATTAACAAAAGATCATCAAGCACAAGAACAATGGGTAGATAGTATTCTTTCTACAATGACAGTTCGAGAAAAAGTAGGACAACTTATCATGGTTCAAACCTATTCTAATAGAGACAAAGAACATCAAAAATATATTGAAAATCTTATTGAAAAACACCAAATTGGTGGATTGACTTTTATGCAAGGTTCACCCCATAAACAAGGACTGCTCAATAATTTGTACCAAGCTAAATCAAAAATACCTTTACTTATTTCTTTTGATGGCGAATGGGGTTTAAACATGCGTATTGATAGCACCTATAGATTTCCTTGGAATATGACTTTGGGTGCAATACGTGACAATAATTTACTTGAAAAATTAGGAAAACGTATTGGAGAACAACACAAAAGACTAGGAATACACATCAACTTTGCACCTGTAATTGATATAAACACCAACCCAAACAATCCTATAATTGGTAATAGATCGTATGGAGAAGACAAATACAATGTCACCCAAAAAGCAAGTGCTTTTATCAAAGGTTTACAAGGCGAAAAGGTATTAGCTTGTGGCAAGCACTTTCCAGGACATGGCGATACGGCTATGGATTCACACAAAACCTTACCTAGTATTTTATTTGATAAAGAACGAATTGATAGCATAGAATTATACCCATATAAAAAATTGTTTGGAGAAAATATGGGAAGTGTCATGACAGCACATTTAAGTATTCCTAGTTTAGAAAGTGACAAAACGATTCCTACTTCTATTTCTAAAAAAGTAGTGACCAATCTTTTACAAGACAAATTAGGTTTCAATGGTTTGATTATCACAGATGCATTAAATATGAAAGGAGCTAGTAATTTTGCCGAAAATGGGGCTATTGATTTGGCAGCATTTTTGGCAGGAAATGATATTTTACTTTTCCCACAAGATGTTGCTAAAGCTATTTCGTATATCGAAAAGGCTTATAGCTCCGAAAAGTTTTCAGAAGCTAGACTCAATTATTCTGTTCGAAAGATTTTAAAAACAAAATATTGGGCAGGTTTAAACAACTACAAACCAGTTGATTTAAACAACCTACATTCCGATTTAAACACAACTTACGACACCCTTTTAGATAAAGAATTGATAGACCAATCGATTACTCTTTTAAAAAATGGAACAAGCTTTCCAATAAAAGATGTGCAACAAAAAATCGCCTATATAAAACTCGGAGACTCAGAAGCTAATGCAACTCCTTTTGTAACAATGTTAAAAAAATACACTTCGGTTACAATTATAAAAACAAAAGAGAGGAAGAAAATTTTACAAGAACTAAAAAAATATGATCTAGTAATCATCGGTTTTCATAAGTCAAATGCAAACCCTTGGAAAAATTATAAATTCTCAAAAGACGAATTAAAATTAATCAAAAAAATAAGCACAAAAAACAAGGTGGTTTTAAGTGTTTTTGCAAGTCCGTATAGTTTGTTGCAAATAGCTGATTTTAAGAATATAGAGGCTATTGTATTAGGGTATCAAAATTCGGTTTTTGCACAAGAATTAACAGCTCAAAAAATATTTGGTGCTATAGAAACCAACGGAAAACTTCCTGTAAGTATAGGTATTGAATTTCCAGCAGGACATGGTATATTTTCACATAGTTTAAAACGATTATCTTATGGAAAACCCGAAGAAGTCGGCATGAGTTTCCAAAAATTACAAAGATTAGATTCTTTAGCGAACGTAGTGCTTACTGATAAAATGTCGCCAGGCATGCAGGTTTTAGTTGCCAAAAACGGAAAAGTTGTTTTTCATAAATCTTATGGATATTTCACATACAATAAAAAACGAAAAGTAATAAATTCAGACATCTATGATTTGGCATCTGTCACCAAAATTTTAGGAGGTTTACCACTACTTATGAAAGCCGAAGAGGAAGGAAAATATAATCTAGACGACACTTTAGGGGAACTCATGCCCGTTCTAAAAGGAAGCAACAAAGAAGCTATTACAATGCGTAAAGCACTGGCACATAATGCACAACTTAAAGCATGGATTAACTACTACCCTACTACTTTTGATAGTATTACCAAAAAACCTTTAACTGCCTATTATAGAAACAAATCTTCTAAAGATTTCAATATTAAAATATCCGAAAAGCTTTATTTACGTAGTGATTATCAAGATACGATTTATAAACATATTGCAGTTTCTGAATTAAGAGAAAAACCAGGTTATAAATACAGCGGACTCATCTTTTATTTGATGAAAGACTATATTTTTAGGAATTACAACAAACAAATGAATATACTGGATGATGAGTGGTTTTACAAACCGCTCGGAGCAAACACATTAACATATTTACCTTTAGAAAAGTTCTCAAAAGAACGAATTGCACCTACCGAAAAAGACACCTATTTTAGAAATGAAACTATACAAGGAACCGTGCACGATATGGGAGCCGCCATGATGGGTGGTGTTAGTGGAAACGCTGGACTTTTTGGAAATGCCAATGATATTGCTAAAATGATGCAAATGTATTTACAAGGTGGTTTTTATGGTGGTAAACGTTATTTTCAATCTAAAACTATTAATAAATTCAATACGCAATACTACGCAAAAGACTCTATACGTAGAGGTTTGGGCTTTGACAAACCACAAATAGACCCAGAAGTAAAAGCAACCTGTGGCTGTGTCTCAGATAAGAGTTTTGGTCATGCTGGTTTTACAGGGACTTATGTTTGGGCAGATCCTGAAACAGAATTGGTATATATCTTTCTTTCTAACCGTACCTACCCAACTATGAATAATCGTCAACTTTACAAAGAGGATATTCGTACGAAAGCACATCAGATTATTGTAGATGCTATTTTGGAATAGTAAACAATGAAATATCATCTTCTTATCACATTTCAAAGTTACAAGAATTATTTTTCAAAAATGTACAGCAATTAGTAAACAACTTCAATTTAACCCTGAAACAGTCATTTTTCAGGGTAAAGTGGTTAATTATTGACCCATAAAAGCCTAATTAAAGCTGTTTTTGTAAAGCTCATTTTTCTAGTTCTAGGTTTCTGCTTACTTTTACCTACATAATGAGAATATACAACACACTATTGGTTCTGTTTTTTTTGAATTTTTCTTTTATAGGTTACACCCAAATTAAAGAAAGAAATTCAACAAATCTGCCCCAACAAGAGATTTATAAAGATCGAATTACTGACGAGCAAGGAAAACCAATTTCACAAGTTCGTGTAAGTGTACGAGGAAAAGGGATATTTACTTATACAAATTACAACGGTGATTTTAGTATCAAAGCTAAAATTGGAGATGAAATTGTATTGAGTAAAGATGGAAAACTAATTAACTCCTATTATTTAGATGGAAGTATTGATTACCAAGTAGAAGACCTTTCTGAAGAAGTTGTCAAGGAAAAAAAGTTAGCTAAAACAAAAATTAGGAGTCGCTCTTTAGAATCTGAAGAAACTAATCTTGACTCTGCTTCTTATTACAATAAAAAGAATCCAAATAAGAGTATAGATTTTGTTGAGAAATTTTTAAAATCTGGAAAAAGAAAAGTAAAAAAACAACTCGACAAAAGCTATAGATTATTAGGTGACAGTTATATGAAACTCAAACAATACGATTTAGCTGTTACCAATTACCAACAGGCTCTTAGAAAAAATGAGGACTCTGATTTGAGAATAAAATTAGCAAAAGCACTAGCTTTAAATAAACAATATACGCTTAGCAACAACACCTATCAAGACCTTTTAAAACAATCTGTTTCTCCTTCGGAAGAAATGCAAATCAAAGAAGGTTTAGGGAATAATGCTAACAATCAAAACAAAGTTGAAAAAGCATTGACTTATTTTCAAGAAGCATTAGGTATTGCAGATCATAATAGACTTACAAGTGAAATTTCGAGTTTAAATCTTAAAATAGCTACTTTATTAAATCGAAAAGGAAGTAAAGAAAAAGCAAATATTTACATTCAGAATAGTATTCAACAACTACAAACAGTACCCATGCAAAAAAGGGCAGCTGTACAAAATAAAGTAGCAGAAGTCTATCAAACCAATAAAGATTTTGACAATGAAATTGAAATTAGAAAACAAACATTAGCAGAATTAGAAGAAGCCGAAGTAGAAAGCATCAGTATAATTGAAGATGATGAAACTAAGGTCGAAGTAACAACCTCTCAACTCAATTTAGATATTGGTCGTGCGTATTTAGATAAAAACGAATTTGGAAAAGCCATACCCTATCTTGAAAAAAGTGTTTCTAAAGCCAGTGCCTCAAACAATTTAGAAATTCAAAAAAATGCAATTCAAAAGCTTTCTGAACTCTATAAAAAAGTTGGAAATTCAAAAAAAGCACTCCAAAATTATCAAGAATACGCAAGATTAGTAGAAGAATTATACCGACAAAAAGAAACAGAAATACAAGCGGCAACGACCCTTAACAACGAACTTCGAGCCAAGCAAAATCGCATAAATTCTTTGGAGAAAGATAGAGAATTATCAGAAAGCAAGTACCAACTCTCCGTAAGTGAACAAGATCTAACAGTAGCCAACTACAAGAGACAAAAACTATTGATATATGGGTTGCTATTTGGTTTAGTCCTTTTTAGTTTTGCGTTGTTTTATATGTATCGCAGTAACAAACAAAAGAAATTAGCGAATAATTTATTGGCATTAAAATCATTACGTTCACAAATGAATCCGCATTTTATTTTTAATGCGTTAAATTCTGTCAATAGTTTTATTGCTCAAAATGACGAACGAACTGCTAATAGATACTTAACTGATTTCTCTACTTTAATGCGTAATGTATTGAATAATTCAGAACAAGATTTTATCCCATTAAAAAAAGAAATAGAACTCCTAAAACTCTATTTGCAATTAGAACATTCACGGTTTGAAGACAAATTTGATTTTAAAATAAATGTAGATGAAAAAATACATTTAAACGAATTTCAAATTCCACCTATGTTATTACAACCTTATGTAGAGAATGCGGTATGGCATGGGTTACGTTACAAGAAAACTAAGGGAAACTTGTTAATTGATTTTAAGCAAAAAGATAATGAAACCATTCAAATTATAATTTCTGATGATGGTATCGGTAGAGCCAAATCAAAAGAACTTAAAACTCAAAATCAGAAAAAACAACAATCAAAAGGAATGGGAAATATCAAAAAACGTATAAAAATTCTCAATGAAATGTACAACGATAAAGTAGATGTGTTTATTGAAGATTTAACCGATGATAAAACAGGTACTAAGGTTGTTTTGATTTTAAAAAAAGATTAATATTTAAAAGAACTCTTAATAAACAATAACTATGAAATATATTTTAATACTCTTTTCACTTTTAACTCTAAATAATTGTTTGTAAATAAAACAGGTAGTATAGGTTTTGATACTTCTGGAACAGAATGGAGGTTAAATAAATAACAAATAAAATGTACAGAAACATACTTATATTATTTTTGGTTGTCGCTCAATCCTGCCAAACAACCTACCAACCCAGAAAAGAAATAAATCCTACAATCCAAGAGTTTAAACAAGACAGTATAAGTATTAGAGCCATTCAAATAGTCGATAAAAACACCGTTTATTATGCGGGTTCCAATGGTAGTTTTGGTTATACCCAAGATGCTGGAAAAACATGGGCGAAAACAAAAATCACTTACCAAGACAGCATAAAACCCAGTTTCAGAAGTATTGCCTCAAATGGAACTGATCTATTTATCTTAAGCATTGAAAGTCCGGCTTTGTTGTATAAAATATCAAGTGATAAAACCGAGTTGGTCTATACCGAAAACCACCCAAAAGTATTTTACGATTCAATGGCTTTTTTTGATGAATTAAATGGAATTGCAATGGGTGACCCCACCGAAGATTGTTTATCAATAATCACTACAAATGATGGTGGCAAAACATGGGAAAAAACAGATTGCTCAAACCTACCTAAAACGATAGAAGGTGAAGCTGTCTTTGCTGCTAGCAATACCAATATTAAAATAATTGACAATACAGTTTGGTTAGTTTCAGGTGGAACAAAAGCACGGGTTTTTAAATCATCCGATAAAGGGATTTCTTGGCAAGTTTTTGATACACCAATAATACAAGGCAAAGGATCTCAAGGTATTTATTCGGTTGATTTTTATGATAAGAATAACGGGTTTATTATAGGTGGTGACTATTCAAATCCCAAAGAAAACCAACAAAACAAAGCTGTTACTACAGATGGTGGAAAAACATGGCAACTAGTAGCACAAGGAAAAGACCCCAATTACAGAAGTTGTGTACAGTATATTCCCAATACAAATGGAAAAGAACTAATTGCAGTTGGTGTTATGGGCGTTTCTTTTTCAAATGATGCAGGGAAAACTTGGAAAAAAGTCAGTGATGCTTCTTATTTTACAATTCAGTTTATTGATAAAAATACAGCATGGCTTGGCGGACATCAAAAAATGGGATTAATGCGATTTTAACACATATAGTATTTGTCATTTTGGACAATGGGAATTATCTTTTCATCAAAAGAAAGATTTCTATTTGTTAATAGAACAGCTCTTTTTTAATGAATCTATAGTAAAATCAACTTAAAGCCTCTTTTAATAAAAGAATAAAAAATAATAAAAGTGGACAATGGCAGGACAAGCGTCGTTATCCAATTAAATAAACATAAATTAAAACTACATTTGTAGTCAATTATTAAACATTAATATTATGAAAAATATTTTTAGTAAATTATTAGTTGGTATTTTTATTATCTCTTACACAACTACTTTCGCTCAAGACATCATCACAAAAAAAGATGGTACCACTTTAGAAGTAATTATTAAAGAAATGAAAAACAACACCATTAAATATGTAGATTTTAAAGACCCAAATGGAGTTATATTCACTATTGACAAAGCTTTTGTCAGTGATGTTGCCTTTAAATATGGTAAAACAATGGAAATTAAAAATCATGAAGGTGATAAGTTATATTTTGCCGAAGACAAGATTAATAACATTATGTTCAATTTTTCTGCATTTGGTTCAAACACGCTTGGTCTTGCCTATGAGAGAGCCATAGCACCTGGGCAATCTGTTCTTGGTGAAATAAAAATATACGGACTAGGAATCAACTCAAATGATATTGATAGAAATGGATTTGGTGCAGACGTAGCATATAGACTAAAAACAAAAAAATTGTTTAGAGGCAATTCTTATAGACCAAAACATATTTTAGATGGTTCCTATTTTTCGCCTGTTTTTGGTTTTAGTAGTGGTAAAACAACGTATAATCATTATTATTATAATTATGATGGGAGTAGTACATCTATTATTTCACTAGATCATTCTGTTTTTCATTTTGGAATTCAATATGGAAAACAATGGATTTTAAACAATATCCTTTCAATAGATGCCTCAGTAGGTTTTCATTATTATGGAGGTAGTTTTGATGGAGATGAAGATCAAAATAGTTTTATTGGTTTTGGAGAACCTCTTCGCCTAGGTAATATGATAGGAAGTGATAACAAACTATTTAGTTTTAATCTTAGAATTGGAATCTTAGCAGGGAAAGAAAGTATTGTTAAGAAAAAAGAAGAATAGGATACTATTCAGTATATCAGTATAATTTACAAACTAGTTTTCTCAGGTTAGTAATTAAATAATAAAAACTTGTGAAAAATAAAAAACACTCATAATCAATAAGACTATGAGTGTTTTTGTGGAGACGGCGGGAATCGAACCCGCGTCCAAACGAGCAACCAACCCGTTTTCTACATGCTTAGTTCTTGTTTAATTTTCGACAAGGAGCTGACCAAAAACCGCCCACTCAAAGCTTAGTTTCTTTAATTTCGGAATAGAATCGAAACATTTCTAATCCTATGTTTACTTTTACGATGCCTCTAAACTAATCGCCGTAAACCAAGGCTCTTAAGAGACATTCAGCCTTCTTGCCTAGCAAGAAATTAGCAAATCCTACTATAATTCAGATTAAGCAGCTAAAGCGTAATTATTTTCGCCGTTTATAAAGTGAAATTGGGTTTTACGAGTGCTACTTCATTACTCGACATGCTTACGATTTGCTTGACCTCGCTGTCAAAACCGGTCGTCCCCATTTATAGTTTAAAGTCCAAAGTTTGTAACGTTTCAAAGTTCTCAACTAAAATAGTTTGCAAAAATATGCTTTTTTTACGTGTCTTTTACAACAATAATTATTCCATAATAAATTTTGTGACAGAATCAGGCACCAACGACGAAATGTCACCATTATTTCTATAGACATCACGGACTATACTCGAGCTTATATATGCTGTATTGGCACTAGTTAATAGAAAAACTGTTTCTATTCCCGATAAGTTTCTATTGGTTTGGGCAATGGCTTTTTCAAATTCGAAATCTGCTGGGTTACGCAATCCTCGTAAAATGTATTCTGCATTCATCTTATTGCAATAATCGATTGTTAAACCTTGATAGGTAGTTACTTTTATTTTTGAATTATTTTTAAATGTATTTTTGATAAATTGTAAACGTTGTTCTTGAGTAAACAAATATTTTTTATCATTATTTACACCTATAGCAATAATTATTTCATCAAATAAATTAGTAGCTCTGTTGATAATATCAACATGACCTAATGTGATGGGATCAAATGATCCTGGAAAAATGGCTCGTTTCATAATACTAGATTTTAGACCGCTACGCTGTTAGATATTAGACTGTTTGCTAATTAGTTGATATATACTCGATTTAATAATGCTTATTCTTTTGGCTTGTGTTCTTTCTCAAAATGTGTTGAACTAAAAAACAATAAACTAACTTCTTTTCTGATGTTTTCTGCCATGAATTCTCTGCGGTAGCACATCCCAAAATTACAAGAATCACCGTATTCCTATTCACAAAAACATTTTTAAAATAGAAATAAACAATAACTCCAGCAATTACTCCTACTAAAAAAGGTGAAATAAAACCCTTAGCCATGCTATAATACGTATTGATTTTTCAATCATACTTTCAAATTTCTTTATCTTCAACTTTTCAAATCAACAAATCTTCAAATCAACAAATCTTCAAATCAACTAATCGGCTAATCAGCTAATCAGCTAATCAGCTAATCAGCTAATCAGCTAATCAACCAAAGCATTCTCCACCAAACTTCCAAACAATTCTTCTAAAGAAATCCCAGCTGCTTGTGCTTGTTGTGGTAAAATACTCGCTTCGGTTATACCCGGAACTGTATTTATTTCTATAAAATGTGGTATGCCATTTTTGTATATATACTCAGCTCTTGACATGCCTTCTAAACGCAATGTTCTATATACTTTCTCCGCAATTTCTCGCACTTGTTTTTCTTGTTCGCTTGAAATTCTTGCGGGCGTTATTTCTTGAGATTTCCCTAAATATTTAGCCTCAAAATCGAAAAAATCATTTTCTGAAACAATTTCAGTTATCGGTAAAACTGTTACTTTTCCTTTATAGGTAATTACACCTACGGACACCTCTACGCCATCTAAATACTCTTCTATTAAGACTTCATCGTCTTCTTTGTAGGCAAACTCAACAGCTTCTACTAGTTTTGACTCTTTATATACTTTTGAAATACCATAGCTAGAGCCTGCTCTATTCGCTTTTACAAAACAAGGTAAGCCTATCTTTTTAATAATTTTTTTAGTGTCAATACTATCTCCTTGATTCAAATAAACCGATTTTGCATGTGCGATGTCATAAGACTCTAAAACACTTAAACAATCTCTTTTATTAAAAGTCAATGCCATTTTATAAAATGAGTCTGAGGTGTGTTTTAGACCTAATAATTCGAAATAAGAAACCAAGACACCATCTTCACCAGGATGCCCATGAATGGCGTTAAAGATAACATCAAAACAAATTTTTTCACCTTTAATTGTTACAGTAAAATCAGATTTATCTATCGGATATTCATTATCGTTCCCATCGATAAACACCCATTTTTCTTCCAAAACATGTATCGCAAACACTTCATATAATTCTGTATTTAGGCTATCACAGACGACCTTTCCACTTTTTAGTGAAATTCCATATTCTGAGGAATAACCTCCCATGACAACAGCGACTCTTTTCTTCATAAAAAACACGATTTATAGTTACAAATCTACAAATTTTCAATTAGAATTACACACCTATTTGTACTCATAATTAATTAGGAATTCTTAATTCTGAATTCTACATTCTGAATTCTGAATTCAAAGCCTTATCTTTGCACAAATTATATATTTATGAGTATCATAAAATTTCTTTTCACAAAAGTATTTTGGAAGCAAGTTGCCTTTGCTATAATTGGTGTTGGTTTAGTGATTTTTTTAGTATTTCAATGGCTGAAATTCACGACCAACCACAACCAAAAAATTGAGGTTCCTAACTTATCAAAACAGGTGCTAAGTGATGTAGACAAGTTATTAGATGATATGGATTTACGCTATATAGTCATTGATTCTGCTAGTTATAACCCCAATTATCCTAAAAAATCTGTTATTAGACAAAATCCCGAAGCTGGTGATATTGTCAAAGAAAATAGAAAAATATACTTAACCTTAAATCCTTCTGGCTATAGATCTGTTGCCATTCCTGATTTTTATGGTAAAACAAGAAGAAATATTGAAACTACACTACGGGCGACTGGTTTTACTGTTGGAAATAATCCAACTTGGGTAACCGACCGTGGTAAAAATGTAGTAAGAGGTCTCAAACATAAAGGAAAAGAGATTAAAAAAGGGGATAAACTTCCCAAAAAATCTGTCATTGACCTAATTTTAGGAGACGGGAAAGGATAAATGAATTAAAAATGTAGAATTATTAATTCAGAAAAAAAATCAATAAAAGAATATTCTGACTTTGAATATATAGTAATGGATAACAAAGAATTTGACCCTCAAGAAGGATTTGAACATTATAGATTTATGGCAAGTGAAGGTCAAGAACCTTTACGTGTCGATAAATTTTTGATGAATTTTATTGAAAATGCAACTCGAAATAAAATTCAACAAGCTGCAAAAACAGGTCATATATTAGTTAATGGGAATAGTGTTAAATCTAACTACAAAGTAAAACCTCATGATGAGGTTCGTGTTGTTCTAGACCAACCGCCACGCGATACCACATTACTTCCTGAAGATATTCCTTTAGATATTGTATTTGAAGATGATGATGTTATAATTATCAACAAACCAGCAGGTTTAGTGGTGCATCCTGGACATGGAAATTATACAGGAACGCTAGTAAATGGTTTGCTACATCATATAAAAAACCTTCCGACCAACTCAAACGAACGCCCAGGTTTGGTACATCGTATTGATAAAGACACTAGTGGTTTATTAGTTATTGCTAAATCAGAAATTGCTATGACCAAACTATCTGAGCAGTTTTTTGATAGAACTACCGAACGTCTTTATTATGCATTAGTTTGGGGGAATTTAGAGGAAGATAAAGGAACCATAACAGGTAATATTGGACGTAGTTTAAAAAATAGATTGATTATGGATGTCTTTCCCGAAGGTGATTTTGGAAAACATGCCGTTACCCATTATAGAGTAATCGAAAGGTTTTTATATGTAACTTTAGTACAATGTAAATTAGAAACTGGAAGAACTCATCAAATTCGTGCTCATTTTAAACATATTGGTCATCCCCTTTTTAATGACGAACGTTATGGTGGTGATCGTATTTTAAAAGGCACGACTTTCACTAAGTACAGACAGTTTGTTCAAAACTGTTTTAAAGTAATTCCTAGACAGGCATTACATGCCAAAACTCTAGGCTTTACGCACCCTTTATCTGGTGAAAAAATGAGTTTTAACACTGAATTACCTGATGACTTTGAAGCTGTAATAACAAAATGGCGTGCTTACACACATAGCCACAAGAACTAAACACCTCATAATTAGTTTTTTAAGTCTTTTTCTCTCATTATGACATATATCAGTATTTTTTAATAAATGACACGCTATATTTGTCATGTAAATTCGTCGGACATTCTAGTCCTTGACGAAACACAATTTTTAGTTAGTAGTTTTTAGATTGATTTCCGGAACACAAACAATAGTTTGAGTTCCGGTTTTCGTTTTTTATTCCTTTCCTAAGCATTAAATTCCAAATTTATTATTTTGTTAGTATATTTTTATACTATTTATTGTTTATGCTGAATAATAGTAGTAGTTTTGTATTATACTAATGAAAAGGCATCAAATGAAATCACAAAACAACAACATTGAATCTTTGAAAAATCTCGGATTAAATCAATTGGAAGCTGAAGTTTATTTGCATTTACTAACGAACGAACAGATGACTGCCTACAAAGTAGGAAAATCTATCAATAAGCCAACGGCTAATGTTTACAAAGCTATTGATGCACTTGCAAGTAAAGGAGCTGTACTTATTGAAAGTAATAAAAGTAAATATTGTAAAGCGGTGCCGCCTAACGAGTTTTTAAATCATTATAAAAAAGAATTAATTGCCAAAACGGAAGAAACAAAAAATCTCCTAAACAATTTAGAAATAGATCATTACGATGAAAAAACTTATTCTATTGAATCTGCCCCTTTAGTTTTTGAACGGTTTAGAAATATGATGCAAAAAGCCAAGGTAATTGCGGTTATCGATGCTTTCCCCAATGCACTCAACTTGGTTTTAGAACCCATCAAGGAAGCCATCATTAGGGGCGTTAAAGTATATATTCAAACTTATAAGCCTATTGAAATTGACGGTGCTGATATTGCTTATTCTAATATAGGTGAAAAGGCTATGGCTCACTGGAAAAGTGAACAACTAAACCTAATCATAGATGGTGAAGAGTACCTAATGGCTCTTATGGATAAAGATTTAACGAAAACCATACAAGCTAATTGGAGTAACAATTATTATATGGCATGCACCCTTCATGCTGGTCGTATGCAAGAACAAACAATGATGAAAATAACTACAAAAATAGGTAGTAAGAACTTTGAAAAAGAAGTTGTAGAACTTCTTGAAAAACAAAAATATTTTTACAATTCAAATATACCAGGATTTGATAAACTTTTTAAAAGCAAATAATTATGAATACAATAATCAGTAAAATAAAAGAAAACACTTTACTAAGCGTACTCGTAGCACTTTTTCTAGGTGTCTTTGTGTTTATTACCAGTAAGTACCTTGCTAGTTGGACTACTCCTTTTGTAGAAGAACTTTTAAATCTTAATTATTACACCCGAAATATTATTTTTAAATTTTACATTCTCATTCTTTCTGTTATTATGATATGGTTTGTAAATGATAAATCGTTCACAAATTATGGTTTTGTAAGAGCTAAGAACATAAGTTATCCCAAAATGACACTTGTAAGTATTGGTATAATACTAGCTTCTATGATTATTGGAGGAATCATATTTGTAGGTATTCTTAGAAACTATTTTCCATCAGAAAACAATAAGGTATTTCCTAGCCAATCTATTTTACAAATGATATTGATTGTTTGGATTTGGTCAAGTATTACGGAAGAATTCCTTTCTAGAGGTTTGGTACAAGGATTTATGGATCACCTAAAGAATAAAAAAGTTATAGGTTTAAGTATTTCTGTAATTTTCTCAGGATTATTCTTTGGGGCCATGCATTTAAGTCTCTTTAATACGATGTCTTATTGGTTTGCAGGTATGATTGTTTCTAATGCAACCGTAGTCGGATTACTTGCTGCTTACTATAGAGAGAAATCTGGTAGCATACTACCCGCTATATACATTCATATTCTTGCCAATGTCGTGGGTTCAGCACCATTACTAATTTCAATACTAATGGGTATTGAACCTCCAAGTATGTAATCATCACTCTTTAATCAATTTAGAAAAATACTCTTTTTCGGTTGTTTTTAGTAACACAATATAAAACCCATTAGATAGAGTAGAAATATCAACGGTATTATTTTCAGGCGTTGTCGTTAAAACTAGTTGCCCTAAACTGTTGTACAAACTCACCTCTTTAATAGTATCATTTTTATAATTTATTTTAAATGATTCCTTTGCTGGGTTGGGAAAAATAGTAAGAATTGCAATATTTTGATCAACTATAGACAAATTAACGTCTCCTGTAATTTTATAAGCAACCAATTCTAAATTCTGTAGATTTACTTCTTTTGGAAATGTTTCATTATCAATAGCCAAAACAGCACCTTCTTCAG
>DQTL01000262.1 GCA_015662775.1 Lutibacter sp.
AAAATTTTCAGGTGCTAAAAAAGAAAAATCCGAATATTCACCAACTTTTTGTCCCACACCAAAATTACTTTTTGATACGAAATAAACACCGACTTGATGCTTAATCTTTCCAGATACATCTTTGTATCCTGTCATTCCAATAGCTATGATGTCTGTATAGCTTGTGTGATGTAAGAGTGCATTTGAGTAGTGAACTGCACCATTTACTGCAAAATCTTTTATATTTTTATAGTTGGGTTCATTTTTAGTTGTTTTGTTTTCAACTTGTTCATCAGAGTTAAGTTTTTCTAATTTACCTTTTAGCCCTTTGTATTCAATCAGTATTGGAAAATCTACTAAATTTTTATCTCGTATTAATAATTTTGCATCAGGACGATTTCCACCTTTGCCACCACCTTTAGATTCATATTCTTTAAGTGCTTTATCTATTTCACTATTTAAATTTTCTTGTTCTAGTTTATAGGGGAGTTTGTAAGATTTGAGCCATCCATTAGCTAAGTCTGCAATATTTGGTTCTATTGATTGTGTCATCTGTTTTTCCAATGTATTTCTTTTATTTCTGTAAAGTTTATATTTGATATTTTAGCTAAAAATTGATTTGAAGTTTATTCAGTCACACAACGGTTGACTTGAGAAATAGTTTTGCCCGCTAGGGTAAACTATTTCTCTCCAAGGTTTTGTTATATTTTTGTGTTCAAATAAGCTTTTCTAGTTCAAGGATTCTTTCAGATTTAATAATTAATCCAAGGTTAATTGGAATACTTGACACCGAAATAGCTTTTTGAGAAGTTGGGACATTAATAACTTTTATTTCACCAGTTGTTGTTTGTTGTGGTCCTGCATATAAAGTTCCAAGTAAAATTATTCGGCTTTTCCCCATATTTAAATTTCCATTTTTGTCCATATATCCACCTTCATTAAAAATGAATACAGGTGAACCACTTGAACCTGGGAAGCAAGCTGCATCAATCAAAAATTCTTTTTTACCATTGTAGTCAAAATTAGGATGAGTAGCTGTTACACCTTTTCTAAATATTGGTTTATTGTTCTTGCTATCCCAAATTCCATTTGGATATCCAATCATAATAATATCTTCCATGGCACTAAAGTCTTTTATTTGCTCTTTGGTTGGTAAAATTGATTTATTTATTGGTATATAAAAAAGTTTTTCGTCTCTTTTGTGTGCTTCTTCTATGAATGGTTGAATAGGAATTGCACATAAATCTACATCGTCTTCTGGATGATTGAATATCGGAAAGGTAGAACTGTCGAAAAAGATATCAAAGTGATCTTGGTCCAATGGTTCATTAGAATTATTCGCTTTTGTAAAAAGAAATCTAATCTGCTTTGAATTTTTAATTACATGCTTGTTTGTAATTACAACTGGTATATGAGTATTAGTTTTTTCATCTTCTTTCAATAAAAAAAAGTATCCTGTACCTGTTCCACTACTTCCATCAGCATATTGACATTCAATTCTAATTGTCGAATAAGATAATTGTTCTGAGTGTGATAATTTCAACTTTATGTCCTTTTAGATATAACGCCCAAATCACTTGACGTAAAAAGGGGCGGAAATTTTGCGACAGCAAAATTTGTGACGCTTTTTACGGTCAAGTGGATTTGATTGTTAGCTATTTAATTTATACCATTATCTTCATTTTTAAGTATATCTTTCATTCGCTTTTTTTCTGCCTTTTCTAATGCTTTAAACTTATGTAAATCATCATTTATTAATTTATAGCACTTATGAGTAGATGCCACTTCATCTAGCACTCTTTCTTCAATACCAACATAATCTTTTGATTCGTACAGTTCCCAAACAACCTTGCCAGACTCAAATTTTTTACCATTTATATATTTGATAAGAATTTCATTTTTCGATTTTGGGTAGAGAAAGTTGTTGCCGTTGTTAAATGTTGATATGGATAATTGGGATAAATCAACTACCCTGAATTTATTTTGAAATACAAATGCTTCAGCATTTGTGAGTATTTTGTATCTTTTAAATAACTCTACGAGAATGGGAAGGTCTGAGGTTGTTATTCCGATACCGCATAAAATAGGGGAAACCATACCTTTATGGGTTTTCCTAACAAGCTCTAAAACATCATTTAATAGAGCATAAACGGCTTCTAATACCTGCTTTTCTGATTGGTAGTTCCAAAGCCATAAAGGTTTTATTTTATTTTTTATTTTAAAATCAGTTATTTCAAAATCTCGGGTTGGGTTTGCTACAAAAAATGAACCTCCTAAGAACTTACATTTTTTATCCCATGGGTTATAGCAAAAACCATGTTCGGTACGACTACTTTCGGGAACATAAAATTCTAAATCAAAAAATACAATTCTACATTTATTTAATACAAGTCTGTTTTGCCGTCCATGTTTATATTTCTGTTCGGCTTGGGCTTCTTGTTTCGCTATATATTCCCATTCGGAAGGTGAAGCACCAGAGCCAGCAGCATCTGCTATTTCCTCAGGACTATAGCCTTGCTCGTTCATGTCATAAAGAAATTCCCAATCACCCATATTTCCTCCTTTAGCTAACTATTTATTCAAGGAACATTATAACACCAACGAGCTAAATATTACAAAATAACAGATACTTTAAAT
>DQTL01000257.1 GCA_015662775.1 Lutibacter sp.
AGATATTAATTAGGTTTGGGGTTTATAACAAAGCTATTATATGGCCGTAAGTTATTAACATAAAAACATATCATTGCAAATATATGTATTTTTTCATTATTTTCTATTTTTTTTATAGAGAAATCAACAATAAGAGATAAATGGGTTACACAAAAATTACAGAACTTTCATCAAGTTATAAACATCTTGAAAAGATGTCAATACAAGAAATTATTGAAAGTATAAATAAAGAAGATAAAACAATTGCGCTAGCAGTTGAAAAACAATTGCCATTTATTAATAAAATGATAGCGGTAATAGTAACAAAGTTACGAGACGGAGGTCGGCTTTTTTATATTGGAGCAGGAACAAGTGGAAGATTAGGAATTCTCGACGCTTCTGAGTGCCCACCAACTTTTGGAGTGCCTGATGAAATGGTAATAGGGCTAATTGCAGGAGGTGATATAGCCATTAGAAAAGCTGTTGAGAATGCAGAAGATTCTACGACTCAAAGTTGGAAAGATTTACAAGAATATCAAATTTCGAAACAAGATGTTTTAATTGGAATTGCAGCCTCAGGTAGTACTCCATATGTAGTGGCAGCAATTGAAAAAGCAAATGCTGAAGGTATTGAAACAGGATGTATAACGATGAATGAAGGAAGTCCATTGGCACTTGTTTCAAAATATCCTGTTGTGGTTACTGTTGGTCCCGAATTTGTTACGGGAAGCTCACGAATGAAAGCTGGTACTGCACAAAAAATGGTGTTAAATATGATTACAACTGCAACTATGATTCAATTGGGGAGAGTGAAAGGGAATCGCATGGTTGATATGCAATTAACAAATACTAAATTAGTAGAAAGAGGTACTTTAATGATTATGGAAAGTATTCCTGTAGAAGAGGATTTAGCAAGGCAATTACTATTAAAATATGGTAGCGTAAGAGAAGCGATTCTTAACTATAAAAATGTATAATTCTAGTTTTATAGAGAAATTTACTCAATGGGAATATTGGCCATCTTATATGTTTTATATTCCCAATTTACCATATGCTTTGTATTTAACTTTGAAAGGGAGAAATATGACGCTGTATTCTGTAATAAACCCGTCTATTAAAAACTCTGGAAATGGTACCGAATCAAAATATAAAACTTTAGAATTAATCCCCAATCACCTTAAGCCAAAAACTATTTTTGTCGCTAAAGAAAGAGATTTTGAAAAAATTATAATTCAGCTTCATAAAAGTGGTATAGATTACCCATTAATTGCAAAACCCGATATTGGTTTTAAAGGAATGTTAGTGAAAAAAATATACTCAGACAATGAATTGCAGCACTATCTCAACGCGTATCAATTAGATATTATTATACAAGAATTCATTGATTTACCAAATGAATGCGGTGTTTTTTACCATAGATTACCAAATTCAGAGAAAGGATCAATTACTTCACTAACGCTCAAGTCTTTTTTGTCAGTTACTGGAAATGGAATTTCTAGTTTAGCTGATTTAGTCCGATTTGATAAAAGGGCTCAGCATTATATTGAAATGCTAGAAAAAAATCATAAAAAAATGTGGCATTCAATTCCTGATAAAGGGAAAGTAGTTTTGTTGTCTGATATTGGAAATCATGCGAGAGGTACTCAGTTTATAAATGGAAATCATTTGATTGATAGTAGATTAGAAAGTGTCTTTGATGAAGTGAATACTAGTATTAAGGGTTGGTATTACGGGCGAATGGATATTAAATATCAAAGTATGGAAGATTTAAAAAAAGGAAAAAACTTTTGTATTTTAGAAATAAATGGAACAATTTCTGAACCAACCCACATGTATGATCCCTACCGCACAACTTATTTTAAAGCTTTAAAATTGATACGGCAACATTGGTATTATATCTATCAAATTGGCGTTCAAAATTTAAAGAAAGGTGTTCCATCTAAAAAATTCTTCACCTATTGGAAAGAAACTTATTGGTTAATTGGCTATGTGAAAAAAGTGACCAAATTAGCTAAATCTTCTAGCTAAATCTTCAAGATTTAATCCGCCATAATTCCCAGAACTCATTAATAACAGAGCTGTGTTATCGAAATCTTTTTTCTCAATAAATTCCTTAAAATCAGTTGAATTTGTAAAAACATGTAAGCCTTCTTTTTGAAACGCTTCTCTAATTTGTTTTTCAGTAACTTCTTCTAAACCTTTAATAGCTACTGCATGTGGAGAATAAAAAACGATTGCTTCATCAGCTTGGTTTAAAGTGTCTTTGTAATCTTTTAGAAATTTAGCATTTAAACTACTATACGTGTGTAATTCTAAACAAGCAACAACTTCTCTGTTAGGGTGTTGTGATTTAACGGCTTCTACAGTTGCCTTTACTTTAGAAGGTGAGTGAGCAAAATCCTTAAACAATACACTTGTATCATTTTCACTCAATTTTTCTAAACGTTTACTCGCACCTGAAAAACTAGCAATGGCTTCAATAAAATCAGATTTATCTACGCCCATTAATTGACAAATCCATTGAGCTCCAGCCAAATTTTGCATGTTGTGTTCGCCAAATACATGTACTGGAACTTTTCCTTCTTCTGAAAGTAAATAAGTAATTCCATTTTCTATCGTATGAGAGATGGTATTATATCCGTATTTTTTAATAGGATTTTCGGAATCTAAGACTGTCTTTTTTAAAAGTGTATCTCCTGTATAATAGACAAGCATTCCTCCTTTTTTAACAGAGTCAACAAATATTTTAAATTGTTCGGTGTAATTTTCAAAAGTTGGGAATACATTAATATGATCCCAAGCAATACCACTGAGTAGTGCTATATGTGGTTTGTATAAATGAAATTTAGGTCGTCTATCAATGGGAGAAGACAAATATTCGTCTCCTTCTAAAACAATAAATTCGTTATCAGAAGTGAGATGAACCATGGTGTCAAAACCTTCTAATTGTGCTCCTACCATGTAATCTACTTGTACATTGTGGTAGTTCATTACATGCAAAATCATGGAAGTAATGGTTGTTTTTCCATGTGATCCACCAATGACAACTCGTGTTTTTTCTTTTGATTGATCGAATAAAAACTCTGGATAGGAAAATATTTTTAATCCTAATTCTTGTGCTTTTAGCAATTCGGGGTTGTCTTCTTTTGCATGCATACCTAAGATGACAGCATCAATATTAGAATTGATTTTTTCAGGAAACCAGCCCATTTCTTTAGGTAAAAGTCCTTTATTTTCTAATCGAGATTTTGAAGGTTCATGAATCGTATCATCACTACCAGTTACTGTATCCTGTTTTTGATGTAAAGCCAATGCTAAATTGTGCATGGCACTTCCACCTATTGCTATAAAATGTACGTTCATTTTAGTTTTATTTAAAGAATCAAAAATACTATTTAATTTTACATAAAGAATGATTGTGGTTAATGCTTCTTATTATCCTTGTTTTTCTCTTCTTGCTTGATTCTTATTATGGGTTAGAACTATATGTCTTAGTATAGAACCTAAGACACCTTACATAGAACTTAAAAGCAACTGTTTTTATTTATTCTTTTTTGAACTTTGTGCTATATAACAAAAACATTTTAGTACATGACAAAAATTTAATTCATTGAATATCAACAAATTAAGTGTTAAAAAATTAGGTTAAAACATTGGTTTTCAGTA
>DQTL01000339.1 GCA_015662775.1 Lutibacter sp.
AATGCGAAAACCGGCTTTAACAAGGAGCAAACTTTAACAAAGGTACGAATTCGTTAGCAAAAAAACTCAACTCGATTTTTTAGTAGGGAGATTGTGGGTAACGGTCTTAAGATAAACTCTCGTTTCAATGGAGCTTATCGTCTGTTAAGCAAAGAACGACAAAAAAATTGACAAAGTTAAGTTGCTAGTTTATAAAATTTAAAAAGGGAACTAAATATCTAAATAGCAAACTGAGTTCATCATTATACAAAAGTATATGTTCGTCTACACACTCTTCCTTCAAATACAAACCTGCCGCTAGATTAGTTAGTTATATAATCGTTTATTTAGAAAAAAAAGCAAACACAAAGGGCTATGATAGCTACATTTTACTATTTTTGTTGCAATTAAAATCTAAAATCAATATTATTGATTATTTTACAATTAAATAGTATTCTTTACGTTTCTATATATAAATAAAGGGGAATATAAAATTGTCACAAAAAAAATGAGTAAAAGAATTATACCAAACCGTGTTAAATCGGTGATTTTTAAACATCTAAAACTAAGTCTGCTTATCGTATTAGTTTCGTTAAATGTTTCAGCCCAAGTTGGAGGCGAACAAGTCTATACTTTTTTAAACTTTCCAACTTCTGCAAGGCAAACTGCTTTAGGAGGAAGTGTACTAACTTTAACAGACGATGTTAATCAACCACTATGGAACCCATCTGCGATTAATGAAGATTTAGATTCTAAAATGTCCGTTAATTACGTAAACTATTTAGCTGAAATCAACTTTTTTTCTGCAAGTTACGCATATAACGTAGATAGGCATATAGGTACTATTCATACAGGACTTACTTATTTAAATTATGGTTCTTTTATAGCAGCCGATGAATCAGGAAATGAAACAGGTACATTTAATGCTTTTGATATGGCATTTTCAGTTGGTTACGCCTATCAAATTCCACGTACCAGTTTTTATATTGGAGCAAATGCAAAAATTATTAACTCGGTAATAGAAAAATATTCGTCTTTTGGGTTAGCTGCTGATGTAGGTATTATGTATCACAACTATGATAAACCCTATAGATTTAGTGCCGTAATTAGAAATGCGGGAGCACAAATTACAAATTACACCGATGTACAAGAGCCTATCCCATTTCAAATACTTGTTGGTGGTAGTTTTCAACCAGAACATGTACCAATACGAATTTACGGGACTTTAGATAATCTCCAAAGATGGAATTTAGCCCAGACAAACCCTTCTGATTCTACTTCAGATTTTGAAGGAAATGTTTTGGAGAACAATCCTAGTTTTCTTAATAACTTAATGAGACATGTAGTCGTTGGTGCTGAATTATTTCCTGATAAAGGATTTAGCCTACGTACCGGATTCAACTTTCAAAGAGCTCAAGAACTCAGTCTTAAAAACATAAGAACTTTTGCAGGTCTTAATTTCGGATTTGGTTTAAAAATGAAACGTTTTAAATTAAATTATGCGTTTTCAAAATACCATCCTGTAGCTGATACACATTCTTTTAGTTTAGAAATTTACTTAAATCAATAAATGACTTTAAAAACTCCTAAAATCACGATTGCCGTTGACGGATTTTCTTCGACAGGTAAAAGCACAGTAGCCAAACGTTTAGCAAAAGAATTAGGTTATATCTATGTTGATACAGGAGCTATGTATAGAGCAGTAACTGTATATGCCATGCAACATGATTTAATTAATAAAACTGATTTTGATAAGGATTTATTGGTTAATAGTCTTGATAACATCGAATTAGAATTTATTTATAATAAAAAATTGGGTTTTGCAGAAATCTATTTAAACGGAAAAAATATTGAAAAAAAGATACGAAGCCTCGAAGTTTCTAATTTTGTAAGTCCTGTTGCTACTGTTTCAGAAGTGAGACGGTTTTTAGTTGATAAACAAAGACTAATGGGATTAAACAAAGGTGTTGTTATGGATGGTAGAGATATTGGTAGCGTGGTTTTCCCAGATGCCGAAGTGAAAATATTTTTAACTGCCAATGCAAAGATAAGAGCTGAACGTCGTTTATTAGAATTAAAAGAAAAAGGCTTTGAAGGAAATTTTGATGAAATACTACAAAATGTTATGGATCGAGATCATATAGATAGTACCAGAGCTGATTCTCCTTTAATTAAAGTTGATGATGCTGTGGAAATAGATGCTTCTTACATCAATAAAGAAGAACAGTTTCAAGAGGTTTTAAGTATCGTACAAAAAGTATTAAATGAATAGTAGAAAACTACCTATTATCTTATTAGTACTTTATGCACTAGTCTTTATTTTTAGTGCCATTAAGCCTTTTAATAGAGCTGTTTGGTGGGCTGAGATTATACCTGTACTTATTCCTATTCTTATTTTAGTATTTACTTATAAGAAATTTCAATTCTCTAACATTTCTTACTTTTTAATGTGGTTTTTCTTGTCTTTACACACGATTGGCGGACATTACACCTTCGAGCTAGTTCCTTTTGATTTCTTTAATGAACAACTTGCCAAGTTAAATTTAGAATTTTTATTTCCAAACGGACGGAACAACTTTGATCGTGTCGGGCATTTTTTTGTCGGTGTGTTTGCTTATCCTTTAGCTGAGTTTACATATAGAAAAAAATACATTACTTCACTTTTTACTGCTGCACTTTTTGGTGTTTTTGCCTTAGGTTTTTGGGGCGCTTTATACGAAGCCATTGAAATGATTTATGCCATAAAACAAGGTGGCGATACTGGTGCTGCTTTCCTAGGTTCTCAAGGTGATATTTGGGATGCTCAAAAAGATATGTTACTCGATATTTATGGAGCCATTGCCTCTGCCCTTCTTTTTTATTCTATTTGGAGGAAAAAATAATTTCAATTTTTCATTGCTTATTTAAAATATTATTCTTTACTTTGCATTTCAAAGTATAAAATATGAGTAACAAACAATATTTAGAGGATTTAAGTGAAATCAAAAATTTGATGAAACGTTCCAGTCGGTTTCTATCCCTTAGTGGTTTAAGCGGTATAATGGCAGGTATTTATGCATTGATTGGAGCCTTTTTGGCTTATAAACTCCTACTGAACAAGACCGTTTATATACGTATGCAATCTGCTGAAAATGCCGAACTTGTATTAAAACTAATTGCAATCGCTGTAACAGTTGCACTACTAGCTATTATCACAGCTTATATTCTAACTCGCAAAAAAGCAATTGCTAACAAACAAGCACTTTGGGATCAAACAACCAAGCAAATGCTTATTCATTTTTTAATTCCGCTGGTTACAGGTGGTATATTTGGTTTGATTCTATTGAACCATGAACACTATGGTATCTTAGCTCCTATCAGTTTAATCTTCTATGGTTTGGCATTAGTCAATACGAGCAAATTTACACTTGACACAGTTAAATACTTGGGCATTAGTGAAATTATAGTTGGGTTATTGTCTGCTATTTATGTAGGTTATGGCTTATTATTCTGGGCAATTGGTTTTGGAATTTTGCATATTATTTATGGAGGAATTATGTATTTGAAGGAGGAAAAAGGTAAAGGATAAAAGGGTAAAGGGTGAAAGGTAAAAGGTAAAGGATAAAAGGGTAAAGGGTGAAAGGTGAAAGGTAAAGGGTGAAAGGTGAGTAATCAATTATAAAAAATAGAATCAATCAAAAACATCATACAACATATAAACAAAGCATTTGACCATCGGGTTCGTTTGGGCATCATGAGCATACTTATGGTTAACGACTATGCCGAGTTCACAAGACTAAAAGAATTACTTGGCGTAACGGATGGAAACCTTGCTAGTCATATTAAAGCACTTGAAAAAGAAGGCTATATTATGGTAATTAAACAATATGTCAACAAACGCCCAACAACTCGCTATGCAGTTACTAAAGAAGGGTCAATTGCCTTTAAAAAACATTTAAATGCTTTAGAAAAACTAATCAAAAACTAATTTTTTTACATATTCACTTTGTATTTCAAAGTGTAAATTATTAACAATAAATATATATCATTATGAGCGAAACAAAAACAAGTAAACTTACCAATTGGATAAAAACATCTACAAGTCTTAGAATGTTTGTTGTCGGATTTCTTATTCTTATTCTTTTAGTGCCTCTTTCTTACATTAAAGATCTAATACGTGAACGTAAAAATTTACAAAATCAGGTGGTAACGGAAATCAATGAAAATTGGGGTAATGAAATTGTATTATATGGCCCAATACTTAAAACACCTTATTTCACTTATACTGAAAGCACTATTACCGATTCTAAAACTAAAAAAATACAAACTATACGGGAAAAAAATATTAATTACGCGTATTTTTTTCCAAATGAACTAGATGTGTCGGGTTCTATAGAAACTGAACTAAAAAAAAGAGGGATTTATAGTGCTTCAGTATACAACTCGAATATTAAAATTAAGGGTGATTTTTCATTGCCTGATTTTAGTTTAATAAATGAAGATGTTAAAGAAAAAGATATTGTTTGGGAAAAGACACAAATATTATTAAAGACATCTAATTTAAAGGGTTTAAATGATGAAATGATTATTAAAATTGGTAATAAAAGCTTATCATTTCAATCTAATTTTCAAAATCAACAGCAACATTCAGCTACTTCTTATGATAAATATGGAAATCTAAGAAACCATGATTCTTATTTAATTGAAACTCCTTCATTTAATCTAAAAGAAAGTTTTGTAGAAGATTTAGTTGCATATAATTTAGATTACAATGCAAGTGGTAGCAGTCGATTCAATATTATTCCCATTGGAAAAGAAACAAAAATGCAACTGACATCTAATTGGAAAGATGCTTCTTTTAAAGGAGAATTTTTACCCTTTAATCCTGATAAAATAAAAGAAGATGGTTTTGATGCTCATTGGAAAGTTTTACAAATGAACCGACCTTATGGACAACAATTTAAATCCCTACCTAATTTATATAAGTACTCTTTTGGTGTTGATTTTTTTATTCCTGTGGATGACTATCAGCAGAATGAACGTTCGGCTAAATACGGATTTCTAATGATAGCCCTTACTTTCCTTCTATTCTTTTTAATACAAACTTTAAGTAAGATAAATATTCATCCTTTTCAATATATGATGATTGGTTTAGCTCTTGTTGTTTTTTATACGCTTTTAATTTCTATCTCTGAACATAGTGATTTCACAAAAGCCTATCTAATTGCAGGTTCTGCCGTAGTTATTTTGATTACTCTGTATTCAAAATCAATTCTTAAAATTTGGAAATTTCCTGTCCTTATCGGTATTTCTCTCACCGCTTTATACGGATTTATATTTGTGATTATTCAATTAGAAAACTATGCATTATTAGTCGGTAGTATTGGATTATTTGCCATTTTGGCAGGGGTTATGTTTGCTTCAAGAAAGATTGATTGGGGTTAAGAATTTATTAGAAAAAGCAATGAAACGACGTAAATTTATAAAAGGAATAACTAGTCTTGCAGGTTTGGCTTTAACAACTGGGTTCTATAGCTATAGAATAGAACCCTTTTGGTTAGAGTTTGTGAAAATAAAAATGCCAATAAAAAACTTACCGAAAAACCTTATTGGTTTAAGCTTAATGCAAATTAGTGACCTACATATTGGAAATAGATTTGATTATTCTTTCATCATAGATTCGTTTGCTAAAGCACGTGAATATCAACCTGATTTCGTTGTTTATACTGGTGATTTTATTCATTATGAAGATTTCAATCAACTCGATCAACTTAGAGAAATCTTTAAAAATCCAGTTAAAGGGAAATTGGGAACAATCGGTATCTTAGGAAATCATGATTATGGAAAAAATTGGGCAGAAAATAAGCTAGCAAATTCTGTAGTTAAAGTATTAAATGATTCGGGTGTTACCATGCTTAGAAATGAACAAAAAGAAATAAAAGGATTCAATTTTATCGGGTTTGATGATTATTGGGCAACAAATTTTCACCCAAACAAAGTCATGAAATTATACGACCCTAAAAAAGCAAATATTGTCTTAGCACACAATCCCGATGTTTGTGATTTAGATATTTGGAACAACTATAAAGGGTGGATTCTCTCTGGTCATACACATGGTGGGCAGGTAAAACCACCCTTTTTAAAACCGCCAATGCTTCCTGTTAAAAATAAAAAATATACAGCAGGAAAAATTGATTTACCTAATGAAAGAATAGTATATATAAACCGAGCTTTAGGACATCTTTGGCAAGTTCGTTTTAATGTACGTCCCGAAATTACCGTATTTGAATTAGTAGAAGGATAATCCAAGAAAAATGATATTTTTGTTGAAAATATTGATTTATGAAACAAGACATCAACATACCCCAAGTCACCAACATACAACTAGCTCTAGTTCTAGAATTTAACGACGATTTTAGAACCTATGATTGGAATGCGTATTTAATCAACAAAAAAGAGAAAACAATTGAAATGGTATTGATTATAACCTACGGCTTTGATACAAAAAACCTAACAGCCAAATTACGTCACAGCATTGCCAAACTTCCTGCAAATTCTGTTGCCAAATTTGAATTTTTAGAAAACAAAGTATTAAAACTCAACAACTCCTTTAAAGTTTCCTTTTTTATGGACAATCAACTTTTTGAAAAAGACTTTTTGGTGAAAATGAATACGATTAGTGAAGACAAAGCAAAACCTTTAGACTTGTTTAATGGGTCTAAAGGTTTTATTATTAATTAATACTTTCCAGAAAATGTCGAATTCTTCGTTACTTTACCTTCGTATACTTAGGTAGATATTTGTTATACTTACCTATTTCTTAATAAACTTGCTTGTATAAGTTCCTGTGTGTGTGATTACTTTTGCTATATACATACCTGAAGAAATTGCCGTAAGATCAACTGTAGTAATTTCAGTTGCTTCATAGTTTTTATTCAGAATAAACGATCCGTTAATACTAAATATAGAAACTGACAAAATTTGTGTAGCTGTTTCAATATTTAATTGATTGGTTACTGGGTTTGGATAAAGATTTATCTTACTAATAGCTTCATCATCAATCCCTGCTGGATTATTACAACTAATTAATGCCTCCCAACCATCACGAGTTTGCGAGCTGTCTGAATGAAATTCAAAAGTTAATGCACCGCTTGCACTAGTAGCTTCAATGATTCCAGGTGAAGTTGTACCACAATAAGTTCCTAGTAAAGTTGTGGATGTGTTTTCACCATCATAAATTTTCAACCAATCATAGTCGCAATTAGCATGATTTTCAATATCAAATGATTGGAAATCACATTTAATTTTTCCAGTGGATACATCTGGTAAGAATGTCATTACATAGTCTTCATTATTTCCATAAGAACTTCCAGATCCAGAATCATAAAAGACCCCATTACAGGTAGTCACAGTTGCGTTTTCTATCACATATTCGTTATTCACTGAGATATAATCTTCTTTATTGATTGTATTTGTATTTGTTCCATCCGATACCGTAAGGCTAACATCATAAGTTCCTACTGTTGTATAGGTGATACCCGTAGGATATTGATCATTTGAGATATTAGGTGTTCCTCCTTCAAAAGTCCAAATCCAAGAAGTAGCATTACCACATGAAGTATCTGAGAAATCAATAGTTTCTCCTACTTGGATAGATGTGTCATCCGCTTCAAACTCTGATGCAAATCCTGTTGATACAAGTTGAACATCTAGCAAAGTAGTTTGAAAATTGGTAACTGATGTATTAGTAAGGGTTTGTGAAACATAACATGGAGCTGAAATAGTCACATCATAATTACCTTCATAAATAAGTCTGTGGTAATTACCAATAGGTAATGTACTATATACAAACGAATTATCATCATCATGTCCTACAATTTCTATTTTAGCCTCAATTGCATCTCCTGTTACAGAATCTGTAATGACTCCTCTAATACCGTACAGACTTTGTTCCATATATTGTAAAAAAGAATTCATATTATAATTCCAATGAGCAGGTAACTGAGCGGCATCTAATCCTTTTGCACCAGACAATTCTAGTGTAAACTCTCTTCTAATCCACATAAAGTGTACGAAACCATCTCAATGGCTAGAAAGCTTTTGGGTGATGCTACACATCTTAGACTCC
>DQTL01000317.1 GCA_015662775.1 Lutibacter sp.
AATCGTTTATTCTATGGTTTGTATTGTATTGGGTGTTGTAGTCTGCAATAATTGTATTTAAAGCTTCTTTCTTTTTATTAGGTTCTACGGTATTATCTGCTTTTTCTTGTGGCAAATCTTCTTGTATTTGTAGTATATCTTTATTGCCTTCAGCAGGTGGCGAAAACACGCAAGCTATTTGTAAGGGTTTGTAGTCTTCATCTTGGGCTGCTTTTTCAGCTTGTAGCTTTTTAAAGGTTTCGTAATACTGAATAGCATCATTAATAGAAGCCGTTGCCAATATTGCATTAAAACGTTTGTAATGTGTTGCTTTGTTGTGTTTTTCTAGTATGGCTTTGGTTACGGCTAACTTGTGCAAATCGTCACCTACATTTACTTTTTCTTCAGGTTTAAAATAGTCGATATGAAATTTCAATACATTTTTATCTTCTATAGCATTGGTAATGGTATAAGCATGTAATTCTTTTTCAAATACGTCTTCTGTGGTTTTATAAGACGCTTGTTTGCCTTCAATGGTTTTATAGCTTGCGTTTTCTTCAAAAATAGGTGTTCCTGTAAAACCAAATAGTTGTGCTTTTGGAAAAAACTCTTTAATAGCTTCATGATTATCACCAAATTGTGAACGGTGGCATTCATCAAAAATAAATACTACTCTATTGTCTTTTAAAGGTGCTAACCTGTCGTAATAGGTTTCTTTATTGTCTTCTTTTTGTTGTTTATTTCGTTTACTATTTTGATTTAATGCTAAGCCCAATTTTTGAATGGTAGTAACAATTATCTTGTCTGCATAATCGGTAGATAGCATTCTTCTTACCAGTGTTTCGGTATTGGTATTTTCTTCAACACTACCTTCTTGAAATTTATTAAACTCTTCTCTTGTTTGTCTATCTAAATCTTTTCTATCTACAACAAACAAACATTTATCAATAGCATCATTATCTTTTAATAGCGTAGAAGCTTTGAAAGAAGTAAGCGTTTTTCCACTACCTGTAGTATGCCAAATATATCCGTTTCCTCTATCTTGTTCAATACAATCTACTATTGCCTTTACTGCATAAATTTGTTATGGACGCATGACCAATATCTTTTGCTCGGTTTCTACTAAGACCATATAACGACTAATCATTTCTCCTAAAGTACATTTGGCTAAAAATTTTTCCGAAAAATCGTATAAGTTGTCAATTTTAGAATTGTCCTTTTTAGCTAAAGTATATACAGGTAAGAACTGTTCATCTGCATTAAAAGCAAAATGTTTGTTGTTGTTATTAGAAAAATAAAATGTTCTTGATTGATTGCTAACTATAAATAATTGCATAAAACACATTAACGAATTGGTATATCCGTTTCCTGCATCATTTTTATAGTCCACAATTTGTTGCATTGCCTTGTTAGGGCTAATTTCTAAAGTTTTTAACTCTATCTGTACCAATGGCAAACCGTTTATCAATAAAATAACATCATATCTATGATTGCTATTTTTGGTGTTCATTCGTAGCTGATTAATTACTTCAAAATCATTTTTACACCAATCTTTTATATTTACTAAAGTGTAATGTAATGGTGTGTCGTCTTCTCTTATAAAGGTGCTTTTTTTTCTTAATCGGTTAGATGTTTTAAATACATCTGGATTTATTATTTCAGTAAGTAATTTGCCAAATTCAGTATCGGTTAATTTTACTCTATTCAATGCTTCAAACTTCTGTCTGAAATTTAATTCTAGTGCATTTATATCCCGTATATCTTTTCGATACGTATATTTTAAGTCTTGTAGTTTTCCTACAAACCCATATTCTACATCTGCTTCTTTTACAATATTCATTTGTTGTTCTTTGTCATTAATTTTCTTTTATCAATGATTTTACTTCGACGTTTAAGATTTTTGCAATCTCAAATAAAGTTTCTAAACTAGGTTGTCTTCTGTTTTTTGCGTAAGAATTTACCATATTGTAACTCTTTCCCAATTGTTCAGCCAACCAGATTTGTTTTATTCCTTTTTGTTCCAAAACCTCTTTTATTCGGTTCATTTTTGAATCGTTTTATTTCAGTCTACTAAAATAGAAAATATTTCCAATATACTCACCAAATGAGTATTAAAATTATCATTTCGTATAAACCTGAGTTCGACAAAGTAATTGATAATGTCAAGGGAAACTTATAATTATTAACAAATTAACCAAAAATAAAATTAATAATTAGTCTTTGGAAAAGTATAATCCTCAGCCTTATAACTAACAATAGCTTCCACAACTTCATCAATACTTTCTGTCAGTTGAAGTAACTCACCATAAGGTCTGTCTTTTGTGACTTGTTGCATAAAATCCCACAAAGGTCTGTCTTTTGTCCAAGCTTTTACACCAAAAAGAATCATTGGTGAAACTTGCTTTGTAAACTTTTTATGCTTGTTGTAGGGCGCATAATGGTTTTGCGTAGCATCTTGAAAAATTTCTTGCGTAGTCCCTGCACTTCCAGGTGCAAAGATAACACCGTGTTTGGCAATGGTTAATAGACCATCTTCACGAACGCTATTGGCAAAGTATTTAGCAATATGCGTAGCAAAAATACTTGGTGGTTCATGCCCATACAACCAAGTAGGTATACCAATACTCATTGAAGTTTCTTTGTGTTTTTCTGCAATAGGATATTCGTGAAACACTTTCCAAGCTCTGTGCAACCAATCATCATCATCATATTCTTTATTGGCTGGTGCATCAGCTGGTCTTTGACTCATTTCTTGAATGGCATGTTCCATTTCTTGTTCCGTTCTATGCGAAAAATAAGCCCCTACATGTGTGGCTTCCATAGCTCCAGGTCCGCCGCCACTGACTAATAAAAACCCTTTTTGTGTTAGAGTACGAGCTATTTTGGCAATTTTTAAATAATAAGGGTTTTTACGTTCCATTGCATGTCCGCCCATAATGGCAACTACCTTTTTATTGGTAATTAATTCATCTAAAGCATCTGTAATACTGTGATCGTGTAATCTTCTAGATAAACTGATTAATATGGAAGTAGGATTTTCCATACCTGTATTGACATATTCTTTATAGACTTTAAAATCGAAAGTTGAGTGATAGCCCTTTGGGTTCTTTAAATCAAATCCTTTAAATAATTCAAGTGGGTCGTAGAGATTGGTTCGGTGAATTTTAAAAGAAACTTCTTTTCTGTTTAAAATAACCAAACCACCAGTTAAAGTAATATGACCTGCAATTTCTTTAGTCATTTCTCCACCTAAAAATAGGCAGCCATCGTATGAATACTTTAATAGAGTATCATACTTTCGCAAGTCTAAATTTTGAATGGCAGCTTTGTAAGGTATTTTAGCCTTTAGCCACTTTTCGAATTCAACAATAGAATCAATTTCTACCATGTTACTTTTCTCGAATCAGATAAATATATACTGGATAATGATCACTATAGCCACCTGTAAAAGAACTGTTTGCAAAACTTCTAAATGGATAGCCTTTATAGCGTCCTTTTGGATTGGTTAAATAATTAGGATTAAAAATATTAGCTTTATAAAACTGCCATTTTTTATAATTATTATCTTTGGCTAAAGCAGGTGAAGTCATGTAAATTTGGTCAAACATACTAATATTATCTCTATATCCTGAAGTGTGAAAACCACGTTTAAATAAATCTTCCATCGGGTTGTAAATACCAGCTTCTTTTACTTCTTTTTTGACACCAGTTGCTTGTAAAACTTCTTTAAAACTAGCATTGATTGGGTCGTCATTATAATCACCTAATCCAAAAATCTTTGGGTTGTCGTACATTTTTTGAAGTGAATCTATCATTTGAGTATTATACTTAGCTGCTCCTACACGCATAGGTCTGCTTTTTGCCTCTCCACCACGACGAGATGGCCAGTGATTGACAATAAGATGTATCATTTCACCATCTAAAACACCTGATACTAACAATTGATCTCTTGTGTAAACTCGGTCTCCTGCATCATATAATTTTACATTATATGATTTGCTCTTTGTAGGTTTAAAATAACGACTTTGGTAGAGTAAAGCTACATCAATACCACGTTTGTCATGCGAATCGTAATGTACAATGCTGTAATTATATTTTTTTAGATATTTTGAATTGACAAGGTCTTCTAAAACGCTTTTGTTTTCTATTTCACATACACCAATAATTGCAGGTGGTGCTTTTGCATCTTTGACTCCTATATCAGCAATTACTTTTGCCATATTATCAACCTTGTTCCAATATACTTTTGCAATATCTCCTTTCATTTCCATAATTGGACTACGTTCGTCCCATAATTCTGGGTCATCAATAGTATCAAAAAGATTTTCAAGATTGTAAAAAGCTATAGTTCGTATTTTATATTGTTTTGTAGAAAAGTCAGTACTTGTTGAAGTAGATTTTGTAGCAGTACTTCCACAAGAAATAAGAAGTCCGCCGATAATCAAACTAAAGATAATGCTTATTTTTGAAGTATTGGTCATAATTGTTGTTTTCATAATTTAGAAAGTCCAAAAGTACAAACAAATAATAAGAAACTTCTCTAAATAGCTGTTTTAACAAACAATATTTAGAATATTTTAGTCTAAATCTAATTTTTCAACAAAGCCTATAGGTGTAATTGCATTTTCAACTGAAAAATCACCAATTTTTGTACGTCGTAATGCTGCTAAATGACCTCCTGAATTTAAGGCTTCTCCAAAATCATTTGCTATGGAGCGAATATAAGTTCCTTTACTACAAACGATACGAAAATCAACTACAGGAAGATTGATTTTTGTTATTTCAAATTCATGAATTGTAACCAATCGAGTCGGAATCTCAACCGTTCCTCCTTTTCTAGCTATTTCATACAGGCGTTTTCCACCCTTTTTAATTGCTGAAAATAAAGGCGGTTTTTGTTGAATTTCACCCGTAAATTGTTGGGTAGTTTCTCGAATGAGTTTTTCGGTAATATGCTCGGTTGGAAAGGTCTTATTTATTTCACTTTCTAAATCGTATGATGGGGTCGTTGCTCCTAGACTTATAGTACCTGTATATTCTTTTGGTAAACCTTGATATTCGTTTATTTTCTTGGTAAATTTTCCTGTGCAAATAATGAGTAAACCTGTTGCTAATGGATCTAAAGTACCCGCATGACCTACTTTTATTTTTTTGATGTTGAATTTTTTTCGAATAGAATAACGTAGTTTATTAACCACATCAAAAGAACTCCATGTTAGGGGTTTATCGATAAGTAGTACTTGTCCATTTTGAAAATATTCTGTTGTCATTAAAAATGTGTTAATCTAGTTTTATATAAAGAACATACCATAACCTATTGCAAGTAGTCCCACGACTAAACAATAGATGGCAAAATAAGAAAGCTTGCTTCGTTTTACAATGGCAATCATCCATGTACAAGCTAATAAGCCTGCTACAAATGCGGCAATAAAACCGACACTTAATGTGGTGATTTGGCTACTTTCGAAATTAATATTTCCACCCAGTAAATCCTTTGCTACTTTACCAAAAATAAGGGGTACAACCATTAAAAATGAAAACCTAGCTGCTCGTTCTCTATCCACACCCAATAAAACGGAAGTAGATATCGTAGCTCCTGATCGAGAAATACCAGGTAGCATAGCTATTGCTTGAGCGACCCCAATAATAACTGCATTTAAATAAGAAACATTTGTTTCTGTTTTTTTTGCTTTATCTGCAAGAAATAAAAGAACCGCAGTAATCAGTAACATAAAGCCAACGAGCATAATTTTGCCACTAAAAAGAGCTTCTAATTGTTCTTCAAAAAGTAAACCGATAACAACAGCAGGAAGCATGGAAAGAATAATTTTTAAGGAAAAAATAGTGTGTTCGTTCCATTTAAACTGAAACAAACCTTTAAAAATTTCAATAACTTCTTTTCTAAAGACTACAAGTGTGCTTAAAGCAGTGGCAAAATGTAAGACAACCGTAAAAGTTAGACTTTCTTGAGGCATAGAATTATCACCAAATAGTACTTTGGCAATTTCTAAATGACCACTAGATGAAACGGGTAGAAATTCTGTAAGTCCTTGAATAATTCCTAGGATAAGAGCTTGTAGAATGGTCATGTATTAAATAATTTGTTGATTCGTTTAGTTGTTGATTTGTGGAGTTGGTGTTGTGTGCTATTGTTTTACCCTTTTTTTGTTGATTTGTTTAGTCGTTTATTATTGGAGTTGAAGCTAGGTAATTTTCTATCGTAAGCATTTTACCCATCTTCTTTTACCTTTCACCTTTGAGCTTTTCCCTATTTTGAACAACTATTTTTCTTTATATAAAATGGCATAGACTTCAATAGCAAAACCAATAAGAACCAAGGTAGGAGCTAAACGAATACGACGGAAATTATAGATTTCTTCATTAAAAACCTTGGGATCATCGCTGCCGCCACCTGCCATTAATATAAATCCGATAGCAATAAAAACAAGACCAATTGCCATTATTAAGTAATTACGTTTGCTAAATAAAAAAACGCCTTGGTTTTTATTTGTGTCTTTATTTTTTTTGCTCATATTTTTTTAACTATTATGTCTTACTAATTGACAAATTTAAAAAAGAGAATCTAAAAGTATTGTTAATAATACAACTCATTTGTACGTAGGTTTAAAAACCGTCTTGTTGCAAAGAAAGTACTCAACCAAGTGATTAAAACACCTAATACCAATACACCTCCAAATACAATTAATAGCATTTCAATATTGTTTAATATTTTAATTTCAGGTATTTGTTTTTCAATATAATAGCCCATACCTATTAAAGCGATAATTGCAAGTAAGGCACCTAGTATCCCTAGCTTAATACTCGTCCAAATAAAGGGTCTGCGAATAAAACTTTTTGTTGCTCCTACCATTTGCATCGTTTTAATTGTAAAACGTTTTGAGTAGACAGACAAGCGAATAGAACTATTTATTAAAACTACAGCAATTAAAGTTAGTAATCCACTAAATATCAGTATCCATACGCTAATTCTTTTAATGTTTTTATTTAATAACTCTATCAAAGGTTTATCATAAGTTATTTCATGGACTATTTTATTTTTAACTAATGATTTTTCTATTTCCTTCATCTTTTCTGCGGTTACAAAATCTGATTTAAGATGAATATTTATCACATTTTTTAAAGGGTTGGTGCCTAAAAATTCTAAAAAATCTTGACCTATTTCTTTTTGCATAAGTTCAGCGGCATCTTCTTTGGATACAAATTCTACTTTTTGGGTATATTCCTTTTTTTGTAATTCTTTTTTATAGTTAGCGATTTGATTGACGTTTGCATCATCAGATAAAAATATGTTTAAGGTAACTTGTTCTCTAAAGTGTTGGGCCAAAGCTTGTGTTTTAAGAACAATAATTCCTAAAAGTCCCACTAAAAATAAAACCAAAGCAATACTAACTATCACGGAAAGATAGGAGGATTGGAGTCTCTTTTTTTGATGTTTTTCAAATGTTTTTGACATAGAAATGATTTACAAGTCGCAAGATAGGGTATTCAATTAAGAATTGAGAATTAAGAATTAAGAATTTTAAAAACAGTTACATTAATAGCCCTGTCTTTTAGCTTTTTATTGACTTTTAGGTATGATATCTTGACACAGTTCAATCAAAATACCATTTGTAGATTTTGGATGTAAAAAAACAACTAATTTATTGTCAGCACCTTTTTTAGGTGTTTCATTCAAAACAATAAAACCTTCTGATTTCATTCTTTTTACTTCTGCTTCAATATCTTCTACTGCAAAAGCGATGTGATGAATCCCTTCGCCTTTTTTTTCGATAAATTTAGCAATAGGGCTTTCGGATTTTGTAGCTTCCAAAAGTTCTATTTTATTGGATCCCACTTTAAAAAAAGAAGTAGTGACTCCTTCACTTTCTACGCTTTCTGATTTGTAGGCTGGTTTTCCAAATAGTTTAGAAAAAAGTTCATTTGATTTCTCTAGATCTTTTACTGCTATACCAATATGTTCTATTTTTTTCATTATTTAATAAATATTTTAGCAAAGTTAGCATTTAATTTTAGGGAGCAAACCCTAAATCTCAATATTTAAAAACGATGATTATTTTTAGGTTCTTCAAATATGTTTAAAAAAAATTGTATTTTAGTGGCTAGATTAAACAAGAAATATGACCTCAATTCTTGAGAAAAAAATACAAGAGAAATACGAAAATCCGACCTTGTTGTTAAAGGTGATTAGAAAACACGATTCAGAAATTTTTTTAAATAATGTTTTCCAATTAATTTCTGAATTTACAGACAAAAAATCTGAAAATGAGTTATTGAGTTTAGCAAATACCATTTTAACAAAATTAAATGATGTGCTTTTTGCCATACCAGATATTGAAGAACGAAAAATGGTTAAATATGCAGTTACTGGTATTTTTAAAACGGATATACAGGCAGTAAATCAAAACTTGTCGGAGAATTTTATTCCTAATTTAATAAATACCTTAAAAACAAGTAGCTTTTTACTCAATAATAATTACCAAGAACTAGAAAGTCTTTTAGGTTTAAAGCGATATGATATCCTTAAATCGAAACGTTTTTCTAGTAGCGACGCACCTTATTACGATTGGTTAGGAAAAGAACACGAGCTAGATGAACTGATTAGAGATTTAAAAGATAAAGACATTATTAATAGTGTGCTAGATTTTAAAAAATTGTTTTCAGCTTCAGAAAAAACATTTTTTACAGTTAATAAAGATAAAACAGAAGATTTAGTTTTGATTTTCTCTATTTTAAAAGATTTAGAATTGATACAACCCAAGCAAAAAAGTGGGTACTTCTCACCACTTGTTCACTATGCTTTGGACAATGAAGAAAATGTTTTATTTACCAAACCTCCAAATAAAATTCATTATTCCCTCAAACAAAAAGGTCGTAGCTACGATGAACAAAGAGAAAACTACGAATCTTGGATTCAATCTTTACTTTCAATTTAGGACAATGACGGGATAAGGGCGGTTGTCTTTGTGTTTTTAGTTGGGTTTGTTTATAGTTTTGTGTGTTATAAAACTATATATTATGAGAAAACTAAAAACACTATTTATCTTATTATTTTTTGCACTTCCCTTATTATTAAATGCATAATTTCAGAAAAATGATGCCTTTTATTTAGGTGTAGATTTTAAAGTTGGTAAGTATAAAGGAGGAAATCTAAGCATTAATTATATTTATAAACAAAAATTTTCAATACAGTTAAGGTGTGGAACATACTCAATAGAATCACTTATTGTGCCTAATAATCTTGATTTGAATTGTTATTCTGGTAGATGTGCTATTAAAAATTCTATTAAAAAAACCAAAATTTTAATAGGAAAGATTGTCATTTTAAAGAATTCAAACAAACTTTTTTAGATTTAATCTAAAAACTGGTATTTCATTTAATAAGTTTCAAACCCCTAATAATTTTATAAAAAAAGATTGTAGCGGTTTTTTTGGATGCTGGGGAAGTAATTATAAATATGATGTAGAAGAAAAAGAAAATATTGGTTTCCTGATAAACCCTTCTCTAGAAATACCTTTTTGGCAAGGCTTGGGTCGAACTCAGGTTAATAATCATCAAATAATTTACGGCGGTCAAGTAGGTGCAACCTTAGGTTTATTAGGACCTAGAAAAACAAAAATAGAATAGTTTAACATCACTATAATAATTTTCTGTATTCCATTCTAATAAAACCTTTATGTATCTTTGCAAATTAAGTATTATTAAAAAATGGAAACCAACAGACAAAAGAAAATAGCAGGTGTCATACAACAAGACCTAGCCGAAATATTACAAAGTGCCATGCGAGAGTCAGGGCATGGTGTTATTATTACTGTAACTAAAGTATATATTACGCCAGATTTAAGTGATGCAAAAGTATATCTGAGTATTTTTCCAACAGAAAACAGAGCTAGTATTATTGAAGAAACACAAGAGCATACCAATGCAATTAAATACAAACTAGCAAAACGAACACGTCACCAATTAAGACGTGTACCTAATTTGCATTTCTTTATGGACGATTCTTTAGATTATATCGAAGGAATTGACAAAGCATTAAAAGGTGAGAATCCAGACCCTATAAAAAATCCTGAAATTTTACCCAAACGTAAGAAAATGTAAAAAGAGTTGTTAAAAATTGAATTTCCCATTTTACATAGCCAAACGATATTTAGTATCGACTAGTAGTAATAATGCGATTAACATTATTACTATTATTGCTGCATTAGGAACTATTGTAGCAACAGCTGCTTTGTTTGTGGTTTTGTCGGGTTTTGCAGGTCTAAAAGATTTTAGTCTTTCTTTTTTTAATGCTGCAGATCCAGATATTAAAATAACTGCTTTTAAGGGAAAAACATTTCTGTTTACGGATTCTATAGCAGCTGTGTTAAAGAATGATAATGCGATAGTTTCTTTTACGAAAGTCTTAGAAGAAAGAGCTTTTTTTAATTATAGAAATAAAGAACATATCGCTTATGTAAAAGGTGTTGATTTGGATTATTTAAATGTAATACGATTAGATACAACACTCATTGCTGGAAAATGGCTGTCACCTGATTTTCCTTATGGTGTCATCGCTGGTAATGGAATTTCCAACAAATTATCCATGGGTGTAGATTACCTTGAACCTTTGACTATTTATGTTCCCAAACCTGGGGAAAACTATGGAACATCAGCTTCTGATTTGGTGCATAGTATTGAAACCAGAAATATAGGAATATTTGCTATTATCGATGATTTAGACAGTAAGTATGTGTATGCTTATTTACCCGTAGTACAGGAACTTTTGCAGTATCCATTAAATCAAATTAGTGGAATCGCTATTAAACTTAAAGAAGGAGTTGATGCCCCATTTTTTGCGAAAGAATTAAAGCAAACTCTAGGTAATACTTACACCATAAAAACAAGAGCACAACTCAATGCTGTTTTTTATAAAATGCTCAATACTGAAAATTTGGTCTTGTATTTTATTTTTACGTTGGTTTTAAT
>DQTL01000225.1 GCA_015662775.1 Lutibacter sp.
ATCTCTTGTATCATTTGAAACTGTTTTTACATTTGATGTTGTATCGTTTGAAATGGTTTGAACAGAACTGTTTAAAAAATTCGTTCAAACTGTAAACAAAGCTTAGTTCGAACTCAGGTTAATAAACTACTGGCAATAAATAGGACTATGAGCGGTCTGCAAGACCTAGCTAGAAGTCCAATGTTGAACTACATCTGCGAATAAAAATCTTACCTATTGGATTTACGGCCGTTTTGATTAGTTTTGTAGTATTTACGGTACTTGTAGAGATAGTTTGACTCTACATTTATTTTTCAAATATAACTAAATTCACTGATATAATGAAATCATAAAAATGTGTTTTATTTACTTGGTAAGCTAACCGACTTTGGCGAATTTAGTTCAATACCGTGTATAATTAATTGCTAGGTCACTGCCGACTTACGAACATTCCTGCGGAATATTCTATCTGTGATTTATTTGCTAAATTAGTTGCTTAACCACGCAATTAACCATACACAACAACGTTGATGTAAAAACACTCACCAATACAAATTATTTAAGCCCTTTTTTCAACAATTTCAATCTAATCATTTCTATTTTGCAATATAAACCAGCTTGAATCGTGTTAATATAGATATTTATGTGTTTACACATTGATGAATTGAGGTTTAAACAAAAAATTCCTAATTCCTAATTCAAAATTCGTAATTGAATCCCTATATTTGCGACTTGTCAAAAAATCAAACCTATATAAACGTTTACGGCACACGTGTTCATAATCTCAAGAATATTGATGTGCAGATACCCCATGAAAAACTTGTCGTTATCACGGGTTTGAGTGGTAGCGGTAAATCTTCCTTAGCTTTTGACACCATTTATGCCGAAGGACAACGACGTTATATTGAAACTTTTTCTGCTTATGCTAGGCAATTTTTAGGCGGATTAGAAAGACCAGATGTAGATAAAATTGATGGACTTTCCCCAGTAATTTCTATAGAACAAAAAACCACCAATAAAAGTCCTCGTTCTACGGTAGGAACAATAACCGAAATATACGACTTTTTACGTTTGCTTTATGCACGTGTTGCAGATGCCTATTCCTATAATACAGGAGAAAAAATGGTACAATACACGCAAGATCAAATTACCGATTTAATTTTTGAAACCTATCAAAATAAGAAAATCTATTTGATGGCTCCAGTGGTTAAAGCTAGAAAAGGACATTATAAAGAGCTTTTTGAAAGTATCGCTAAACAAGGTTTTGTTCGGGTTTATGTAGATGGTGAATTAGTAGAAGTCACCAAAGGTTTACGATTAGATCGCTATAAAACACACGATATTGCCATTGTTATTGACCGATTATTGGTCGATGAAAAATCAAAAAAACGATTACAAGAAAGCATACATACTTCCCTTTACCATGGCGAGAAAGTATTACAAGTGCTAGATTTTGAACAACCAGAAACAGCACGATATTTTAGTAGCGACATTATGTGTCCGACAACGGGAATTGCTTACCCAAGTCCCGAACCTAATACGTTTTCGTTTAATTCACCCAAAGGTGCCTGTTCGCACTGTAACGGTTTGGGTTATGTAGAAGAAGTAAGTATTGAAAAAATTATTCCAGACACCTCAATATCCATCAATAAAGGTGGTTTGGCACCTCTTGGAGCACAAAAGACTTCGTGGATTTTTAAACAATTAGAAATTATAGCTGACAGATATAGTTTTAAACTAACAGATCCCATAGCTAAAATTCCTAAAAAAGCATTAGACATTATTTTACAAGGAGGCTATGAAAGTTTTGAAGTGGCATCAAAAACTATGGGCATCACTAGAAATTACACTATTGATTTTGAAGGGATTATTTCCTTTATCAACAATCAGTTTCGCGAAAATGATTCTCGTACTATTAAACGTTGGGCAAAAGCATTTATGGATACCAATTCGTGTTCGGTTTGTCAAGGAAAAAGACTTAAAAAAGAAGCTTTACATTTTAAGATTGATGGAAATAGTATTTCAGACTTAGCAGATAAAGATATAAATGAACTAGCTGATTGGTTTACAAATATTGAAAAGAAGCTTTCTAAAAAACAACAAATAATTGCACATGAAATTATAAAAGAACTACGAACTCGTATTCAATTTTTGTTGGATGTTGGCTTAAATTATTTGAATTTGAATAGAAGTTCGAAATCACTTTCAGGAGGTGAAGCACAACGCATTCGCTTAGCCACTCAAATAGGTTCGCAATTGGTTGGTGTTTTATATATTTTAGACGAACCCAGCATTGGTTTACATCAAAGAGATAATAAAAAACTAATTGATTCGCTGGTTAAACTTCGTGATGTAGGCAACTCGGTTATTGTAGTGGAACATGATAAAGAAATGATACAAAATGCCGATTATGTTTTAGAAATTGGTCCAGGAGCAGGGCTTCATGGTGGAGAAGTTGTCAGCAAAGGAACTTATAAAGAGATTCTCAAACACAATACCTTAACAGCAGCTTATTTAAATGGAACCAAGGAAATTCCTGTTCCAAAAAAGAGACGTAAAGGAAATGGAGACAGCATCATTTTAAAAGGAGCAACAGGCAATAATTTAAAAAATGTTGATGTAACAATTCCTTTAGGGAAATTAGTTTGTGTGACTGGCGTTTCGGGTAGTGGAAAATCTACATTGATTAACGAGACCTTATATCCTATTTTAAATAAACACATTTACAGAGGTGTTAAAGAACCGCTTCCCTACAAAAGCATAAAAGGATTAGATTATATTGACAAAATCATTGACATTGATCAATCGCCAATAGGTCGTACACCTAGATCAAATCCTGCTACATATACAGGCGTTTTTACAGAAATAAGAATGCTTTTTTCTCAAACACCCGAAGCTAAAATTAGAGGCTATAAACCAGGTCGATTTTCTTTTAATGTAAAAAATGGACGATGTGAAACCTGTCAAGGTGCCGGCCTACGAGTCATTGAAATGAACCTTTTGCCTGATGTTCATGTAGAATGTGAAACTTGTCACGGAAAACGATTTAACAGAGAAACACTAGAGATTCGCTACAAAGGTAAATCAATTGCTGATATACTTAATATGACTATTGAGGACGCTGTTCCTTATTTCGAAAAAGTGCCTAAAATATATAGAAAATTAAAAACGCTACATGATGTGGGTCTTGATTATATAAAATTAGGTCAACCTTCAACGACTTTAAGTGGTGGAGAAGCACAGCGTATAAAATTAGCCAGTGAATTATCAAAAAGAGCCACAGGAAAAACCTTTTATATTTTAGATGAACCTACAACAGGTTTACATTTTGAAGATATTAAAGTATTAATGGAAGTCCTTCAAAAATTAGTTGACAAAGGAAATTCGGTTTTAATAATTGAGCATAATATGGATGTAATTAAACTGGCAGACTACATCATAGATATTGGTAAAGAAGGTGGAAAAGCAGGAGGAGAAATTTTGTGTGTAGGTACGCCAGAAGAAGTTAGTAAAAACAAAGAGAGTTATACCGCTCATTTTTTAAAAGAGGAATTGTCTTAATTAAAATGTACATTTGATAGCTAATTTTGAGACTAAAGACAAAAGACTAAAGACCAAAGACTAAAAGACCAAAGACAAAAGACCAAAGACAAATAACATCGTGACAGTATGTCTTAGCGATAAAATAGTATAAAATGAAAGCAATAATTATTCAAGGAAGTTCACGAAACAACGGAAACACACATAAAGTAAGTGTTGAATTACAAAAACACCTAAACTGTGATATCATCAATTTAAAAGACAAAAATATTGGTCATTACGACTATGAATACAACAATCAAGATGATGATTTTCCTGCATTAATTGAAAAAATAGCCAATGAATATGATCTAATTATTTTTGCTTCACCTGTTTATTGGTACACCATGAGTGGGCTGACAAAAGTATTTTTTGACCGTATTTCTGACACCATACGTATTAGTAAAGATGTGGGTAGAAAATTAAGAGGAAAGAAAATGGCAGCGCTAAGTTGTGGATATGGTAGTGACGCAATAGAAGGGTTTTTCCTCCCTTTTCAAAAAAGTGCTGACTACTTAGGAATTGAATATGTAGGGAACATACATACTTGGGTACAAACAGATTCTTTAGATGATGAAGTAAAGGGAATTATTAAGGAATTTGCTGAAAGAATTAAAGAATGATTAGTCAATTGATTAAGTCGCCTTATACACAAATAAACAACTACACAAATAAACAATTTAAAAAAACAAATGACAAACGACGATAGAAAAATAAGAAACAAGCTAAAAACCAAAACTTGGAATGAAATAAAAACCAATGATTCTTGGGCTATCTTTAAGATAATGTCAGAATTTGTGGAAGGCTATGAACGCTTGAGCAAAATTGGCCCATGTGTCAGTATTTTTGGTTCGGCACGTACCAAAGTTGATTCTCCTAATTACAAACTTGCTGAAGAAATTGGTTATAAACTTACACAAAATGGTTTTGGAGTAGTTACGGGTGGTGGTCCTGGAGTTATGGAAGCTGGGAATAAAGGAGCCTATCGTGGCAAAGGTGTATCTGTTGGTTTAAATATTGAATTGCCTTTTGAACAACATGATAACCCGTATGTCGATAAAGATAAAAGCCTAGATTTTGACTACTTTTTTGTTCGTAAAGTTATGTTTATGAAATACTCACAAGGTTTTGTAGTGATGCCAGGTGGTTTTGGCACAATGGATGAACTTTTTGAAGCAATTACACTTATTCAAACTAAAAAAATTGGACGTTTTCCTATTGTATTAGTCAATAAAAAGTTTTGGTCAGGTCTTATGGATTGGATCAAACAGACCTTGTTAGAAGATAATGGAAATATAAGCGAAAAAGATTTAAATTTATTTAGAATTGTTGATACCGCTGATGAAGCTGTTGATCATTTTGTTAAGTTTTATGAAAAGTATCACTTAACACCTAACTTCTAGTCATTAACTGCAATATTTTATTTGATACAAAAATTTGGACATATAGTATTTCTGTTTTTGGGGTTAGTAAGTAGCCTAAATATATTTGCTCAAAACGATCAGATAGAAATGCGTGTTTCTTTACACAAAGAATTACACAGCTTGCATATTCAACAAATAGTCACTTATTTTAATCATTCTAAAGACACTTTAAACCAATTGTTTTTTCATGATTGGAACAATGCCTTTTCAGATAAAAACACTGCTTTAGGGAAACGTTTTATTGAAAATTATAAAAAAAAATTCTTTTTTGCTAAAGATAAAGATAGAGGATCTACAGAAATTAAAAACCTTTTAATCAACAACAAATCTGTAGTTTGGAACAGACCTGACGGGAAAGAAGATTTTCTAGAAGTAGTTTTAGACCAGCCCTTATTTCCTGCTGATTCTTTAATAGTCAATTTTAGATATACTGTGAAAATTCCTAAGTCTAAATTTACTTCCTACGGTGTAAATAAAGATAATTACAATCTACGTTATTGGCATATTGTCCCTGTTGTTTATGATAAAACTTGGCAATTGATGCACCATTTAAACATGGATGATTTACATCAAAACCCAACGGATTATACGGTTAATTTACAAGTTCCAAAGGAGTATTTTGTTTCTAGCAATTTAAAAATATTTAAAAAATCTGATCAAGAGTATAAGCTCTCAGGTCTAGGAAAACAAGACTTTCAATTGCAGTTGTCACAAAATAACGAATACAATAATTTCGAACTCGATAAAGAAGTCGTTTCAACAAATTTAAATGATATTGAACTTAGCAAAGAAATAAAAAATGATATTTTAAATAGACAACTTGATTTTTTAAAGAAACATTTAGGGGATTATTCACACGATAAGATATTTATCAATAAAACGAGTTATGATAAGAATCCCTTGTATGGAATGAATCAACTTCCTAGTTTTTTACGTCCGTTTTCTGATACTTTTACTTGGGATTTAAGAATGTTTAAAACACTTTCCCAAGAGTATATCAATACAAGCTTACATTCTCAAAACAGGAAAAATACTTGGTTTAGAAATGGTGTTCATTCTTATATGATGATGCAATATGTCAATCAATTTTATCCTGAAGTCAAGCTTATTGGTAATGTCTCAAAATTATGGGGAATTAAATCATACCATATTTCAGAATTAGATTTTAATTCAAAATATAACATTGTTTTTCAGCATATCGCTAGCACAAACCACGATCAAGCCTTAACAACTCCTTCGGATTCTTTGACCAATTTTAATAGACTTATTTTTCAAAAGCATAAAGCGGGTCTTGCGATTAGGTATTTAGATGCTTTTCTAGGAGATAGTATTGTAGCAAAAGCAATTCAACAATATTTTAATACTAATTTACATGCAAAATCTGGTAAAAGTTTCAAAGAATATATCGTTGAGCAAACAAATAAAGATGTCAATTGGTTTTTTGACACCTTTATACAGACAGATAAAGAGATTGATTATAGCTTAACAAAAACGTCGGCAACAATTGATTCTACTCGACTAACAATTAAAAACAAAAGAGATCTTACCCTGCCAATTCCTATTTATGGAATTAGTAAAGAAGGTGTCAAAACCAAACAATGGCTGACAAACATTCAACAAACGCAATCTATTTCATTAGCAAATGATAGTATTAAATATTGGTCTTTAAATTACAATAGCTTAGTTCCTGAGATAAATTTACGAAACAATAAGGTAAATAATAAATGGTCGTTCTTTAAAAAACCATTAAAGATAAGATGGTTAAATGATATCGATGATCCTACTAAAAATCAACTTTATATTGAACCAAAAACAGATTTTAATCTATACGATGGTATTATTTTAGCGACCTCAATTAAAAACAAAAACTCATTACATAAAAACTTTACATATTCCATCACGCCAGCCTATAGTTTTAGGGGAAAATCACTTACGGGTTCAGTTAAAGCATTATATCACAAATACCTTGAGAATAGCATTATAAATAGCTATAAACTAGGTGTTGGAGGAAGTTATTTCCATTATCAACCCAATTTAGCGTATAAAAAATTAACTCCTTTTGCTCAGGTTTTTTTTAAACGAAAAAACTTACGTTCAGTAAAGAGTAGTTCTCTTAGCATGGGATTTACTTTGGTTGATAAAGAAGTTGATATTGATGAAAACACAACATCAGAATTTGATAAATACAAAGTTTTCAGGTTGAGTTACAATTACCAAAACCCTGAAATAATTGATAATTTTTCGCATTCAACAAATTTAGAAATTGGCGAAAAATACACTAAGCTATATGCCGATATTCGGTATAGAAAGCTAACCAACTATAACCAACAATTTGGAGTCAGATTTTTTGCTGGAACATTTTTAAATAATAATACACAAACTGACTTTTTTAGTTACGGTGTCAATCGTCCCAATGATTACCTGTTTAAATATGGTTATTTTGGAAGAACAGAAACGGATGGTATATTTAGTCAGCAAATCATTATCAATGATGCTGGATTTAAGTCTCAAATGCCAGTTGGCTTTGCAAACCAATGGATGACTTCTTTAAATACAAGTATTGGTATTTGGCGTTGGTTTGAGATTTATAATGATGTAGGATTGATAAAGAATAGAAATCAAAAGGTGTTTTTTGCACATGATAAAGGGGTTCGTTTAAACTTTGTCAATGATATTTTTGAAATTTACTTACCTCTTCACTCAAATAACGGTTGGGAAATTACACAACCCCATTACGAAAAACGAATTCGATTTGTCTTTAAGGCACACTTTTCAAGTATTTACAACTTTGTTAAAAGAGGCTTTTTATAAAACAAATACTTGATGTATGTGCTTTAATGAAAAAAGGGGTAACAAAACTAAAGAATAGTTCGAAATCCCTTACCCCCAAAATAAATAACTTAATTTTTTTTCTCTTTTTTCTTTCAATTTCTCCCAAGCTCGAAAGCTTTTTAATAACAGGACAAATATCCGACGGATTGGTGTTTTGTGCAAGAGGAAAAAGTATGAAATCGTTTAAGGGTTTTTCCCCCTTTTTATAAATCTTCTTAAATTTAACAATCTAAAAAAGAGATATAGCGATTTAAGATATATCTCTCTTTATGTGTTTTTCTCTTTTCAAGATTTAATAAATAAATCAATTTTTTTTAAACTCTTCTTTTAACAATTTCCCCCTAATAGAAAGCTTCTAACTTTACTACGATGCAAATATTAGACAATATATATTATCCTCAAAAGGTAAAACCCTGAAACAAAAAGGGGTTTTTCCCCTTTTTTGTTTTTTGTTTAAACTAAACATTAGACGTATCTTGTTCACTATCTGTGTATTACACTGGTTTTTTGTGTTTTATGTCTGTAGGATTTGAAGTGTTTTTTTTATCTTTTATTATTTATGAATATCTTTGATAATTATTAATTATTAAACCTAAATAATATGAGTAAAGTAAATGGATTAATCAGTCTTAAAGAGTATAATGATATGAAAAGCTCTTTTAACACAAACGTTAGATCAAGCTTAGGAAGTCATAGTACTGATTCAGTATGGTGGTCAATACAAGATTTGAGAGCTTATCTTGATTTGATAGAATCTGAATCACCAAATGATAGTAGCTCCATTACAGGCGTTAGTTTCAACTTTGTCGCAAAAGAAGATACTGATGAAAAACTAACTCTTGCGTTAAGACCTACCTATGATGAAAGAGGTGTCAATACAATATATCAAGCAGGTAGTATTCTAGATAGAGGAGTCAATAGATAATTCTATATAATTAGCATTAATGAGATTAAATTTTGGAGATATAAGTAACTTGTTTTTGGTTATTACTGCTGTAATAGCTTGGTTTAGCTATACTAAGTATAAAAGCACACCTCTTAAGTATTTGCCAATTTATTTGACTTATGCTGCAATTTTAGAAAATGTAGCAAATATACTATTGACTGTAGCACAAAGTAACACATGGTGGTATAATATTGGAATTAATATCGAAATTCTTTTTTTTCTTCACCTTTATTACAACTATATAAAGAACAAAAAAAACAAAAAATTTCTTCTCATTTGTGCAATTATCTACGAAGTCTATTTTTTAATTAATGTTTTTATTTTAGAATCTTGGAATGATTATCAAGTATTTCCTTTTACAGTTGGGGGCATTTTTATAATAATTTTTGTATTTGCATTTTTACTTGAGATGTTTCAATCTAGTAAAATTTTACACACTCAAAAGTATTTAATCTTTTGGATAAGTTTAGGGGTTTTGTTTTATAACATTATCCCTTTACCTTTGTTTGTAACGAGATCTATTCTTTCTAATTATGAACTTTCTCAAATGATGGTAATTCAGTATCTTGCAAATATTATTATGTATCTATTATTTATATATGGATTTATATGGAGTTCGATGAAATACAAATAGTCATATTAGTTTCTTCTTTTGTTCTTTTTACAATTTTAGTTGTAGCTGTTTTACTATTTACTATTTTTCAAAAAAAGAAAACGGACTTTCTTATGCGAGAAAAAGAACAAGAAAAGCGTTTTGAAAAAATATTGACAGAGTCACAAATAGAAATTAGAGAAAATGCATTAAAAAATATTGCTTGGGAACTCCATGACAATGTAGGTCAATTATTAGCTTTAGCAAGATTAGAACTTAATATTCTACAACCAAATGTAAAAGACGGTAATGCTCCCAAAGTACAGGAAATCAGTCAATTGATTGGAGACAGCATCCAAGACATTCGTTCTTTATCAAAAACACTAAACCCAGAGGTCATCAATAATATGGGACTTGTTCAAGCGATAGAAAGTGATATCAACCGTTTTAATAGATTAAAATTTTTAGATGCAAGCATCAAAGTTGAAGGAGAGACCTATGATTTGCCAGAAAAAGATATTGTTATTTTATTTAGAATACTACAAGAATTTTTTAATAATACGGTAAAGCATTCTAAAGCAACAACTTTAAAGGTAGAAGTAACCTATACTTCATCAAAAGTATATATCTGTGCAAAAGATAACGGAAAAGGATATGATGAAAATTTAATTAAAAAAGGCTCTGGTCTAATCAACATGAAAAGCAGAGCTGATTTAATTAAAACAACATTTAAACAAACTTCAAACTCAAAGGGAACAAAAATAGAATTAGTATATACGAATAAAGAAATTAAATAAAAAGCTCAATTATGCAACATGAAATTATTATTGTAGATGACCATTTACTCTTTGCTAGATCATTAGCTGGTTTAATTGATTCGTATGAAGAGTATACTGTAAAACACACCTTTACAAATGGTTCCGAGTTAGTTGATAAATTCTCTTCAGGAATGAAATTACCAGCAATTATTCTTTTAGATATTAACATGCCAATTATGGACGGCATTGCCACCATGAAATGGCTAAAAAAATACCAACCTAAAGCCAAAGTACTTGCTTTATCAATGGAAGATAATGAACAAACGGTTTTAGCTATGTTAAGAAATGGAGCTAAAGGCTACCTTCTAAAAGATATACAACCTGTATTATTGAAAAAAGCATTAGATACAGTAATCGAACAAGGCTTTTTTCATACCCAAGAAGTTACTAAAGCCTTGATGAAATCTTTAAATTCTGAAAATGAAGAGATTGTAGAACTAAAGGATGTTGAATTACAATTTATGAGACTAGCCTGCGAAGAAAAAACTTATAAAGAAATTGCTGATATAATGTGTAAAAGCCACAAAACAATAGATGGCTATAGACAGCATCTATTTGAAATTTTGGAAGTAAAAAATCGTATAGGTTTAGTTATGTACGCAATTAAAAATGGTATTGTAGAAATATAGTTTTCTTTCAATAAGTATATGGGGCTGTCGTTAGTTCTTATGAAAAATTTGGTTTTCTCTTCTCAAGAAAAGCAGTAGTGCCTTCTTCAAAATCGGAGGTTCCAAAGCAATTTCCAAATTGGTTGATTTCTGTTTCAAAACCATCTTTTGTTTTGTCAAAGTTGGCATTGATAGATTTTATTGCTGCTGAAATCGCTGTACTTGAGTTACGAGTAATTTTACCAGCTATCTTCTCGCAAAGCGGTAGTAATTCTTCTTGTGTGACCACGTGATTAACTAGACCCCATGATTTTGCATCTTCAGCTCCTATCATGCCTGCGGTCATTATAAGTTCCATGGCTTTACCTTTTCCAATTAGTTGCGGTAAACGCTGCGTACCTCCATAACCAGGAATAACACCTAAAGACACTTCAGGTAGTCCCATTTTAGCATTATCAGATGCTACTCTAAAATGTGCCGACATCGCAAGTTCTAATCCGCCACCTAATGCAAAACCGTTGACTGCTGCAATAACAGGTGTTTCCAAATTAGCGACAAAGCTAAAAAGTATTTCTTGTCCTTTTCTAGCTAATTCGGCTCCTTGTGACACATCAAAATCAGCAAATTCTGAGATATCAGCACCTGCAACAAAAGCTTTTTCACCACTACCTGTTATAATAATTACTCGACAATCAGCATCTTCATCTGCATCAAAAAAAGCTTCGTGTAATTCGGCGATGGTTTCTTTGTTAAGAGCATTTAATTTTTTAGGTCTATTAATTGTTATAGTAGTTATAGCATTATTTGGGTTTACTAATATATTGTTATAAGACATATCTTTGGTTTTAGAAAAGGTAAAATTACGGATTATTAGTGAATGGGTAAAATGAATCTTAGGATTGATTCATGAATAATCAACAGAAATATTCACTTATAAAACCTTAGTTACTGATTCCGTCTTCGCCAATTCTGTTTTCTTGGTTTATTATTATGTGAAGAATTAAAATTTTTCTGATTGTTAGAATTAGAATTAGGTTTCCTTCTCTGTTGTGGTTTTCTTCCGCCTCTTTGGGGTTGTTTGGGTGAAATATCATCTTTTCCTTCTAAAAAAGGATGTTCGTGAATAATTGGAACTTTCTGTTTAATCAATTTCTCAATATCTCGTAAATACGGTTTTTCATCAGCACTACAAAAGGAAATAGCCAAACCACTGGCTTTAGCACGACCTGTTCTTCCAACTCTATGTACGTAGGTTTCTGAAATATTTGGTAAATCATAATTGACAACTAATGATAATTCTGAGACATCAATACCTCTAGCGGCAATATCTGTGGCTACAAGAACTTTTGTAGTTCCCTTTTTAAAATTACTTAATGCTTTTTGACGAGCAACTTGTGATTTGTTTCCGTGAATCGCTTCTGATTGAATGCCCGCTTTATCTAATTGCTTGACAATCTTGTTGGCTCCATGTTTGGTTCTAGAAAACACCAAAACAGAATCAATTGGCTTTTCTTGAAGTATATGAATGAGTAGTTTTACTTTGTTGCTTTTGTTTACAAAATAAACGGCTTGACTTACTCTTTCAGCAGTCGTTTGTTTAGGTTGAATACTTACTCTTTCATAGCTTCCTAATATTTTTTTAGATAGCTCTACAATATTTCTAGGCATGGTTGCCGAAAAGAATAAAGACTGCCTTTTTGCTGGAAGTTTAACCAATATCTTACGTATGTCATGTATAAAACCCATATCTAGCATATGGTCTGCTTCGTCTAAAACAAAATACTCAATATCTCTAAGGCTAATAAAACCCTGCGACATTAAATCTAATAATCGACCAGGTGTTGCAACTAAGATATCAACACCTCTACGAAGTGCGTCTGTTTGACTTTTTTGTTTGACACCACCAAAAATAACCGTATTTTTAAGTCCTGTATATTTTCCGTAATCTGAAAAGCTATCAGCAATTTGTATGGCTAATTCTCTTGTTGGTGTAACCACAAGGACTCTAATTTTTCGTCTTCCTTTTTTTATATTTGGGTCTAAATATAAATGTTGTAAAATAGGAACAGAAAAAGCAGCTGTTTTACCAGTTCCTGTTTGTGCACTTCCTAATAAATCTTTCCCTTTTAGTAAAATAGGGATTGATTGTTCTTGAATAGGCGTAGGATTGGTATATCCTTTTTCGGTTAAAGCTCTTAGTATCGGCTTAATTATATGTAATTCTTTAAATGTCATAATCGTTTTCTAAAGTGGGCAAATGTAAGTTAATTGTATGGACTTTCCGATAAACTAAAAATTGCAGTACATTAAATTTAACTAGTTTTGCTTCCATGATTACAGAAATACAACTTAGAGTTAAATTAAAAGAAATAAAAGTAAAGGCAATTTTAGAAATAAAAGCCGCCAAAAATTTAGGAATCCCAAGAAGTAAGATAAATGTAGTAAAAGTATTACGAAAATCAATAGATGCAAGAAAACCAACTATTGTTTTTAACTATAAAGTAGCTGTTTATATTGAGGAAGAAATACCAGAATCCAGCACCTATTCATTTGATTATAAAGATGTTTCAAAATCAAAAGAAATACATATTATTGGTTTTGGTCCTGCAGGAATGTATGCTGCACTTCGTTGTATAGAGCTAGGTTTTAAACCTGTTGTATTTGAAAGAGGAAAAAAGGTGCGAGAAAGACGTAAAGATTTAAAAGCGATTAATCAGCTACATTTGGTAGATGAAGATTCCAATTATTGTTTTGGTGAAGGCGGAGCAGGCACTTTTTCAGATGGGAAGTTATATACTCGAAGTTTAAAGAGAGGCGATGTACGTCGCATTTTTGAAAATTTGGTCTATCACGGTGCTACAGAACAGATATTAATAGATTCGCATCCGCATATTGGCACCAATAAATTACCTAGAGTAGTTAAGAATATAAGAGAAACTATTTTGAAATATGGTGGGGAAATTCATTTTGAAAGTAGGGTAGTGGACTTTCAAATTAAACAAAATAAGATAACGGGAATAGAACTGCAAAATGGAAATCAACATACTGTTCAAAGAGTAGTCTTAGCAACAGGTCATTCAGCAAGAGATATCTACTATTTATTACATAGAAAAAACATATTATTAGAAGCCAAATCTTTTGCCATGGGCGTAAGAGTAGAACATTCACAACAACTCATAGATTCGATACAATATCACTGTTCGGCTGAACGTGATATACTTTTACCTGCTGCTTCTTATAGTTTGGTGCAACAAGTAAGAGAAAGAGGTGTGTATTCTTTTTGTATGTGTCCAGGCGGATTTATTGTCCCAGCTGCAACAGCAAATGGAGAAGTTGTGGTCAATGGTATGTCTCCATCAAATAGAGATGGAAAATTTGCCAATTCAGGAATGGTTGTAGAGATTGATGTAGAAAAAGATATTTCTAAATACAATCATTTTGGTGTGTTAAAAGGTTTAGAATATCAAAAGGATTTAGAAAGATTAGCCTATAATGCAGGCGGAAGAAGTCAAGCAGCACCAGCTCAACGTTTAACCGATTTTGTTGAAGGTAAATTATCTGCCAATTTAAATACAACATCGTATCAACCAGGCTTACGGTCAGCACCTTTGCATTCATTATTGCCTAAAATTATCGGTAGTAGACTTAGGAAGGGTTTTGCAGTTTTTGGTGAAAAAATGAATGGGTTTTATACAAAAGAAGCTAACGTAATAGGTGTAGAATCCAGAACCTCCTCACCCGTAAAAATACCTCGAAAACTAAACTTAGAACACCCACAAATTAAAGGCCTGTTTCCTTGTGGTGAAGGCGGCGGTTATGCTGGTGGAATCGTGTCAGCCGCTATGGATGGAGAACGATGTGTGGAAGAAGCGGTTAAGGATTTGTGATTTTATTCATGTAAAATTTAAAAAGGGAGTATAGAATTATTTCAATGAATTAATTGTTGTCAAATCATCTTACTTTTTCAAGTTTTTGTTCATCTAAAACTATTACAGTAGTTCTACTTGTTTTTATTAAACCTTCTTCTCTAAAGTCTGACAAGGTTCTTATTAATGTTTCTTTGGCAACTCCAGTTATATTTGCTAAATCAGATCTTGAGATGATAATTGTCTTTAACGGATCATTTTTAACGACTAATAAAAGTGTTTTTGAAACCCGCATACGAACAGAGTTGTAAGCTATTTGTAACATTTTGTTTTTTATATTTTCAATATTATTAGATAACATTTCAAGTAAGTCAATTGCAATATTAGGGTTTGATTGTAAAATACTTTTTATATCAAGTTTCTAAGTACATGACAAAAATTTAAATATTTCAATATCACTTTGATTCTCAGAGTTTAGTAAAGCATTTGCAATGTATGATAGTCCATATTTA
>DQTL01000117.1 GCA_015662775.1 Lutibacter sp.
GTTATGATTGCCATCTGTTATCTGAGTGTAAACTTTTAACTTTCAACATTATAACCTTGTACTAAGAAAAATTTATGAATTTTTCGGGTTAATAAATAAATCCCAAAGCTCACAATAAACTTTGGGATTTTATACTTTTAATAATTGACCTTACGCTCTAAAACTCAGAAAAAGATTTATCAATTATCGCAACACATTCTAGCAACTCTTTTTCGTTCATTACTAATGGTGGTGCAAAACGAATAATATTACCATGAGTAGGTTTTGCTAACAATCCATTATCACGAAGTTTTAAACACATATTCCAAGCGGTTTCGCTTTCTTCTGTATCATTTATTAAAACAGCATTTAATAAACCTTTACCTCGAACTGATTTTACTATATCGTATTTAGCAACTAGTTTATTCATTTCAACACGGAAAAGTTTTCCTAACTTCTCTGCATTGTCAGCTAGATTTTCATCTTGAATGACATCTAAAGCAGCCATAACAACTGCTGCTGCTAATGGATTTCCTCCAAAAGTAGAACCGTGTTGTCCTGGCATAATGACATTCATAATCTCATCATTTGCCATCACACCAGAAATAGGATATACACCACCTGATAAGGCTTTTCCCATGATTAATATATCTGGTTTTACATCTTCATGATCTACTGCCAAAAGCTTTCCTGTTCGTGCAATTCCTGTTTGTACTTCATCAGCAATAAACAATACGTTGTGTTTTTCACAAAGTGCTTTTGCTTTAGATAAATAACCTTCATCTGGCACATAAACACCAGCTTCTCCTTGTATGGGTTCGACTAGGAAACCTGCAACATTATCTGTGTTTTCTAACGCATTTTCTAAAGTTTTTAAATTATTGTATTCTATTTTAATGAATCCTGGTGTATAAGGACCAAAATTATCTCTGGCTTCGGGATCATTTGAAAAAGAAATAATAGTCGTAGTACGACCATGGAAGTTTCCATCACAAACAATAATATTGGCTTTTTCTTCTGGAATTCCTTTCTTTTCGTATGCCCACTTTCTTGTTAGTTTGATCGCTGTTTCTACGGCTTCTGCACCTGTATTCATCGGTAATAATTTATCAAAACCAAATAATTCAGACATGTACTTTTCTTGCTTCCCTAACATATCATTATAAAAAGCACGTGAGGTCAAAGTCAGTTTTTGAGCTTGTTCGGTTAAAGCTCCAATAATTCTTGGGTGGCAATGTCCTTGATTTACTGCGGAATAAGCAGATAAAAAGTCAAAATATTTTTTACCTTCTACATCCCAAACATAAACACCTTCTCCTTTTGCTAGCACTACAGGTAGCGGATGGTAATTGTGAGCCCCATATTGGCTTTCTACAGCAATAATTTGTTCTGAATTCATCATGTCTTTAAGTTTTAATAAATGTTGAGTTTTGGTTAATCGCTAAATGTATGATTTTAAAATCGTGGCAAATTACTACTATTTTTCTAGAATATAATCACTTAATTAGCTGCTTTAGAGAAAAAAAAGTTAATTTATTTCTTATCTTCTAAGACGGAATTATTCACACAATTTAGTATATTTGCAACCAATTAATTAATTAACACTATAATAACCCAACAATTATGAAAAAATTATTTGTACTAGTATTATTTGTTATGGGAATGTCCGTAACATTTACGTCTTGTGATGACGCTAAAAAAACAGCCAAAGACGCTGTTGAAACAACTAAAGATGCTGCTAAAGCTACAGGTGATGCTGTAAAAGATGCTGCCGAAGCAACTGGTGACGCTGTAAAAGATGTTGCTGATAAAGCTGTGGATGCTGTAACTGGTGATGCAGAGCAAATCAAAAAAGGAAAAAAATTAGCTTTGATGAATGGTTGTTTAGCTTGTCATCAAGAACACACAAAATCTGTTGGACCTTCTTACGAAGAAGTAGCTAAAGGATACAAAGAAAAAGGTGGTAACATGACTAAATTCTTAAAAGGTAATGCTGATGCAATTATCGATCCTGCACAATTTGCTGTAATGAAAGTAAACCTTTCTATTACACAAAAAATGTCTGGTGATGATTTAGCTGCCTTGACAACTTACATTAGATCTTTTGAATAAGACCTAGTATAATACACTAGTTTAACACAACTTTATTGAAAAGCATCCGCCTATGGTAGATGCTTTTTTTATTTTTGACCTATATGGGAAGACGTAGAAGAAATCCGAAGATATTTGAAAATATCGAAGTTATAGACGCAGGTGCAAAAGGCAAAGCTATTGCAAAAGCACCCGATGGAAAAGTCATATTTTTAACTGATGCCGTACCTGGTGATATAGTAAACGTGAAAACGGGAAAACAACGTAAAGGATATTACGAAGCCAAAGTCATTGAGTACATTAAATATTCTGACAAACGAACAGAACCTGTCTGTAAACATTTTGAGTATTGTGGTGGATGCAAGTGGCAAAATATGGCGTATGAACATCAGTTGGCTTTTAAAGAAAATGAAGTGACCCAAAACCTAATCCGTATTGGTCATTTAGAATTACCTGAAATAACACCTATTCTCGGTTGTAAAGAAATTTATAATTACCGAAACAAAATGGAGTTTTCATTTGCATCAAAACGTTGGTTGACTTGGGAAGAAATAAAATCAGATGAAAAAATTGATGCTTTTCCTGCCTGTGGTTTTCATATCTCTGGTATGTGGGATAAGATTTTAGATATTGATGAATGCCATTTGCAAGAAGAACCTTCTAATTCAATTCGTAATTATATTAAAAACTTTGCCATTTCTCATCAAATACCTTTTTTTGATCCACGATCACAAGAAGGTTTTTTACGGACTTTAATGATACGGAATACTTCAATTGGTGAACTCATGATTGTTTTACAACTTTTTGAAGAGCATACCGAAAATAAAGAAAAGCTACTCAAAGCCATTGCTGATAAATTTCCTGAAATCACTTCTTTACAATATGTGATAAATGGAAAAGCAAATGACACCATTTACGATCAAGATGTAATTCTTTACAAAGGAAAAGACCATATTGTTGAAGAAATGGAAGGCTTGAAATTTAAGATAAACGCCAAATCATTTTACCAAACAAATTCGCTTCAAGCCTACGAATTATATAAAATAGCAAGGAATTTTGCTGATTTGAAAGGTGACGAACTCGTGTATGATTTATATACAGGTACTGGAACTATCGCTCAATTTGTTTCAAAAAACGCAAAAAAAGTAATTGGTATTGAATCCGTTCCAGAAGCAATTGTAGATGCAAAAATCAATGCAAAAAACAATAATATCAGTAATGTAGAATTTTATGTTGGTGATATGGCAAAAGTATTTACAGATGATTTTTTATCTTTACACGGGAAACCCGATGTAATAATTACGGATCCTCCAAGAATAGGAATGCATAAAAAAGTAGTGGAACAAATACTAAAAATTGCTCCTAAAAGAATCGTTTATGTGAGTTGCAACTCCGCTACACAAGCAAGAGATTTAGCTTTGATGGATGAAACTTATAAAATTATTAAAACACAAGCTGTAGATATGTTTCCACAAACACATCATGTAGAAAATGTTGTTTTATTAGAATTAAGAGATTAAATAATTAGAAAATGTCAAAAGGTTTTACATTTTTCATAGTTGTAATTATTCTATTCTTCACAGGAAGTTGTGAAGTAGATGATATTTGCACAAAAGAGATTTTAACACCCAAATTGATTCTTACTTTTCATGATGCTTCAGATATTGAAACCAGAAAAGAGGTAGACACTTTAACTGTTTGGGCTGATAACAAAGAAAATTTTTACAATAAAACAAAAACAGATAGCATTGCTATTCCGTTAGATATGAATAATGATGTGGTACATTATAATTTTGTTTCAAATTCGATTTTAGATACTTTTCAAATTCACTACGATAGAAAAGACGTATTTGTATCACGTTCATGTGGCTATAAAATGAATTTCACCTTATTAAATGAAACAGAACTCACCCAAAATTGGGTACATGATTTTGAGATTAAAACACAAAATATTGAAAATGAACAAACGGTACATATTCAAATATATCATTAGTTTTGTTTTTTTGCTATTCATAAATCTGTCTTGGTCACAAAAAGATAGTTTACAAATAGCAGAAAAAGACAGCCTTAAACCTAGATTGATTAATAGTATTCGTGTTGGAGTTGATTTGAGCCGCCCTATCACACAACTAATTCAAAAACAAGATATTGGGCTTGAAGTCACTACGGATATTAGGCTAAAGAATAATTGGTATTTAGCAGCTGATTTTGGCTATGAATCAGAACCTACGGAAGAAGATTACATTCATATTCACAGCAAAGGAAGCTACACCAAATTAGGTTTTAACTACAATGCATACGAAAACCTAAAAGGCATGAATAATGAAGTTTATGTAGGTATGCGTTATGGTTTCAGTAGTTTTCAACAAGAATTAATCTCTTATTCCGCACTTGATTTCGACAACTATTTTGGAGAATATTTTGCAAATCCTAATACAACATTTGACGGTCTAACAGCTCATTGGGCAGCTTTACATTTTGGTTTAAAAGTAGAAACTTTACCGAATTTATATTTAAGTGTTGGAGTCCATTTTAAAAAATTACTAGGTGATAAAAAACCAGAAGGCTTTGATAACTTATATATTCCAGGTTTTGGAAGTGTTTTATTAAATAATAATGCAGTAGGTTTTAATTATACCATTTCTTATTTAATACCGTTGTCAAAAAAGATTATAAAACAAAACTAAATGACTAAAAAAGTAAAAATAGCTCTAGCAATTGGTATGCAATCGGTAATGGTTGGTGCAGTTGGTGATTTTGTAAATTGGCCTTATATGAAATATGTTTTTATATTAGCAGGTATTTCATTTGGCTTAGCTATTATTTTCTTTATTTGGGATATGGCAAAAGAGTGAATTTTCACAAATAACAACAATCAAATATTAAATTACAAAAAAACATTTTCAATAAAAAAATTAGTGCTTAGTGGCTAAAATGAATAATACATACTAATGAATAAATTGCTGTAAGCATTCTCTTATACGTTTTATATGAACAATACAATAAAATCTACATTCTCATTTGGTATCTTATTGGTTACCGTAGGCTTAATCGGACACTATTTTAATTGGAGTCAAGCCAATATCATTATATTATTAGGTATGCTATTTGAAATGTATGCTGCCTTACTTTTTATTTGGAATAAGATTAAAGAAAACAAGAAATAATGACCCAATCAAAACCTTCGCAATTGTTTATAGTTGGAATAGCTGCATTAATTTTTTCTGTTAAAGTAAAAGAAAAATGCGATTGGTGTTCTATTGCATTATTGGGTGCTTTTATCATCTTATTTATTTGGGGTAGCATTTTACAATACAAAAAAATGAAAAAGATTAAACGTCTAAAAGATAAAAACTTATTATGAGTAAAAAGAAATTAAATAACTTGAATGATTTAGGCGGATTTGTATTTTCAACCAATGACAGTGAAGACTTTTCTTCTTACAATGATTCTGAAAACCTTTCTTTAAAACCCGAAGAGCAACTTTTGGAAGCTCATTTTTCTAACAAAGGAAGAGGTGGAAAAACTGTAACTGTGATCAAAGGATTTGAGGGTACAGATAGTGAATTAAAAGAGCTAGGGAAACTACTTAAAAGAAAATGTGGCGTTGGCGGCAGTGTAAAAGATGGTGAAATAATTATTCAAGGAAAAATACGAGATAAAATCATTACAATTCTACATAAAGAAGGTTATAAAGTAAAACGAGTTGGTGGGTAGAAAATTAATAGATTTTTTTATTTCCACTTAATTCTATAAGCAATACTCCATTCCACAAAATCTGCTTTATAAGAATCTTACTATTCCTGTAAAAAAAGTATCAGTAAAGTGATATTTAAATCCGATTTTTTGATAAAAAATAGCAGATTTGGTATGTAAAGAAATATATGTTGCTTTTCTGAACATTTTGTAGCATCAATATTTTGACACAATAAATTCCTTGTGTCTTCTACTTTCTCTTAGGAAATTTCATACGATAGTTTACATCGACATTCCCTTTAGATATATTAACTAATTTTCTTTTAATTAAACGTTTTTTAAAAGAAGAAAGTCTCTCTGTAAAAACGATTCCTTCTATATGATCGTACTCGTGCTGTACGACTCTGGCTTGTAGTCCTGTTAAGGTTTCGGTGTGTTTCTTGAAATTTTCATCGACATATTCTATGGTGACAATTGGCTTTCTTACCACATCTTCATTTACACCTGGCACACTTAAGCATCCTTCATTAAAAGTCCAAGGTTCACCTTCTTCTTTTTTAATCTTAGCATTGATAAAAACACGATTAAAACCTAACAACTCTTTTTTCTCTTCTTCCGAAAGTTCATCATTCTCAGCAAAAGGAGCTGTATCAATTAGAAACAAACGTATGGCTTTTCCTATCTGCGGAGCTGCTAAACCTACCCCAGAAGATTTTATCATAGTTTCACGCATATTAACAATTAACTCCTTTAAATTAGGATAATCTTTATCAATATCTACTCCTACTTTACATAGAACAGGATCTCCATATGCTATAACTGGTAAAATCATTTTTTATAATCTTATTTAGTGACGCAAAAATACATTATTTGATAAAAAGTATTTAACGATTAGCTCTTAATTTTGATAAAGTATTCTTTTCTTGATTTATTGTTAAGATGTCCTTCTCTGAGCCACGGGTTAAAACGTTTAAACTCTTTATAGGTCATCCCATAATTCTTTGCAAACCTAGTAATATTAGTAATCGCTGTATCAACTTTTACTTCGTAGGTTAGTTCTTCTTTATATAAATCTTCATTATCAAAGACAAAACCATAATCTTGTGGATGCGTTATAATTTCTTTAACTGCTAAAATACGTGGTAAATATCTAGCCGTTTCATCATTTAATAAAAGGTCATAATAATTATTAGAATTTTGTTTTTTCATACTTTCAGAAACACGTCTATTTCCTGCATTGTAAGCTGCGGCTGCTAAAGTCCAATTTCCTAATTTTTTTTTTGAACTATTTAAATAATCACAAGCTACTTGCGTTGCTTTTTCTAAATGATAACGTTCGTCTACATTATCATTTACTTCTAGCCCATATTCTCGCCCAGTAGCTTTCATTATTTGCCAAAAACCTTTTGCACCAGCTGGAGAAGTAACATTTCGCAAACCACTTTCGATTAAAGCTAAATACTTAAAATCATCAGGAATTCCATTCTCAGCTAAAATAGTTTCTATAGTTGGAAAAAACTTATGTGATCTCTTGAACATCAACAACCCATTGGATTGCCAATAGGTATTGACATGTAATTCACGGTCTATCCTTTCATAGACGTCAGGGTCTTGAAGTGGAGCATCTTCATTAGCAAAAAAAAGAGCGGCAGGCATTTTTAGTGCCTTTATTTCGTATAAATGGCTCGTATTATTACTATTATTTTGTTTGACTTTTTCTTCGTTATTAGGATGCTCTTTATTTATTGCATTAATAAAAAAACCTGCGATAATAATCACACTAATACTGACTAAAATTTTATGTATAGTTTGCATAACAATTGTTTGTTTTTATTTAAATGGTGTTTCAAAAGCACTAAAAGAAGAAGCTTTAGCATCTCTTTCAGAAACTAATGGGTTAATAATTTCCCAATCTATTCCTAGACTAGCATCATTCCATTGGATAATAGCTTCCGATTCTGAATGGTAATACTGTGAACATTTATAAGAGAATATCGTATTGTCTTCTAAACATAAAAACCCATGTGCAAAACCTTCTGGAATGTAAAATTGCTTTTTATTTTCTGCAGTAAGAATTATTTTAAAATGCTCACCATAAGTAGGTGAAGATTTTCGTAAATCAACGGCAATATCTAAAACGCTGCCTTTTACCACTCTTACCAACTTTGCTTGTGAATAAGGAGGCTTTTGAAAATGTAAACCACGTAACACGCCTTTTTCTGACAAAGATTCATTGTCTTGAACAAAATTTGTTTTTAATAAATCATCCCATTTTTTATGATTATAAGACTCCATAAAGTAACCTCTATCATCTTTAAACACTTTGGGTATCAGTATCAATAAATCTTTTATAGGTGTATTTTCTACTTGCATGTAATTTATAATTTTTCTTGTAGGATTTTATTGATTTCTCTAGCTCTGGTAAGCACCATAATATGCGTGCCACCTTCTATTTTAATACATTCTCCTATATTCCCAATAGGGAAAATAGCATCTTTTGTGCCGTGAATGTGTAAAATATCAGGATCTGCTTTTTCTTCTTTCCAATTGACAATGGTATCAATTGCCCAAGGCAAATACAATTCATCACGCATACTCAAATACTTTTTATAGAGTTTTACACGTCCTTTTAACATTTTCCCAAAGGCAAATTTTTCATATTTTTCTAAATTAGAAAATGCTTTCATGGGCAATATCTTATGTGCATTGGTCTTTTGAGCAAAATGCATTCTTGAAGGCATCTCATTTTTATTTTTGATACTGGAAATAAGTACAATTTTTTTTGGATTACATATTTTTTTCATCTCTTGCACCATCACACCTCCGAAAGATACGCCAATTAAAATACTATTTTCGTGCTTTACAAATTCACTCATTCTAATAGCATAGTCTTCAATGGTTTCACTTTCACTTTCAGGCACAAGCCACTCGATATAATGCAATTCATATTGCTCTTCTGGCAATTTTATTAAATCAAATATGGAAGAATTAGCTGCTAAACCTGGTACGAAGTAAATGTGTGTTTTCTCTTGCATGCTACAAAGTTAAGTTTTCCAATCGAACAAAACAATTCCGTCTTCATCAATTTTTGTTAAAACTATTGTGTGTAATGTGTTCACTAGCTTTTGGTCAAACGATGTTTTCACTTTTACGTAGTTTTCAGTAAACCCATACATAAAACCATCTTTGTTTTCTCCTTCAAAAAGAACTGTTTTCTCTTTTCCAATTTGATTTTCATAAAATGCACGTCGTTTTTTTACAGATAAACCTCGTAACATTTTACTTCTTTTTGTTCTCCTATTTTTAGGAACAACACCTTTCATCGTAATTGCCTCAGTGTTTGGTCGTTCAGAATAAGTAAATACATGTAAATATGAAATATCTAATTCATTGACAAAGTTATAGGTTTCTAAAAACAACTCATCCGTTTCTCCAGGAAAACCGATGATTACATCTACACCAATACAGGCATCCGGAATTTCTTTTTTTATCTTGTTGACTCTATCGGCATACAATTCTCGTTTATAACGCCTTTTCATCTTTTCCAACAATTCATTACTTCCACTTTGTAAAGGAATATGAAAATGTGGCACAAACCTTTCAGAATTTGCTACATAATCTATAGTTTTGTTTTTAAGCAAATTAGGCTCAATTGATGAAATACGAATTCTTTCTACTCCTTCCACTTTATCTAAGGCTTTAACCAAATCATAGAAAGTGTGTTCGTGTGCTTTATCACCTAATTCTCCTTTTCCATAATCACCAATATTTACACCTGTCAATACAATCTCCTTAATTCCTTTTTCTGCTATTTTAGATGCATTATCTAGAACCTTATTTAAGGTATCACTTCTTGAAATCCCACGAGCTAAAGGTATGGTACAATACGTACATTTATAATCACATCCATCTTGTATTTTAAGAAAAGCTCTTGTGCGGTCTCCATACGAAAAAGCACTTTCAAAACTATTCACTTCTTCTATTTCACAAGAATGAACATCCGCTACTTCTTTCTTTTGCAGTGAATTGATATAATCTGTAATTTTAAACTTTTCTTGAGCCCCAAGCACCAAATCTACATTGTCAATTTTAGAAATTTCCTCTGGTTTTAACTGAGCATAACAACCGATTGCAATGATAAAAGCATTTGGATTATTTTTATAAGCAGATTTTACAATAGTCTTAAAACGTTTGTCGGCATTATCCGTTACCGAACAGGTGTTTATTACGTATATATCGGCAACTTCTTCAAATTCAACACGAGTATAACCTTTGGTTTGAAAGCCTCTAGCTATGGTTGATGTTTCCGAAAAATTCAGTTTACAACCTAGTGTGTAAAAAGCAACATTTGACTTAGTATTCATTGTAGTTTTTTAGAAATGCAAAGATACAATTTTTGGTTTTTTTGAAAGAATAAGTTTCAAATGAATAGTCTTTATTTTGTATGTTTGCCTAATGCAGTTTAAACTAGAATCAGAATTTTCTCCAACAGGTGATCAACCACAAGCCATCAAACAACTGGTGAAAGCAATTAATGAAGGTGACAAATACCAAGTTCTCCATGGAGTTACAGGTTCTGGAAAGACTTTTACTGTCGCCAATGTTGTTGAAAAAGTTCAAAAACCAACCTTGGTTCTAGCCCATAATAAAACTTTAGCAGCTCAATTATATCAAGAGTTTAAACACTTCTTTCCTGAGAATGCAATTGAGTATTTTGTATCTTATTACGATTATTACCAACCCGAAGCTTTTTTACCAGCAACAGGTACTTATATAGAAAAAGATTTATCAATCAACGAAGAAATTGAAAAATTACGAATCAGCACTACCTCTTCCCTACTTTCAGGAAGACGCGATGTTTTGGTTGTTGCCTCGGTTTCTTGTTTATACGGAATTGGAAATCCTGTAGAGTTTAAAAAGAATGTAATTCCAATAGAAGTTGGACAATTAATTCCATTAACTAAATTTTTACACCTTTTAGTTACAAGTTTATATTCAAGGACAGAAACCGAACTAAGAAGTGGTTCTTTTCAAGTGAAAGGAGACACCGTAACTGTTTATCCGTCGTATGGAGATAATGCTTTTCGTATTCATTTCTTTGGTGATGAAATTGAAGAGATTGAAAGTTTCGACATTAATAATAATTCGCAAATTGAAAGTTTTCAACAGCTGCGAATTTACCCAGCGAATCTATTTGTTACTTCACCAGATGCATTACAAAATGCCATTCACCTAATACAAGATGATTTGATGTTGCAATATGATTACTATAAAGATATTGGCAAACATTTAGAAGCAAAACGTTTAAAAGAACGCACCGAATTTGATTTAGAAATGATTAGAGAATTAGGCTATTGTAGTGGTATTGAAAACTACTCAAGATACTTAGACGGTCGTTCCCCTGGAACACGTCCTTTTTGTCTTTTAGATTATTTCCCAGACGACTATTTAATGTTGATTGATGAAAGTCATGTTACTTTACCGCAAGTTCGTGCCATGTACGGTGGTGATCGTTCAAGAAAAGAGAATTTAGTTGAATACGGTTTTCGTTTGCCTGCCGCTATGGACAATCGTCCCTTGATGTTTAGTGAATTTGAAGAATTACAAAACCAAGTAATTTATGTAAGTGCAACACCTGCTGATTATGAATTGGAGAAGACCGAAGGTGTATTTGTAGAACAATTAATACGACCAACTGGTCTGTTAGATCCTGTAATTGAAGTACGACCAAGTCTTAATCAAATAGATGATTTATTGGAAGAAATTCAAAAAAGAATTGATTTAGATGAAAGAATTCTAGTCACTACTTTAACCAAAAGAATGGCTGAAGAGTTAACCAAATATCTAACAAGAATTCAGGTGAGAAGTCGCTATATTCACTCAGATGTTGACACTTTAGAAAGAGTGGAAATAATGCATGATTTACGAAAAGGTTTATTTGATGTATTGGTTGGAGTCAATCTTCTTAGAGAAGGCTTAGATTTACCAGAAGTTTCTTTAGTTGCTATCTTAGATGCTGATAAAGAAGGATTTTTACGAAGTCACCGTTCTTTAACACAAACAATTGGTAGAGCCGCAAGACATATAAATGGAGAAGCCATTATGTACGCTGATAAAATCACAAAAAGCATGCAGTTGACCATGGACGATACTGATTACCGAAGAGAAAAACAAATTGCCTACAACACAAAAAACAAGATTACACCCAAACAAATTAAAAAGAATATTGAAAATGACTTGACAAAAAGTCAAGTTTCTTCTTTTCATTATGATCCTTTAGCAAATGTAGCTGCAGAAGAAGAGTTAAATTACCTAAGCAAACCTGAACTCAATAAACGTATTCGTGAAAAACGCAAACAAATGGAATTTGCTGCAAAAGCTCTAGATTTTATTGATGCCGCAAGATTACGTGATGAAATAGCAGTTTTAAAGAGTAAACTTTAGGCTTAGTAGTAAACTTTTTTAAGGTTCATTGAACAAGCGACTTAACTTTGTCAAATATTTTACCGAAATTTACCTAACATTCGATAAAATTTATTAAAAAAGCAGCATAAACTAAAGTATGAAAGACGTTGAAGAGTATTGTCCTTATGACAAACAAGATTGGAAAAAAACGGCTTGAATTGAACCACTAATCCATTAAAACAAATCTTTATCCAGTTACAGACGCTGTTTACACCATTTATAAAATCATTTTATCCCACAAAAAAAAGACCCTCTTTTCAGAAGGTCTTTTTAAATTATTTTTTGTGAAAAAATCTATTTAGCATATTTTGCTTGGTTGATTTTTCCTTCAATATCTTTTGCTTGTTCCGTTTTTGAAAACTCTGATTGTATGCGTGTATACAATTCTTCTGCTTTACTATATTTCCCTAAAGAAAGAGCTGTAGCAGCTGCTTTGTCTAAAAATATAGGAGTTGTAAAATTATTAGGCTTTGATGAAGCAGCTTTAATATAATAGTCAAGGGCTTCTTCTAATTGTTCTAAATTCGCAAATGCATCACCAATTGCACCTTTTGCAACTGCATTTGTCATCATATCATTAGAGGAATAATCACTAAGATACTCAATGCCTTTTTTATAATCTTTTGATTTTAGATAAGAGATACCTGCATAATACTTTGCTAAATTACCAGCTTTAGTATTTGAATACTTATCTGTAATTTCTATAAGACCATATTTACCATCTGCTCCGTTTAGTGCAAGTGTATAAAGCGAATCTGCTGCCACTACATTTGTTTGAGCTTGATCAAAATAAGCTCTTGGGTATGCTAATTCATTAGCTGCTTTTAATTCTGCTGGTTCTTGTACAAAACGCATATAGGCCATATAAACTATTGCACCAATTACTAGAACTCCTAAAATAGATAGTAATATCTTTTGGTTTTTAAGAATCCATTCCTCAGCTTTATTTGCATTTGAATCTAAACCTTCAAAAACATTTTCTGCTGCACTTGTATCAACACTAGCCTTATCTTTTAATAGTTGCTTCGCTATTTTGTCCTTCTTTTTATATACTGCCATTACATTAGATTTTTAACAAATGCAAAAGTACATTATTTTCTGAAATAATTAGTAATCTATTACCAATAAAAACAAGAAATCGTTTTTACAAATATTATTAGAAAGTCCCTATCTTTGAACTGAATTTAATCACACCTAAATATTTTCTTTATGAAAAATGTATTTTTAATTATATTGTTATTTGTTTTCATAAGTTCCTTTGGGCAAAACAAAGGAGTTGGTTCTTGGTCAGTTGGTGCAGGAATCAGCAACTCAATCACACATGGTGATTTACGAACAGGATTTAAATTAGATGCCGTTAAAAATAACATAATCAACTTAGGAAGTTATGCATATATTGATAAAATGTTTACTCCAGCTTTTGGGTTTGAATTAAAAGGTCGTTATACCAAAATGAGTGGTGGTGCTTTTGAATTAAGTAAATATCCCGAATCATTTAGTGGTTTAACTCTCAATCAATTACGTTTTGAATCTACCGCATTTAGCGTTGAACTCAATACCATATTAAATCTAAGTTCATTGAGAGCCAATCCTTTTTCTACTAAAGCAAGAAAATGGAATTTTGCTACCTATGCAGGTATTGGATGGCATCAATACGACCCTATACTATATAACATAGCTACAGATCTTCCATTAGCTGATGTTGATACTAATTCCACTAGCTCTGATGGTCATTTTAATTCGATCTATTTTACAGCTGCAACCAGTTTAAAATATAAATTGAGTACTAATATTGATATAGAATTAAGACAAGATTTCAACGTAGATGAAGATGATAATATTGATGGAGCCAGAAGTAATAAAAAAGATTTAGATTTTTTCTTTAATACGAGTCTAGGTATTGTTTTCAAACTAAACCCTCCAAAAAACAATAATTATATTTGGATTGATGAACCAATTCAAATAAAAGACAGTATAAAAGAACCAAAATTTATATTATTAGACAGTGATAACGACGGAGTTATAGACCAATTTGACAAAGAACCCAACACAGAAAAAGGAGCTTTCGTTTATGGAAATGGTGTTACCATTGACACAGATAAAGATGGTGTACCGGATCACAAAGACAAATGTCCTTTAAGACACGCTAAGACTAAAGAGGGTTGCCCAAAAGATATTGATGGTGATGGAATAGAAGATGATTTAGATTTATGCCCAAATGTAGCCGGAGCTAAAACCAACATGGGTTGTCCTGACGTAACGAGTTCAAGTGATTCTTCTACTACAGTTATTTCTTTTGAGCCTATTTTCTTTGATATAAATTCATTCGTTATCAAAAAAGAATTTGATCAAATGCTAAGAAAAACAGTTTTAGTTTTAGCACAAAACCCAGATTTCATGTTAGTTTTAGAAGGACATGCTGATGTTAGAGGTGGCAATACCTATAACCAATCCTTATCAGAAAAAAGAGTTAATGCCGTTAAAGAAACTCTAATTTCAAGAGGTGTTGAAGCCGAAAGAATATCTACAAAAGGTTTTGGGGAAATTAATCCTTCATTTAATAATATTAAGTTTAGCTTATACAACCGCAGAGTAGATCTTATTTTAACAAAATAATCACTTTTCCCAAAAGAGATCAGGAAAGTATTGGGCTTGCTTTTTATGCAAAATTACTATCTTTGTTCTAGCAATTTTTTATAATGTATTTAGAAACTATTCAACTGATAAACTACAAGAATTTTGCATCAGAATATTTTAATTTTGATGCTAAAATCAATTGTCTAGTAGGAAACAATGGCGTTGGAAAGACTAATGTATTAGATGCTATCTACCATCTTTCTCAAACCAAAAGCTACTTTAACCCAGTTACTGTACAGAATATAAAACATGGTGAAGAATTTTTCGTTATTGATGGAAAATTCATTTCAGATGAAAAACAAGAAAGCATTGTTTGTAGTTACAAAAGAGGAAAGAAAAAAATAATTAAAAGAAATGGGAAAATTTTTGAACGTTTTTCAGAACATATTGGCAACATTCCTATTGTAATTATCTCTCCAGCTGATAGAGACTTGATTATTGAAGGAAGTGAAACTCGTCGAAGATTTATGGATCATGTTATTTCTCAGTCAGATAAAGGCTATTTACAAGACCTAATAAGTTACACAAAAGTACTAGCTCAAAGAAATGCATTGCTGAAATATTTTGCTAAAAACAGAACTTTTAATGCCGATTCATTAGCTGTTTACGACAAGCAATTAAGTTTTTATTCTAAACCAATATTTGAAAAAAGGTTGGATTTTATAAATAAATTAAAACCCATATTTAATAAACACTATTCTGATATTTCTAATCTAAAAGAAAATACTAATATACAATACAAGTCACATTTACAAGAAGAAAGTTTAGAAGATTTATTAGTTCAAAACGCAGAAAGAGATCGCGTGTTACAATACACTAGCAAAGGCATACATCGCGATGATATTTCTTTTTTTATAGACACATACCCAATAAAGAAATTTGGAAGTCAAGGGCAACAAAAATCTTTTTTAATCGCATTAAAATTAGCCCAATTTGATCTAATCAAAGAACTGTCGAAAAGAACGCCAATTCTTTTATTAGATGATATCTTTGATAAATTAGATGATGATCGCGTTATTAAACTTATTGATATGGTTCACAAAGAACATTTTGGTCAAATATTTATTAGTGACACTCATTTTGAACGAACTGAAAAAGTAGTTCAAAACACCAATCAATCGTATAAAATATTCAAACTCTAATGCGTAAAAATATTCGACATAATGAAACCAATTCTATAGAAGAATTAATTAATCTTTTTATTAAGGAGAATAATCTTTCTAAAGGCTTAAGACAGGTTAAAATTGAAGACGTGTGGAAAGAGCAAATGGGAAAAGGTGTCGTGTCATACACAAATAAGGTCGTTTTAAAAGGAGAGCTGCTTTTTGTTTATTTAAACTCCGCAGTTTTAAGAGAAGAATTGAGTTATGGTAAAGAAAAGATTATAAAAATTCTTAATGAAGCCCTTGGAGAAGAAGTAATTAAAAGAATAAAACTACTATAAATGAAAAAGCTATTTATCAATATTAAGGAACTAATTCAGATTCGTGATGCTTCGATTTCTAAAGTCTCAGGTGCTGAAATGGGTATACTTCCTACAATAAAAAATGCCTTTTTATTAATCGAAAATGATTTGATTCTAGACTTTGGAAAAATGAGTACTTTATCTAAAAACGAAGTTGATGAATTAATTGATTGCCAAGGTAAAATGATAGTACCAACTTGGTGCGACAGTCATACACATATAGTTTATGCAGGAAATCGTGAAGGTGAGTTTTCAGATAAAATTAAAGGATTATCATACGAAGAAATTGCAAAAAAAGGTGGTGGCATTCTTAACTCTGCAAAAAAACTTCGGGAGACAACCGAAGATGAATTATACAATCAAGCAAGTAAAAGAATAGAAGAAATAATTGAATTTGGTACTGGTGCTGTTGAAATAAAATCAGGTTACGGATTGACAGTTGATACCGAAGTTAAAATGCTTCGAGTAATTAAAAAATTACAACTAAACTTTCCGATTAAAATTAAAGCTACTTTTTTAGGAGCTCATGCATTTCCATTAAAATACCAAAATGATAAAAAAGCCTATATCGATTTAATAATAAATGAAATGTTACCAAAAATAGCTAAAGAAAAATTAGCTGATTTTGTTGATGTTTTTTGCGAAAAAGGATATTTTACAGTTAAGCAAACCGACAGAATTTTACAAGCTGCAAAAAGCTATGGGCTGATACCTAAAATTCATGTCAATCAATTTAATAGTATAGGCGGTGTAAAAATTGGAGTTAAAAACGAATCACTAAGTGTAGATCATTTAGAAGTCATTACAAATGAAGATATTGAAGCCTTAAAGAATCACTCAACCATGCCTGTTGCTCTTCCTTCCTGTTCCTTTTTTTTAGGAATACCCTATACTCCTGCTCGAAAAATTATTGATGCAAATTTACCTTTGGCTCTTGCTTCTGATTACAATCCTGGCTCTACTCCTAGTGGAAATATGAATTTTGTTGTTTCAACCGCTTGTATTAAAATGAAAATGACACCAGAAGAAGCAATTAACGCAGCAACTATTAATGGAGCCTATGCGATGGATATTCAGCAAACTCATGGCAGCATCACGATTGGTAAAAAAGCTAGTTTTAATATTACTAAAGAAATTCCTTCTTATACTTTTATCCCTTATTCATTTGGAAACAACTTGATTGAAAACACCTATTTAAATGGTAAACTAATGAAGTTTAAAGATTAAGAACTAAGCTTTTCTATTAACCTGAGTTCGACCTAAGCTTTACTATACAGAATGCAAAGAAAAGGTGAGATTTGAAGAATAAATTTTAAGGAATA
>DQTL01000329.1 GCA_015662775.1 Lutibacter sp.
AAAAATATAACTTCGAATTGATTAAAAATTCGTTCAAACTGTAAACAAAGCTTAGGTCGAACTCAGGTTATTACTAATTATGTGTGTAAAATAGAGTATTTAACACTCAAACCTCTTTACAACTAAAGACAATGTAGTATCTTTGCAGGTATTTTAAATTTAACTTTTTATTAATCAGAAAACTATAGAAAATCAATGAAGAAAATTCTCTATATTATTTTTGGAATGTTCATCGGATTTACGTCCTATGCACAATCCTTAAATGTAATCAAAGGAAAAGTTCTCGACTCAGATTCTACAAGCCCTATAACAGATTGTACAATCTCTGTTCAAGGAACTGACATTTCTCAAAATTCAGCAGTTGATGGAACTTTCACCCTTAACAATGTGCCCAAAGGAGACCAAATAATTGTCTTTAAAAAAATAGGGTTTGAAACACAATACTTTCCTGTATCTGTAAACAATAGTATGACAGATTTAGGAGATATTATCATGTTTGTAGATGTAAACCAAACTTTGGATGACTCAATTATTTCATTATCAGATGATGATTTATCAGATGATGAAGCAGGTGGAGCAGACAACGTTGCAGGTATTTTACAATCCTCAAAAGACACCTACCAAAGAGCCGTTGCTTTCAATTTCGGTCAAGTTTGGTTTAAAGAAAGAGGTTATGACTCTAGTTACGGTCAAGTTTCTTTTAACGGAATGCCAATGAACAAAATTTCTAACGGTCGCCCACAATGGAGTGATTGGGGAGGTTTAAACGATGTACTTAGAAACCAAGTATTTACTAATGGTTTAGCAGCTTCAGAAAGTGCTTTTGGAGGTGTTTTAGGAACAACTGATTTTATCACAAGAGCTTCTAATTACCGTGAAGGTGGAAAAGTATCTTATGCTTTTACCAACTCTAATTACGACGGTCGTGCTATGGCATCTTACAGTACTGGTTTATTAGATAACGGTTGGGCTTTAACAGTTCTTGGGTCAAGACGATTTGCTCAAGAAGGTTATACCGATGGTACTTCATACAACGCTTGGGGTGGTTTTATTGCTGTTGAAAAGAAATTAAACGACAATCACAGTTTAAACTTTACTGCTTTTTACACACCTAATCGCAGAGGAAAAAACTCACCAAACACACAAGAAGCATATGATTTAGGCGGATTAAAATACAATGCCTATTGGGGTTATCAAGGAGATGATAAACGAAATGCTCGTATGAAAGAGATTAAAGAACCTACTTTTATGCTAGGTCATTATTGGGATGTAAATGATAAAACAACGGTAAACACCAATCTTTTATACCAAATAGGAACAATTGGCAATAGTAGATTGGGTTATTTAGGAGTTAATCCTGATCCGACATACTACCAAAGTATGCCAAGTTATAGTCTCATTCCTGGAAAAGAAAATTTTGCAAAAGTAAATGACATTACACAAGCATTTTTGAATAAAACTCCAGAATCGCAATTGCGTTGGGATGACTTGTACATAGGAAATCAAACCTATGGCGATGATGCTGCTTTTTATCAATACGAAGATGTGAATGAAGACAAAGTTATGGCAATTAATTCTGTTATAAACACACAGATAAATGATATGGTAACTATTAATGGTTCGATACATTATAAAAAAATAAATTCAGAAAATTATGCAAGTATGATGGATTTACTAGGTGCAAAATATTTCTCTGATAAAGACAAGTATTCAACAAATGGTTTTGAACACAATGATTTAAATAATCTAGACAGAAAAGTTAAAGAGGGTGAAAAGTTCTCTTACAATTATGTAATTGATGCCAGCGTAATTGATGCTTTTGCTCAAGCTCAATTTGCTTATGATAATTTAGATTTTTACTTGTCAGGTAATTTCGGAACCACATCCTACCAACGTGAAGGTTTATATAAAAACGGACAATATGCAGATAATTCGTTTGGAAAAGGAGAACAAAAACAATTCCCTACCTATGGAGTAAAAACAGGTTTGACTTATAAACTATCTGGCCGTCATTTATTTAATCTCAATGCAGGGTACATGACCAAAGCACCTAGTTTAAGGAACTCTTTTGTTAACTCAAGAGTTCGACATGATTACGTAGATGATCTTACTACAGAGAAAATTCTTTCAGCTGATGCCAGCTACATCTTTAGAGCTCCAGGTATAAAAGCACGTTTAACAGGTTATTACACAAAGTTCAAAGATTTGAGTAAAGTATCCTTTTATTATGTAGAAGGTTTAGCAGAGGGAGCTGGTAACTCTAATTTCTTAACGACTGCCATAAGTGGAATGAATAAAAAGAACATAGGTGGTGAATTTGGAATTGAAGCGAAAATCACACCGACTATTAGTCTTACAGGTGTGGCTTCTTTGGGTCAGTATACATATGACAATAACCCAACATTAGATGCATATTTCTTTGAAAAAGATGCTACTTCTAGCATTCAAGATAAAAAAGTGTATCTAAAAAATTACAAACAATCAGGCACACCTCAACAAGGGTATTCTCTTGGTTTTTCATATCGAGATCCTAATTATTGGTGGTTTAGCACTAATGCAAACTTACTTTCAAACAATTATATTAGTATCTCTGAATTTAGAAGAATGGATAATTTTTACTTAGATTCTTTTGGAAATGATGTACCATTTACTGATATTACTCAAGAAGATGTTGATAATATGTTGGTACAAGAAAAATTTGACTCTATTTTCTTAGTGAATTTAGTTGGTGGGAAATCATGGAAAGTTAAAGACAAATACATTGGTGTTTTTGCTAGTATCAATAATCTATTAGGCGAAACTTTTAAAACTGGTGGATTTGAGCAAGCACGTAAAGCTAATTTTGAAGAGTTACATGAAGATCAAAGTCTTGAAAATCCATTGTTTGGCAATAAATATTGGTATGGTAGAAGCACATCTTACTATTTAAACTTTTACGTAAGATTCTAAATAAACAATAACAACATTAAAACAGAATAAAAATGAAAAAATTAATATATAGTGCCTTAAGTATAGTTCTTTTAGCTATCACTTTTAGTTCTTGTGTAAATGACACAGACTACGAAACTCCCCAATTAACTTGTAAAGAACCAATTTTAACAGGTTCTGCAGAGAAATTATCTGACATAATAACAGCTTGGCAAAATTCTGGTGAAACTGTAAAAGTATTTAGAGAAGATTATACCGACTACATTGTAGGTTACGTTTTATCTAATGACAAAACAGGAAATTTCTACAAAGAATTATATATTCAAGATAGCCCTACAGACCCAACTGCAACTATTAAATTAAATATTGATATGCGTAGTTTATTTACCAAATATAAAGTAGGAAGTAAAATATATATTTATCTGCACGGGTTGTCGATTTCATTAAGTCATGGAGAGATTGTAATCAATGAAGCCAATGGAAAATTTTTACGTGAAAATGTAGCTAAAGCTAATATCTTAAGAAGTTGTGATGAAACTGAATTAACACCTGTAGCAGTAGCTACACCTTCTTTGATTGATGAATCTTATCTTGGGAAATATGTAGAATTAACTAACGTACAGTTCGATCAAAGTTTATTAGAAGAGGACTTTGTAGATAACAATGACTCATACGATACGCATCGAAATATCACAAGTTGTGATGATAGTTCACAAATTAAACTAGAAACTAGTACGTTTGCAAGCTTTGGCGGGGCAAGTCTACCTCAAGGACAAGGAAGTGTAAAAGGCATCATCACCTATGATTATGGTGCTGATTTCTTTGTATTACGTGTAAATTCTCCTGAAGATTTCAATTTTGAAGGGGAACGTTGTGACCCTGATTACCTTTTTTATGAAAACTTTGAAACACAAATCGAGAATAATACTGTATCAGGAAATGGATGGACTAATTACCGAGAAGCAGGCACAAAAAATTGGGAGGCTTTTTCTGATGATAATTCTTTAGGTATGTCAGCAAAAATAGGTTCATATCAATCAGGTGATACCAGCACAATCGCATGGCTTATCTCACCTGCAATCAATCTTGATGAACACGAAGGTGAAACATTTAGCTTTAAAACATCAAACTCTTATGCAGATGCTAGTGATTTAGAAGTATTATCCTCTACTGATTGGGATGGTACAACTGCTGGAATCACAACAGCTACTTGGACAACTGTTCCTGATATATACATAGTTCAAAATGGAGATTATTACAAAGAATGGTTTGATTCTGGAGAATACGACTTATCAACAATCACTGGAAACATCTATTTTGCTTTTAAATATACTGGAAGTGGAGGCTCAGGATTTGATGGCACTTATGAATTAGACGAAGTAAAAGTAGCATATACTGAATAATTTCATTTCTTATAAATTTTTACAACCTCTGTTTTGTCATTCAAAACAGAGGTTTTTGGCTCTATGTCGTTTATAGTGGGTAAAAGAATATGTAGAACTTTATGTATAAATAAGAATTGAGACCGTTCTCAATACTCATATCTAAAAAGCAAGTATCTAATAATATCATTTACAATTACCCACTACAAACGACACAGACCCAGTTTTTTTATGCGTAAAGATTTTCTTCAATGCGAATATATACTAGATAGTAACACTTATCAACCAAATTATTACTATACAAAATATTGTTTGTACATTTAAACTTTCTAATTACCCTTGAAGGTTTACAAAAACTAATAAAACAACAATATGAAAAAACTAATCATTCTTACGCTAATTAGCATCTCTTTATTCGCTTGTAAAGACAAAGTTTCAATTGATAACGACAATATATACAAGTACAGAGAATACGTATTACAAACAACCTCAGGTATTGTTTCAGTACAAAAACCAATTCGATTAACCTTAGCAAAAGACATTAGCACTTTTGAGGTAAATACCGAGTTAAAAAGTGGTATTGTGAGTATTTCACCTTCTGTAAAAGGAAAATATATAGTGAAGGACAAACGTCATATTGAAATTTTACCCGATTCTCCGTTGCAACCTAACACCGAATACACGGTAAAAGTTTTCTTAAAAGAGTTGTTTGCTAATGTACCTAAGGATTTTAAAAAATACCAATTTCAGTTTAAAACCATAAAACCTAACTTCAGAATAAACACGAACAATCTACAATCTTATTCTAAAGATTGGCAATATTTAGAAGGCTCGCTAAATGCAGCTGATGTCATAGATTTAGAAACTTGTAAAAGTATTTTAAATGCCAAACAAGATGGAAAAAACCTTTCCATTAAATGGGAAGAACTCAGTGCAACTGCTTTTCAATTTACCATAGATAGCATTCAACGAAAAACAGATGATTCTGAAATATCCGTTTCATGGAATGGTAAAAAAGCAGGTGTTAAAGACAACAAAGGCGAAAATACCGTACTTATTCCTGGAAAAAATAATTTTATGGTCATGCAAGTGCATGTAAAACAACATCCCGAACAATATTTAGAAATCAATTTTTCTGATCCCATTAAAAAAGGACAAAATTTTGCAGGTTTGGTTACCATTAAAGGTAGCGGTAAACTAAAATATAAGGTAAATGGAAATGTATTAAAAGTATACCCAAGTAAGAGACTTGTCGGTAATGTACAGACCGAAATCTTTACAGGAATTAAAAGTACAGACGGTTTTAAATTAAAGCATCAATACGAAGAAATGATTGCTTTTGAACAACTGAAACCAGCAATTAGACTCATCAATAAGGGTGTAATACTTCCTAATTCTAGTAATTTACATTTTAATTTTGAAGCGGTAAACTTAAAATCTGTTACGGTACGTGTTATTAAAATATTTGAAAACAACGTATTACAATTCTTACAAAACAATGCTTTAGACAGCAATAACAGTCATAATATTCGTCAAGTTGGACGACGTATTGCTAAGAAAAAAATGCAATTAATAACAGATGAAAGTCAAAATTCTGGAAAATGGAATGCCTACTCAGTTGATTTAGCGAGTATGATTAATACAGATCCTGGAGCCATTTACCGTATAGAATTGAGCTATACTAAAGAAGATGCGATTTACACCTGTAACCAAAATCAAACAACAGAAAATAATTACGAAGAAGAGTATTACGAAGAAGAGTATTACGAAGAAGAGTATTACGAAGAGGACTATTATTATGGTTCAAACACCATACAAGCTTCTAATGATGATGACGAACGTGAAGAACAGTATTGGGATAATTTAATCTACAGTTACAAACGCTACTCCTATAATTGGCAACAACGTGACAACCCATGTTATGCCGCTTATTACAATGCAGATCGTCAAGTATCAGCTAATATTTTAGCTTCTAACTTGGGTGTTATCGCCAAAAAAGGAACCAATCAAAACTATCATTTTGTGGTATCAGATATATTGAGTACCAATCCTGTTTCAGGAGCAAAGATTAGTTTGTATAACTTCCAACAACAAGAAATTGCCAGTCTAAACACCAATAATGAAGGGATGGCTCAATACAAAGCCAACACCAATGCCTATTTTGCAATTGTTTCAAACGGAGCGAATAAAACCTATATAAAATTGGACGATGGAAACTCCCTTTCTTTAAGTAAGTTTAATGTGTCAGGTAAGAAATTACAAAAAGGATTAAAAGGATATTTATATGGAGAAAGAGGCGTTTGGCGTCCTGGTGATAGTTTGCATTTAACTTTTGTGTTAAATGATAAATCCAATCCAATTCCCAAAGGACATCCTATTAAATTTGAATTACGAGATGCACGTGGTCAACTAGTCAACAAGCAACTCAGCACACATCACACAGATAGATTCCATAAGTTTACAGTTCCAACAGACAGCAACGCCCCAACAGGAACTTGGAATGCAACAATTAGTGTTGGTGGAGCCAAGTTTACAAAAGCATTGAAAATTGCAACTATAAAACCCAATCGTCTGAAAATAAAGATAGATTTTGGTGAAGAAAAAGTAATTCAAACTTCCAAAGGAATTAACGGGGAACTCGCAGTTAATTGGTTACATGGAGCTCCTGCTAAGAATATAAAAGCAGAGGTAAATATGAAACTTGCTAGTACAGGAACTAGTTTTGAAGATTATCCGAATTATGTTTTTAATGATCCAACTAGAGAATTTAGTAGTGAAGAAATTATCATTTTCGATGGGAAAGTAAATTCAGAAGGAAAAGCAACTATCCATAAAAAATTCCCAAATACTCAAAATGCACCAGGTATGTTAAAGGGTACTTTTTTTACAAGAGCCTTTGAAAATGGTGGTGATTTTTCTATGGATGTATTTAGTAAAAACATATCACCTTATATCTCGTATGTAGGTTTGCAATCGCCCGAATCTCGTGCTTATGGTTCATTTTTTACAGATGAAAACACCACTTTTGATGTGGTTTGCGTTACAGATAAAGGAAAACCAATCAAAAGAAATGGCTTGCAGTTAAAAGTCTATAAAATCAATTGGCGTTGGTGGTGGAGTTCGTCTTATGACGACTTGGCAAGTTATGTGAGTAGTGAATTTCATGAAAAAGTATATGACCAAACAATTAATACAAACACACAAGGTAAAGCTACTTTTACTCTAAATATTCCTGAACAAAAAGGAGGTCGCTATTTAATACGAATTTACGATCCAAAAAGCGGACATGCCACAGGTCGTACTACTTATTTCTACAGAAATTGGTGGCGTAGCCCATCAGGTAGTAATGACCAATCTGCCAATATGTTATTATTTTCAGCAGATAAAGATAAATATAATGTAGGCGAAACAGCTGAGATTACATTCCCATCAGGAACAGAAGGAAGAGCCTTAATAAGCATAGAAAATGGTAGCGAAGTAGTCGAACAACGTTGGGTGAAAACTAAAAAAGGAGAAACACATGTTTCCATTCCAATCACTGCAAATATGGCACCCAATGTCTTTGTAAATATTTCGCTATTACAACCGCATGCTTCAACAGCTAATGATTTACCTATTCGTTTATATGGCGTTGTTCCAATCTTGGTGGAAGATCCAGAAACACGATTAGAACCTCAAATTAGCATGCCAGAAGTTTTAAAACCTGAGGAATCCTATACTGTAAAAGTTTCTGAAAAGAAAGGAAAAGCCATGACCTATACTCTGGCAGTTGTCGATGAAGGTTTACTAGATATTACCCGATTTAAAACACCTAGTATTTGGAAAGAATTCAACAAAAAACAAGCTCTTGGTGTAACTACTTGGGATATTTTTGATGATGTGATTGGAGCTTATGGTGGTACAATTGACCAAGTATTTTCAATAGGTGGTGATGAAGAAGCCAATGCCAAAAAAGGAAAAAAAGCCAATCGGTTTAAACCCGTGGTTACCTATTTAGGTCCTTTCCAACTTAAAAAAGGAAAAACAGCTTCGCATACAATTGCTATGCCTAATTATGTAGGTTCGGTTCGTACCATGCTTATTGCTGGAGATAACGCTACAAATGCCTATGGAAGTGTAGACAAAACCACACCTGTTCGTAAACCTTTGATGATTTTAGCTTCCTTGCCTAGAAAGTTGAGCCCAGGTGAAAAAGTTAGCTTACCTGTTACAGTTTTTGCCATGGAAAACAAGGTGAAAAATGTCAATCTACAAATAAAAACAAGTAAAGATATTCAGGTTATTGGAAAGGCAAATCAGAGTTTACATTTTTCCAAACCTGATGAAAAAATGTTATATTTCGAATTAGATGTAAGTCAAGCAAAAGGCATCAATACCATAGAAATAATTGCAACAGGAAACGGAGAGAAAGCAACTTACAAAGTAGAAATTGATGTGGTAAATCCCAATCCAGTTACCAGTAAATTTATTGATGTTGAGCTACAACCCAATGCTACACAATTGTTAAGTTTCGAAACCTTTGGTGTAACAGGAAGTAATTTGGCTGAGATTGAATTCTCAACGCTTCCTCCTATGGATTTTAGCAGACGTATGCAGTATTTAATACGCTATCCGCATGGATGTGTAGAGCAAACGACTTCTAGTGTATTCCCACAATTGTATTTAGCTGATGTTTTTGATTTGACTACAAAACGCAAACAAGACATGGATTATAACATCAAAGAAGGAATAAAAAGTTTGGGTCATTTCCAAACTTCAGATGGTGGAATGGGCTATTGGAGAGGTAATACAAATTCTGATGATTGGGGCAGTAGTTATGCCGGTCATTTTATGATAGAAGCCGAGAAAAAAGGTTATGTTTTACCACTTACTTTTATGACGAATTGGTTGCGTTATCAAAAACAAACTGCCCGTACATGGCGACCATCTTATCGCAGCTACAATACAGATTTAGCACAGGCTTATCGTTTATACACTTTAGCTTTAGCAGGTCACCCAGATTTGGCTGCCATGAACCGATTGCGAGAATTTAAAGAACTTTCCAATGATGGTAAATGGCGATTAGCCGCTGCTTATGCATTGGCAGGTCAAAAAGAAGCAGCTGTTAAAGTTGCCAATACAGCCAATATAGATTTTAAACCCTACAAATACGATTATTACACCTATGGCGATATTCATAGAAACAGAGCTATGGCTATGGAAACTATGTTGTTAGTCAATGATAAAGAATATCTCAATTTAGCCAAAAGTATTGCAAAGTCTTTATCTTCTAGTTCGTGGTTGAGTACGCAAACTACTGCTATATCTTTATTATCATTGTCAAAAATGGTTCAAAAAGGCAATGGTAAATCTTTAGATATTAGTTATAGTATTAATGGAACTGATGACAAAGTTACAACGCCAAAATCAGTTTCGCAACGTACTTTAGATAGTAAAGATGGGCAGAATACGGTTGCTATTACCAATCAGTTAGATAATGTGGTTTTTATACGCGTATTAAACTCTGGTAAATTACCATTAGGAAGTGAAATTGCCGTTGCTCGTAACCTTAATATTGCTGTAAATTATCTAGATAGCGAAGGCAATAGCATACGTGTAAATAAACTTTCACAAGGAACTGATTTTACAGCTAAGGTCGTTGTGACCAATACCTCTAGAAATTATATAAATAATATTGCACTTACTGAAATATTCCCAAGTGGATGGGAAATAGTCAACACCAGTTTTACAGAGTTTAGCAGTGGAACCAACCAAGCTGATTATACCGATATTAGGGATGATAGAGTGAATTTCTATTTTAATTTAGGAAGCCGAAAATCAAAAACCTTTACCGTACAACTCAACGCGGCTTATTTAGGAAAATATTACAGGTATGGAGCACAAGCTGAAGCCATGTATGACAATGAGTATATGGTTCGTACTCAAGGAAGTTGGATTGAAGTGGTGAAGTGATAAAAATTTAAACTTAACAGGTTTTTCTACGATTGTATTCTATCAAACCTAACAGGTTTTGAAAACCTGTTAGGTTTTTAGAAACCTGTAGAAACCTGTTAGGTTTTTAAGACCTGTTCCGTTTCTTATTCAAAAACTAAATCTTTAATTAAATCAATATTGGTATTCTTTGACTTATGGACAAATATAAAATTTTCTAAATCATCAAAAAGATTTATTACTTCATTTCTCATTAATAAAGTGGGTTTATCAGATACTAATGCAAGGTAAGACGAATGTGGATAAACAGAATAATTATCAATTTCATGATGACTTGCATTTGTATTTACATATACTACTAAGTTTCTAAGATAATTCTCATTTTTTATCTCAATCCTTTTTAGATGTTCTTGAAACAGACTTCCTCGCCTATTGTATTTCTTATTTATTGCTTTAGCATAAGCGTTAAACATGTTAGAAAATGGTTGATGCAATTTGTTTTTTTCTGATTTAATATTTTCAGGTAATGCATCTTCATCTTTTATTCTCAACACAAAATGAAAATGATTTGGCAACAAACAATAGGAATACATACTGGCAATAGGTGATAAATATTTTTTCATCAATGCTAAAAAATACGTATAGTTTTGGTTTTCAATAAATATATTCTCCCAATTGTTACCCCTATTGTAAATGTGGTAGTATTTTTCTGTTTCAAAAATTGTATTTTTCATGTTAATTTTTAAATATTTATGATGCTTATGTTATTGCATACTATTAAACCTAACAGGTCTTTCTGCGATTGTAGTCTATTAAACCTAACAGGTTTTGAAAACCTGTTAGGTTTTGAACTTGCTAACTTGTTACAGATTTAAACTATTATATATTGCAATCACATATTATTATGTTATTTAGTGATTGTAATCACATATTATTATGTTTTTATGATTTATTACTGCTGTATATACTCAATAGCACTAATCGCAGCAATAGCTCCATCACTTACAGCAGTCGCTATTTGGCGAATTTTCTTTTGTCGAACATCACCAACAGCAAAAACACCGGCTACATTGGTAGCCATATCATCATCTGTTGGTATTTCTCCTTTTTCGTTTATGCTTACAAGTCCTTTTAATTTTTCGGTATTTGGGGTATAACCGATTAAGATAAAAACACCATCCATTGGCATTTCAGTGACTGTATTATCTTTTAAATTTTTAATTTTAACTTTTTCTAACTTTTCATTCCCATAAAAACCTTGCATACTCGAGTTAAGTACAAAGCTAATCTTGTCATTCTTTTTGGCAGCTTCAATAGCATGTTCAAATCCTTGGAAATGGTCAAAAATATGTACGATTTTCACTGTTCTGGCGTAGGTTGTTAAAGCTACTGCTTCTTCTAAAGCAGAATTTCCACCTCCTACAACAATGATATCCTTATCCGTATAAAAATCACCATCACAAGTAGCACAATACGAAATTCCTCTTCCTTTAAAAGTGTCTTCACCTGCTACACCTAATTCTCTAGAACGACCACCTGTTGCGATAATAACTGCTTTTGCAGTATAGGTTTCTTCACCAACGGTGACTTTTTTAATGTCTCCTTCTAATTCAATAGTATTGATAACAACGTTTTGTTTGATCTCACATCCAAAGCTTTCTGCTTGTTTTTTCATGGTCATTGCTAACATATAACCTGATACATTTTCTACTCCTGGATAATTGGCAATTTCATGTGTTAAAACAATTTGTCCACCGACCATTCCTTCATTGAGAATTAGGGTCTTGACTTTGGCTCTTGAAAGATATATTCCTGCTGTTAAACCTGCGGCACCGCCACCAAGAATAATTACGTCGTATTGATTGTTGTTCATTTTTTGTTGATTTCTTAGTAGGTTGAATGATTGTTTTTTCTCGCGAAGTCGCAAAGACGCAAAGTTAAATGATGAGCTTATTTAAACGTTTACTTTTAAGTAAAAAGACGTAAGACCCTTGTTTTTAGTTACAACTTATCTTACGTCTTATTCTATATGTATTGCATCTTGATTAAGACAAAGTTTCGTCTAAAATAGCTTTTACTTGTTCTTTGGATTGAATACTAGATGTTGCTTTTACAACTTTTCCGTTTTTGTAATAAAAAGTAAAAGGTAATCCCATAAAACCAGCCGCTTCTTGTGCATTTCTGATTACATGTGCCTCTGGTGAATCAAAAAGCATATCCATAAATTTTATGTTTGGGTATTCTTCTTTTAACTCTTCCATGGCAGCGTAAACAGGTACACACATAGGTCCCATTCTACCACAGCAGATCATTACAAGTTGGTTGTTTTCTAGTATTTCAGCATGTTGAGCAGCAGTTTCTACATGCTCTAAATTAGTCATTAATGTCATTTATAAATTGTTTTAGTAGATTACTATTTAAAATCGTGCAAAAATAGAAAAAGCTAACTTTTTGATATGACATAATTGTTACAGAAAAATTGTAGAAAAATCAAAAATTCAGAATCTTTAACAGATTACTTCACTCGTTCCTCGTTCGTACTAACACCTTACAATTAATCAGTTTCTTTTTTTATGGGAGTTTGAATTAGTTTATCGGCTTTTTCTTGAGCGTTTTGCAATAAGATTTTTGATTTTTCTTTGGCTTTATCAACGAGCTTAACTCCTTTTTTATTTGCTTCTTTGTTTAATTGCGAAGCGGCTGCTTTGGCGGCAATTTTTTCAAAAGGATTCTTAGCTTTACTTATTAAATTATCTCCTTGAATTTGGGCTTCTTGACTGAGTCTAACAGACAATTGTTGTGCTTTGGAAACTAAGGAGTCAGCTTGTACTTGGGCTGCTTCCATTAATTTGTCGGCTTGTTTTTGGGCTTCTTCTCTTGCTTTATCAATCGTATCATCTACAACTTCATCTACTTTGTCTTCAATGATTTCTGTTATTATTTCCTTAACAGTTGCTCCTTCATAACCAGCAATGGCAGGTAATATTTTAGGATTGTTATAATCTCCTTTTATTCTAAATTTCATTTTAATAATAGCTCCAAGGTCTGTTTTTAAACCTAAATCAGCTAGTTTCCCAACTATTCCTTCTAACAAAGCATTAGGGTTTGCACCTAACTTATCTTTGGGAATATCTATTCCTAAAATAAAATCTATTTGCTTATCTAAATTCACAGTTCCTTCAAAACTAGATTGCATATTATTGAGCTTAAATGTAAAAGGTTTTACGCTCATTTTTCCATTTTCAATTCCAAAATGAGCTTTAATCTGATCTACATTTGGTTTCTTAAGTGCATCAATTTTTAACAAACTTCCAATTTTATTAAGTATGTCAATTCCTGCTATTTGAAGGCTACTTGTATTGAAATTACCATTTGCTTTTACAGTACTCAAAATAGGATTCATCTGTTCATCAAAGTGCATATTCATATTCATATTAGAAAAGAAATTACCCTGAACTTTTTGTAAAACAGGTGCAAAAGCTTGAAAAGCACTAAAAGTAGTTGCTGATTTTACAATGGACATTTGTTCTATTGATATATCGAATTTTGAGAATGGTTTTTCACTAGAACTATCATATTCTCCATTAAGAACCATTTGCCCTTCTAAAGTCTTTAACAACATAGCTTTAAGATTGGCTTTTCCATCTTTTAAGCTTACTTTCCCTTCTACTTCCTTTAAAACCATATCTTTATACTGCAAGGTTTCGGCATCTGCAATAAGTGTTAAATCAATGTTTTTAGGTATTTTAAGGAAACCACTTTTATTTGTTTGCTCATTGTTATCATCTGCATCCGTCATAAAATCATTTAAGTTTATAAAGGTAGCATGTGCCTTAAAATCAGCTTTTAAAACTTCTTCTTTTGAAAGAAAATAGGCGATATAATTAGAGATCTCACCAGTTAAAGCAAAATCATTTTGTCCGATATTAGCTGTTAGGTTTTTAACTTTTAAAGCTTCGGGAGTTATGTCTAATTCGGCTTTTGTAATTTCAAATTCATAGGGAATAGAATCTGATTTTATTGTAAAATTATCTAAGTTAAAAAAACCTGAGGCTTTAAAATTATTGAACTGTTTGTTTTCAATGGCTGACAGTCTTCCTTTCAAATTAAAATCTGCATCCAGTAATCCTTTTAGCTCTTTTATATTGGTGATTTTTATTGCTTGTTGTAGTTTATTTAAATTTAACTTTGATTTAAAGTGGGTTTGAATCAGCGGATCAGTCATGGGATTGTTTACTTTTAAACTACCTTCAACTGTATTATTTGCTATAGAAAAATTTATCTTTGGTAAATCTATACTTGTATTATCTAAATTTTTCCCTCCTTTAAAAGCAACTTTAGCTAGTACATTAATTGCTTGTAATGATTCTGGTAAGTCGGAATATTTTAAAACACCATCGGCAATACTCATGTCAAATTCATAGGCTGGATAAGTATTTTCATTATAAATCCCTTTGACAAAGCCCTTTAAATTGGCATTTCCATTGGCAACTATATTTTCTATACTAGTTAAATAGGTTTTAGGAACTAAAGACAGTAACTCTTTAAGCTGATCGTTTTTTGTTTGAAAGGCAATATCCATAAAAACATCTTCGCCTTGTAGCTCAACAACACTTTGAGTTAAATCTACATCTAAATCATTAACACTTAATGTATTGTTTTGAAATGAAAATTTATTATAATCATTTTCTATTAAAATGTCGGAAGTCAGTTTAAGATCTGCTTGGTTTAAGTATTTCACTCCATATTCAAAATTAGCATTTTTAATATGTGTTTTCGTTTGCAAATTATAGGCTTTGTCAGTTATTTTTCCACTTCCAAAGTGGTCTATATTTTCAAAAGCAAATTGCATGTTATTAGTTTGATTGAGGTACGAAATACTAGAATCAACTAGTTTGTATTCTTTTAGTTTGAGCTCAAAACTAGTTGGGTCTTTTTGAATAGAATCATTTGGGTTTTCTTTTACAACATCATAGTTTGCTTTCCCATTTTTAAGGACTAATAAATTAAGATTAAGTTGATTTATTTTTATTTTATTAATGACAAATTCTTTGTCAATAAAGACTTTTTTGGCATTTAAGCTTATGGAAAAGTTTTTAATGTCTGCTAAACGCACGCCTTGAAAATCATCGATTCCGTCTATTGTCAGTGCATCAATACCTACAGATAAATTTGGAAAATCTTTGAATAAAGATAGTGACACATCTTGATAATCAATATGAGCATTGAAATTTTTATTTAAATCCTCTTTGATAAATGTGGCTATTTCATCTTTGTAAAAATGAGGAATTACGAGTAATGCTATGATAATTACAAGTAGTAGTAGGCTTAGAATTTTGAGTATTTTTTTCATTTTTATTGGGCTTATTTCAAAAGAATATACTACAAGTCAAAACAAATTGTAATAATTATGAACAAGCAAAATTATAAGAAAAAATGGATTCTTTCTATATTATTTACCTAAATAAATGTGAATTGGTATTCTTTATCTACCCTTTCTTCTCTCTCAAAAAAGAGAACAAAACCGATTGAAATAAAGATAATAACAAACTAAAAAGTAAGGCTACCCAAAAACCTGATACCGCGAATCCTGCAATAAGATTACTTGCCAACAATACAATTGAAGCATTGATGACAAATAGGAATAACCCAAGGGTGACGATTGTAACAGGTAAAGTCAATATAACTAGAATAGGTTTAACAAGTAAGCGTAGTAAACCTAGAACTATTGCTACAATAATAGCAGAAGTATAATTATCTACAGTTACGCCTGATAAAAAATGGGCAATTATTAATACTGCAAAGGCAGAAAGCAAAACTCGTAATATGATTTTCATGATTGATTTCTTTAATTTAATATTTATAGAATTTATTCCAAAAGTCACAAAACCTTTAAAATTCCTATTATAAAAGAGTCAAATAGTATACCAAATGAAAAAACAGACAGATTGTCTAAAAGTGAGTATTTATTGCAATAGAAATATTCCTTCCTGGAGCACTAATACCTGATGCAAATTCTTTGTAATGTACATCAAAAATATTATCGATATGTAGGTGGATTGTTGCATTTCTTGACAATTTGTATTGGGTAGAGATACTTAGTGTATTCCAACTTGGACTTCCGTAATATCTATCCACATCTTCTGTAGCTTCCATATTTACGATAGGTGTTTCTTCAATATTATCAATACCTTCAGTGATGTTATAGTCAGTTGCTTTTTTATGGGCATTGTATCGATAATTTAGGTTAAAATTCCATTTTTTTAAATTGTAGGAAACTCCCGCATTTAAGAATAATGGCGGTATTGAGGATAAAGGTTCATCAGAATCATAGGCTCTTCCTTGGGTATAGGTAACTGACGAAATAGCTTTAATATGTTCTGTAATTTTTGATTGAAAACTTAGAGTTGCTCCAGTTACAAAGGCATTCCCTTTATTAACATTGGCGACTGTAGTTGCTAATGCACCATCATATAAAATCTCATCTTCATTATGAAACGTAAAAAAATCACGTGCTATATAGTTTTGCAATAACATATAATAGGCATTAAAACCTATTCTTGTTTTCTTTGTGTTTGTATAGCGTAAAGCACCAATTTCTGCATTGTAGGCATATTCAGGTTTTAACTGCGTATTAGGCAAACTTACTTTTCCATTCTTCTCTCTTATTTTACCGACATCATCAATATTTGGTGATCTAAACCCTGAGGATAAAACAGTATTTATTTGCCATTTTTTATTGGGTTTATACGCATAGCCTAAAGTTCCAGAAAAAGCAGAATTTTTCAGCATTACTTCCATATTGGGTAAAACGATAAACGAATCCTCTACCCATTTTGCTTTCAAATAGGTATTGGTATAACGAATACCCATGTTAAGTGTTCCTTTTTGACTGTGATCAAACCTGTAATTAGTATAAAAGGCAACATTGGCATAACTACTTCCTCCATCAGGGTAACGAGACTGAATGGTAAACTCATTTTGAAAACCTGTTATCTCATTTCCAGAAATCGCTAACTCTTTTCCAATAGCCTTTGAAGTTACTTTGTTATAGGAAGTCTCAAAACCATAGGATAAAATACGTTTCTTGTCTGCTGTTAGGGGAACATGAAAATCGCCATTTAAACTGAATACTTTAACGTTTTCATCACGAAAATACTTTTTTAAACTCCCATATTTTCTTTCATTTCTACTTTCATAAATATCTTGATAAGCTAATGTAAATTTACCTTCATCAAGCCATTTTAAGTCTGGCTTTAAGGCAAGTTGCGACGAAGCTAAAAATCGTTTTTGTGGTCCGTAATACCATTCTGCATATTTTAGATTACCTTCATCATCTGCATTATGTAGTTTATCGAATCTATTGATGTTAGTAGAGTTTGAATATTGAAAATTAAATGTCAATTCTGTATTCGTATTCAAAGGAATCAAAAACTTTTGAAGTAAATCTATTTGACTGTGTCCTGTATTTCTTTGGAGAATTTCATCTTTGTTTACTTGTTGGTTTTCAGAATAAAAATCACTCGTGTTTGTTGAGTAATAGGGGACTAATGCCCAATTATCAAACCCGTGCGTTCTGTTTTCCCCCATTTTTAAATCGTCAAACTTACTGACAGTAATAGCTGATAATGAAGCCCATTTTTTAGTGCTATATTCACCCGTGTAACTAGCAGTTAATTCATTGTTAACGGTACTAAATCTTGTAAATAATGTGGAATTAAATATATTTTTATCGTTTAATAAGGGTTTTTTAGTATAGTAATGAATCACACCACCTAAAGCATCAGAACCATAGATAATTGAAGACGGACCAAATAAAACCTCTGTTCTAGCTAATAAATTAGGGGATACAGTAATGGAATTTTGTAAATGCCCTTTTCGGTAGATGGCATTGTTCATTCGTACTCCATCAACTACTAAAAGCACCCGATTTGATTCCATACCTCTAAGTACAGGACTTCCACCTCCAAACTGTGATTTTTGCACTTTTACTCCTGGTGTTAAGGCTAATAGATCTGCACTTGTTTGAGGAGATTGCATTCTTATTTTGTGAAGTGTTATCACTTCTATATGTTCTGCAATACGTGCTCTTTTTTCTGTATTCCGAGAAACTGAAAGGATTACTTCATCAATTTTTTCAGAAGAATTTTCTAAAAAGACAACCTGTTTTTGAGCTAATATTTCTGATTTTGACAAGGAATAATCTATATAGCTTAAATGCTGAAAAAATAAAATGGCTGTATCTGAAAACTTGGAAATATTTGCTTTACCTACTTTATCGGTATAAACATGAATCGTTTTACTTTTATTGTAAATCAAAACTCGGTCTATTGGAAATTCACTTTCAATTTCTTTTACTTGAATGGTTTGCCCAAACACTTGAAAGATATTAAAAAATAGTAGTATGAATCCGAAATTCCTTATCATTGTGTTATAACTCTTCTTTTAAGTACTGTCTTACTTTATGCGTTTCGTTTAGAACCTCACAAACGACTTTTGTCTTGTTTTATGAGTTTGCTTCGTCGTTCCTCCTCGCAAAGACGGTATTTTTTTATAAGTTAATCAACTCATTACCAAATTGGCTAATTAACATACTATCTAAATAATTCTTTTAAAACCACTAGTGATTTTGGTGATTTAAAAGTTTGCAAATGTAGACTAATGTATTGTAATAACAAGTCTAAAAGTTCTTGTCTTTGCAAAGCTGTAAGATGTATGTTTGGTAAGGCATCAAAATTTGTGCCTAACAAGGTTTTAAAATGGGTAATTTGTGGTTTTTTGATATAATATTGACTTGTAGGATTTGTAACAAATTTTCCCTCTAACATATCAAAATAATCTGTTTGATGAGTTGTCTCAGGATAAAAACCTAAATATTTTGTCAAATTCAACAAAAAGAACAAATGAAAATTGGCAATTTTATCATGTGTATCTAACCAAATAAGTGCTGTTTCTAGATACGTAAATAGTATGGAGTTACTTTCTTCTTCTTTTAAAACAGCATTGAGAATTTCACTTAAAAACAGCACTAAACTTTGTTTAATAATATTTGAATGTAAAGATTGGTAGAAATAACTTATCTGTGCTTCTTTTACACTATTCAAATTGCCTTTATTATTATGATATGCTACAATTTGCAATTGTGTTAAGGGTTGAAAATACGCTTTTTTAAGATTGCCTTTTCTTGATTTAAGAATACCTTTAAGCATATAAGTTTTAATACCATACTCTTTTGTATAACAGTTTACAATTAAACTGGTATCGGAATACTTGATACTATTAATTACTATGGCTTTTGTTTTTTGAAGCATTTAATCTTAAAGTAAATAACTGTAGCGTTTTATAGCATTAAAAAACCTTGATTTGCTTTTAGTAAAGTAGCTAAATCAAGGTTTTAGTATTTTATTGCTTTCTACATTGAAATAAAAAATTTGAAATTCTACAATCCCAATTTCTTCCTTAAAGATTTAGAAAGAGCATCTTTATGAATCATAATATTCATTGTTTTGTATCGTACATACGGGAAAGACGCATAGAAATAACCATCTTTTTGGTTGTAAGTTGTACCCCATGAGTTTTTAACAATAAAGTATTTTGTTCCTTTTTGATCTTTAACAAGACCTGTAATGTGCATACCATGATCGTCAGTTGTGGTTTGTTCGTCAAAAGCTTGTTGGCGTTCTTCTTGAGAAACCCAACGTTCTTTAACAGGTTGTACAAACGCATTGCTTATTTTTTCAGCACTTATTCCGCTAAAAAATTCATCATCTTTTCCTTTTTCTTGGATAGTTGCCATATCTTCAGGCACAATAGCTAAAGCATCTTTTGAAGAAAATCCTTTTTCAGAAACATCAGCACCCCAAGCAAAGGTATAACCATCTTTAATGGCATCTTCCATAATGTCCATGAACTCATCAAGAGGTACATTATAAACCGATTTTAATGCCCAATTATCGGGTACTTCAAGCACAAAAGATTCATAAAAAGGATGGTGTGTGTAAGAAGTGATGCCTATATAATCATCCATATTTAAACCTAATTGTTTAGCATAGCTTATTGGGTTGTAAGTTACACCATCTTCTTTAAAAGTATATTTAGTAATATCTTCTGGTAATTCTCCTAGATAAGCATCGATGACTCCGACATATGCTTTTTTCCAATTTTTAGTCAGTTTTCCATCTTGTTTCTTTTTGTTAAATCCGTCGACCATTCCTTTAAGAGCCGCTTCCATTTCATTGTGATTATGTACGTCGTAACCATAATTTAATCCCATGTATTCATGTTGTGGAACAATTCCATATCTCTTAATTACCCAAGGAATATCATGAAAAGCACCACCAGCTGCAAAATTAAAATGCCCATTCATACGTAAATAATTGACTGCTTTCCCTATATAAGCATTTCGTACAATGTACATTTCAGATAAGTTAACAGGCTTATGACCCAAACGGATAATTTCTGATTCTAAATATGATAATGTAGAAAAACTCCAACAAGTACCTGTTCTGTTTTGGTTTTCGACTTTTGTAGCTTCTAAGTCTTTTATTAATTTGAATTGGTATTTACTTCCTTCTTTATTAGAAAAAGTGTCTTGTGCGAATAAAGATATGGTTGTCAATAACAAGATTAATAACCATTTAACTATTTGTATCATATTAGTTTGGTTTAAGTATTTTGCTAAATTACATGAATACAAACAATTAGAAAAGATATAAAATGTTAAAAAAAATATAAGACCACCTAGCTTCGTTGTAAAGAAAAAAGAATAAAGACCGCCCTAGCAAAAAGGCAGGCAGGTTCGCTGAAAGAATAAAGACTGATTTTGACTACGGTGGGAAAAATCACTTTCAATTGTTAAAGCTGTCTTAGGTGGGTTGTTAAAAATTTAGGTTTTTTAATTTTTTTTTACACTCTACTTTTTTTAATTACTTCTCTTCTCCTTGCTAATAAGGTTTTCCCAATATTTTGATTTTTCCATTGTATCACTTTTTTAGTCCTTACATTTTCTAAGGCGTTAAATATTTCTTGTTCATTTCTATAATCAGATGTGATTGCTGATATTGTTAAGCATAAGTCAGTAATACCTATTGATTTATTTGCATTTATCATGTTTTTATATTTTCCAAAACAGGATTCTATTATATCTGATGTACAGATAAGTTTTGAACTTTTAATTGTTTGTTCAATAGCGAATGTTTGTTTTAAATAACTCATTATTTGTTCTTTAAATCTTATTATTTTCTTATTATGCTGTTTTTTGTCAAATAAATTTTCACATAAGTTTATTGTTTTTTTTGAGAGCCCTTTATTTTTTACTATTTTTTGTATTTTTATTGCAAGTGTAATTAGCTTATTAATTTCATTAAGGAATTTTGTATAATCTGATACAAACCCTAGTTTTTCTCGTTCTTGTTTAAGTTCTTTATCACTTTCTAATAGTTTTATAATTGAATTACCCCAATCTACAATAGGTTTTAAATTCATATATCTTGAATGCACACGTTGTGCTGGTGGTAAAATATATGCCAACTTACTCAAAGGAATACTACCTCTCAAATGAGCCAACTTTTTAGTGTAACTTATAAAACGCTCTTCTTTACTATATAATTGTTTGATAAGCCACGAGATTTTATGGGTAATATCTACTACGTGGTTTATTTCTGCAATTCGTAATCCTTTTTTTAAAGCGTTTCCCATATCGGCAACAGCATACTTAATAGTTCCTATTTCTTTTTTAACTAATTCTATTTCTCTTTTTATGTCTTCACCTTTCCAACTATTTGATATTTTAATGGATAAAGGTGTTAAATCTTTATACTTTAAAGCACGTGTAAAATCTATGTCTTTTTCTCTAACTCCTAAAATAACTAACATTTTTTCATTTCCAAATTCTATACTTTCGTCTAATATTATATCCAATCATCTGCTTTTTCTTTTGGCTTTTCTAAATTGTAAATACCTAGTTTTTTAACACTGGAAATAATTGTTGTATGTTTTGGTGTTTCAAGATTAAACTCGGTAAATTCAGATAAAATTGTTAAAATCTTACTTATACCTCTAAAACTCACAGATGTTTCTAATTTTAAAACAATGACAATCCGTATAATATATGTCGAAAAAGTATAAAATAAAGGACGTTTTTTATCATTATTTATTTTTATATAATTGAGAGCAACTTTTTTTTTATGCTTTGCAACTCATTTGTAAGTTCATCTCGTTCAAATTTAGTTAATGTGTATTTGTTTTTCCAATTTTCTCGTCCTTGTTTAACTTCTCTTAAACGCTTCCTTAAGGCTTTGTTTTCTAAACTTCTAACTCTTTGTTTTTCTTTCCAATTAACAGGAATATATGTTATCATAAAATATATTTTCCGCAAAGGTAAAAAAAATAGAACGTATTTTTATGTTTTTTATGTTTAATTTTTAACAACCCAT
>DQTL01000282.1 GCA_015662775.1 Lutibacter sp.
CATAGTCTGAGCCATCCTTACTATTAGTCCATTCCCAAATATTACCAGCCATATCTGCCACAGTTTCGTGAGTTTCCCCGTTTTTAAAGATACCTACTACACTCGTTCTTTCTAAACCTAATGCGACATTATTACACTTCATATTATCCCATTTATCACCCCATGGGTATTTTTTTTGTTCTTTACCGCTTGCTGCCGCTTGCCATTGTATTTCAGTAGGTAAAAAATAATTTTCTCCTGTTTTGTTACTCAGCCATTGACAAAAAGCTTCAGCTTCATGCCAAGATACACCTACTACGGGTTGGTAGTCTTGGTTAAACTTAGCATTATTCCAATACTTAGGTTCTTTTGTTTTTAATTCTTTAAGAAACGTCTTGTTCTTCCAATACTTCTCCTTTTTATAACCTCCATCTTCTATAAACTCTTTATACCATACATTAGTTACAGGATACTTAGCTAAATAAAAAGCTTCTTTTATCTCTTCTTTACCAAGATCTTCTAAATTGTATGTACCTGCATCTATTTTTATAAATTCCTTATAATCAATACGTTGATTTTTAGCTTCCTTTTCTCTCTTGTATAAATCTTCTTTAAATTCTTCAATATTATCAAATTTATCTTCTTTGAAAGTTGTAGTATATGAAATTAAGGTCTTTATTTCTTCTCCTGTTAAGGCTAAAGAACTAATTAAGTTTTGTATTTTTTCATCTTTATAATAAACTAAATGCTTCTCTACTTTTGGTTTATTTTTCAGCTGTTCCAGTTGTTCCTCAGAAGAACTTTTACGCAACTCTTCAATATAATCTTTTGCAATGAAATAACTCTTTTCATCATCGACCAAATCATTGAAAAAAACACTATTGTATATCTCTAATGTACGCCATAATATCATTTTCTCAAAAGTTACTTGATTTGCATTATCTCCATGCCTTAATATTGCTACTTGTAATTTAATATGATTAAATAATGATATAATACGCCTTGGGTTGAAATCTAATATGGGTAAGATAATTTCAATGGCAATGTCTAACAGACTCTTATTTTCAGTTGCAATACCTAATTGTTCTTTAATTTCTTGTAAAAATGACTCAGAATTTTCGTGTGTCTTTTTAGGCAATGAAAAATCAATTTGTATTATTTTTTCAAGAAATTTTTCGGCATCTACATTGTTGTAATCCTTGTTGTTTTCGAGTGCACTTTGTATAATGTTTTTGGCAGCTCCTAGTACAAAAACACAGCCTTCTTTATCTAAAAATACTTTTATGGTTTCGAGTACTTGTATAATTTTGGGTAATGGGCAACGGTCTAGGTCGTCAATAAAAATGACCAAGCTGGCTTTTTGGTCTGGATTTTTTATTTTTTTTAAAGCATCTTTGCTTTCTGTCACACCTAACACCTCTAAGTATTTCCACAATAATTCATCAAAGTGCTCAGTAAAAATATCGTAAAAACTAAGATAATCCTTATATTTATTTTCTGGTGCGTCTTTTTCTTCTTTAAATTGTAAAATTTTATCTGGATCAACAGGAATGGTAAGCTTAAACACTCCCTTTGCTACTTCCTTTATTGTATTAAAATAATCAAAACGTTTAAAATAACCTATTAGTTTTTTCACACCTTCCTTTTCAATAAAAGTGTCGTTTTCCTCCATTTTTTTTATAATCACATTGATTAAAGCAGCTAAAATTTGCTCTTCATCTTTGTATTTCCAAGCGTTAAACCATACCGTTTTTATTCTTCTAAACTGGTCTGTAATCTCAGGCGATGGCTTCTTACTTACCTCGTTAGTATTTTCTTTTTCATCTTCTTTATTCAATTCTTTAAACTTTCCTTCTATCTCACGCATCAAAGTTGTCTTACCAGATCCCCACTTGCCCGATATGCCTATGGTAAACGGTGTTTTGTTGTCTTTTGTAGCAATCATCTCTGCCAAAGCATTTGCGTAAGCATCAAAACCAAAGGATACATTGCCGTCTTTTTTAACAGCATCACTAACAATACGTAAGGGTTCGTAAATAGTTGTTTTTTTTGCCATAGTGACTCAATTTGTATTAAATAGTATAAATTATAAAAAAAGATAGCGAATACAAGGCACAAAAACCAAACATTAAGATATAATCTAAAAACTAGCTATCTTATCTCTTGATTCTCTATTCTCTCTACTCTATTCTCTAATCCTCATCTATCAAATCAACTTCCACTTTCAAATTTTCAATAATAAATTCTTGACGTTCTGCTGTGTTTTTTCCCATGTAAAACTCAAGCATATCGGCTATACTAACGGTCTTATCTAACATCACAGGGTCTAATCGTATATCGTCTCCGATAAAATATTTAAACTCGTTGGGTGATATTTCTCCTAAACCTTTAAATCGGGTTATTTCTGGTTTTCCTTTTAGTTTTTTAATGGCATCTTTCTTTTCTGTTTCAGAATAACAATAAAAAGTTTGTCTTTTATCTCGCGCTCTAAATAGAGGTGTTTCTAAAATATAAAGGTGTCCTTCTTTGATCAATTCAGGGAAAAACTGCAAGAAAAAAGTAATCAATAATAGTCTAATATGCATTCCATCTACATCGGCATCTGTTGCAATTACAATATTGTTATAGCGTAAGTTTTCGATACCATCCTCAATATTTAAAGCTGCTTGAAGCAGATTAAACTCCTCATTTTCATAGACTATCTTCTTAGTCTTTCCATAGGAATTAAGTGGTTTTCCACGTAAACTAAAAACTGCCTGCGTTTTAACATCTCTCGATTTTGTAATTGATCCACTTGCCGAATCTCCTTCTGTTATAAATAAGGTGCTGTCTAATCTTGCTTCCTTCTTCATATCGCCCAAATGAACACGACAATCTCTTAATTTTTTATTGTGAAGACTTACCTTTTTGGCTCTTTCTCTAGCCAATTTCCGAATTCCTGAAAGATCTTTTCTTTCTTTTTCGGCTTGAACTATTTTATGAAGAATACTATTTGCTACATCTGGATTTCTATGCAGATAATTATCTAGCTTTGTCCGTATAAAATCATTGATAAATACATTGACACTTGGCAAATCGCCACCCATTTCTGTAGAACCCAGTTTGGTCTTCGTCTGGCTTTCAAATACAGGTTCCATAACCTTAATACTGATTGCCGAAACAATAGATTTACGAATATCAGAAGCATCATAGTTCTTGCCAAAGAAATCTCTAATCGTTTTGACAATTGCTGCTCTAAAAGCTGTTTGATGAGTTCCTCCTTGTGTAGTATTTTGTCCATTTACAAACGAATGATACGACTCACTGTATTGCATTTTACTGTGCGTCATGGCTACTTCTATATCTTCATCCATAATATGAATGATTGGATATTGCATAGCATCTTCCGTTATTTCTTCAGACAATAAATCTTTTAATCCATTTTCTGAAGTGAATTTCTCTCCATTAAAAACGATGGTTAATCCCTTATTGAGATACACATAGTTTCTAATCATTTTCTCTATATATTCATTTCTGAATTTATATTTCTTAAAAATACCTGTATCGGGAATAAACGTAACTTTTGTCCCTTTTCTAGAAGAAGATGCTGTTGGTGCTTCATCTGAGATCAGTTCCCCAATTTCAAATTCGGCTATTTTGGTTTGATTGTCTCGTATGGATTGTACTTTAAAATAAGAGGATAAGGCGTTTACTGCTTTTGTTCCTACTCCATTAAGTCCAACTGATTTTTTAAAGGCTTTTGAATCGTATTTTCCACCCGTGTTCATTTTAGAAACCACATCAACTACTTTTCCTAATGGAATTCCACGACCATAATCTCTGATAGTAACCGTGTTTTCTTTAACGACAATATCAATGGTTTTTCCTGCTCCCATCACAAATTCATCGACAGAATTATCTAAAACTTCTTTGATGAGAATATAAATACCATCATCAGGTGATGATCCATCGCCTAACTTTCCGATATACATTCCAGGACGCATCCTAATGTGTTCTTTCCAATCTAGGGATCGAATATTATCTTCGGTATATTGTGTGGTTTTTGCCATGAATCTATTACAGTTCGTACCAGCAAAAATACAGTTTCTCTCTTAAATTAAAAAGAGGTCTTTGGGGAATTTATTAACAAGAATTTTTTTAGGAATGTTGAGTTTGTTTATCCGTTGATTTGTTTAAATGAAAGATGGAATGGTTATTGAGTTTTTACATAAATAAATCATCTGTGACCTAATATGATATCGCAGATTTTTTATTAAAATGTTGATTTGTTTATTCGTTGATTTGTTTATTTTTCGATTCATTAACTAATTAACTCATTGGCTAATTAGCTAATCAATTTTTAGTTCTTGTATTGCTTTTTCGGGTGTGATAATCTTGTATCCTTTCCAAAAATCTTTATTGTACGCAGTAAACCTTCCTATTTTGTAATCGCTATTTAGTTTAACTGCATCGTATTTAGCTTTTGAAAGTGATTGCCCATCGTTAAAAACAATTTCTTTTGTGAAGGTATTATACATGGAAAAGACAAATCGAAGGGAGACTTTATTTTGGGTGTTTCGTCCTTTTACAATTTTATTTTTTTCAATAATCTTAAAAGGTCGATCCATGCTATTGACACTTATCATTTCTGTTTTTATATACTTTGTTCTATATTTTCCTGAACTATCTTTCTTAAAAATATTGGTGTTTTTAAAACTTAAATCATTGTTTTTTATACCAAACAGATTAAAATGCTTATCAAAAATAGGTTTTGCACTTTGAATTTCTGATTTGATTATTGCAAAGTCTTTGGTATGGATGTATAGTTTTCCTTTGTATTTTGCCTTACTTTTAGGTTTAAAATCTATCACATAGACTAAATCATCTTCTAGTTCAACATAACCTACTTTTGTAAACTCATATTTATACGATTTATCTAAAAAATTAACTCGTGTGTCAGGGTTGATCACCAAATCATTTAATAATGTATTGAAATGCTGATTTCTATATTTTTGGGTATTCATTCTTAGCTCTTTTCCCTTTTTTATTGTTTTAGGTTTCTTAGGTTTGGTTATGGAGTCTATAGATTCTGTTTTATCAATTCGTAATATTCCTGTTTTAATAATTAAATAAGAATTGGGTTTTGCATTCTCTTTAAGTGCTTGTAGAAAATCATCCTGTATGGCTTTCATAGCCGTTTTTTCTTGCTTACTTCTGACAATCATTAATTTTTTTAATTGCACTTTACCTTCTGTTAAATCTTTAGTGTAAGTTTCACCATAAGATTCAAGTAAAGACGTGATATCTTTGGGCATTTTACCTACAATGGTATCAAATAGGTTTTGGTCAATATTATCTATAGTTGATTTTTTAAGTTTAATCTTTAATTTCTTTACCTGTTGTTTATAGGTTTCCCTAAAAAATGCATTCCTTTGTGTATAACTAACAGCATAGTTTTTATTTAGATTTTCCTTGACTTCCTTAATGATTTCTTTAGCTGTCATTTTATTTGTACTTAAAACAACAGGTGCAATCTTATAAATTTCTGGTATTAAGAATAATTCTTCGGGTAAAGATTCTTTTAAATATTTAGTTGTTTTATAGCCTAATGAAGAAATAATTATCGAATCATTTAAAACCTGATTTTCATTTATTTCAAATTCAAAAGTGCCTTCTTCATTTGACATGACTCCATCTGTATCAGAAAACTGAATGGTCGCATATGGAATGGGTTCTTTTGTTTCATTATCTAACAATTTCGCTGAAATGGTTTGGGAATAATTAGTTGTTATAAAACTAATAACTAAAATTGAAAATAGTAAATTACGTATCATTATTTGTTCCTATTTATTGTACAATAATAGAAAGGATTTTAGAAAATCAATGCTACAAAAATGTTAATTAAGTGTAAAGGATTTACTAAAAGTGAAAGTGTAAATACTAAAAAATCTGTTTCTCATGCATACTAAACCCCAATTGTAGAATTGTGATTTACATTAAGATAAACACTCGTTTTAATGGTGTTTATCGTATGTTTGTCAAAGTTCGGGAAAATATCTAATAATTTATACTTTTGTTAAAAAAAACTAATAACTAAATGGTATACTTTGGCTATTACTTTGTTTAGCTACTGTTTTATTATGAGGAGTAAATGTCAAAATAATTAATCAAACGGGAGTAATCAACCCATACAAATAACAGTAAGTCCATTTATTATAATATTCTCCTATTTTCATCTTGTCTATTGTCCCAAAATGAAAGTATTTCAACTCTAGTATCATTTATATCATAAAATATAAGATAGGATTTCATAACCAATACTCTTGTTTTCTTATTTGAAGTTAAACGTCCAATAAATTCACTTTGAGACAATGTGTTTAATAAATCATCTATTTCATTCATGAGTTTAAACTATAATTTACATTACCGTTTTGTTCGTTGTAGAATTCAAGAATCTCTTTTAACTCCAAATTAGCTCTAGCCGACCAAATTATTTCTTTTTTAGCCATTCTTTTATTTCAGATATTGCTTTTGAATTATCAATATAGTTTCCATTTTTTATTTCATCACGGCTAATATTAATTGATTCGTTTTGCACTTCATTTAATTGATATAATTCTTGTTCAGAAGTATCAAAAATAGTTTGTAAAGCTTTCAAAAAATTCAAATCTTTTGAATTTCTGATTCTTGAAATCAAATTATTTTTTATTTGAATTGTTTTGTCCATATCTCTTTATAAATTTACCCAAAGATACAATATATTTTTTTTGGATAAAAGGTGAAAAAGTATTCAATAACTTTTAACTTTAAAAACCTGTCTGCCGACAAGGCATGGCTTTTAACTTAATCCTTACACATTAAATCTAAAGTTCATCATATCACCATCTTGAACTACATATTCTTTACCTTCAACGGATAGTTTTCCTGCTTCTTTGACTTTAGCTTCGCTTCCATAGTGGATAAAATCTTCATATTTGATTACTTCTGCACGAATAAAGCCTTTTTCAAAATCGGTATGTATGACACCTGCCGCTTGTGAGGCTTTGTCACCTACATGTATCGTCCAAGCACGTACTTCTTTTTCTCCTGCTGTAAAGTAGGTTTGTAGATTGAGTAATCTATAAGCAGTTCTTATTAAACGAGAAACTCCTGTTTCTGTTAAACCTAGTTCTTCTAGGAACATTTCTTTTTCGTCGTAGTCTTCTAATTCTGCTATATCTGATTCGGTAGCTACTGCTAAAACGAGGACTTCCGCTTCTTCATCTTTAACGGCTTCTTTAAGTGCATCAACAAATGCGTTTCCATTTACGGCTGATGCTTCATCGACATTACAAACATAGAGTACAGGTTTGTCTGTTAAAAATTGTAAAGGTGCGACAAATTCCTTTCTTTCATCATCTGATAAATCTATTGCTCTTACTGGTAAAGCTGCTTCAATCCCTACTTTTACTTTTTCTAAAACAACTAGTTCTTTATTGGCAAGCTTATCACCTGTTCTAGCGGCTCTTTTTACTTTATCAATTTTCTTATCTAGCGTTTCTAAATCTTTTAATTGTAATTCGAAATCAATAATTTCCTTATCTCTAACAGGATCTATTGAGGTTTCGACATGTGTAATATTTTCATTTTCGAAACAACGTAATACATGTATTATTGCATCTGTTTCACGAATGTTTCCTAAAAATTTATTCCCTAAACCTTCTCCTTTACTGGCTCCTTTAACCAAACCTGCAATATCTACGATCTCTACAATGGCAGCTTGAACTTTTTGTGGATTGACAATTTCGGCTAATTTAGTAAGTCGCGTATCAGGTACACTTATTACACCGATATTGGGTTCAATGGTACAAAATGGATAGTTAGCCGACTGTGCTTTGGCACTAGACAGACAATTAAATAAAGTTGATTTTCCTACATTGGGTAATCCTACAATTCCTGCTTTCATTATTCAATATTTTATTAACTGCTAAGATGCGAAGACACAAAGCATATTCATTCGCACAAATACTTATCTTAACACTTTATAATTCTTAAATTAATTTGGGTGCAAATATAGGTTTTTTTAGTTTTCGTAGAAAAATTTATTTTCTCTTTAAAACTATAGATTAAATGCTATTTCAGCTTATCTTTGTTACTCTACTGTTTACAAACCTTTAATACTGAAAAAATGCAACGTTTAGTTTACATACTTCTTTTTTTATTGAGTTTTTATTCTTGTCAACAAAACACTACTCAAGGAAAATGGATCAAAGGAAGTCAAAAAGAACAACTAGAAATAATCGAATGGCAATTCAGAGGTTTTGACAAAGCTATGGTAGAAACGGACTATAGGTATCAAGAATTGTATTGGGCAGGTAAAGATAAAAATTGGGAATATGCCAATTATTCGGTTCAAAAGATAAAGAAAGCAATGATAACAGGCTTTCAACGACGACCAAAAAGAGAAGCCTCTGCACATGAGTTTTTAACTATAGCTTTACCTGAAATACAAAAAGCTATTGACTTAAAAGATTCTATTGCTTTTAACTTAGCATTTGACAAGCTTACTATAAGCTGCAATACTTGTCATGCACTTGAAAAAATGCCGTTCTTTATAATTAAAACACCTTTGCATAGGCATTCGTCTATTAGAAAGAATTGATGATTTTACAAACTCAATAAAAATTCTAAAGTATCCACACCATCGGCATAATCCCAAAGTTGCGGAATTTGTGTTGTGCCAAATGGAATACTATCTTCGGTAAGATTACTACTGACTACACATTGTATTTGTTCTTGTTCTAATATAATTTTATTCTTTAATTGTTCTAAAGAATCATAGTATTCGTAGAATAGAGTTGCGATTGGAGAGGCATAAGAAGGATCTTCTTTAAGTACTAAGAAACCATTTTCTACTAATGGCATCAAACTCATTAAATAGACTGTTTTATTATAGGTATAGTTATTCTTATACTTCTCGTACTCTAAAATAACCTTATGCTTATAGACTGCTTTAAATAGCTTATCAAAATCATAATCTTTAGGAACAAATATTTTGGAAACACTACGACAACCCAAACCAAAGTACCTAAAGACATCTTCACCTAAAGCTTCCATTTCTTTTGTTGTTTCGTTTCCTGTTAAAACAGCAATTGCATTTCTGTTTTTTCGGATGATGTTTGGGTATTTATTGAAATAATGTTCAAAGTAACGAGCGGTGTTATTGCTTCCAGTTGCAATAACTGCATCAAATTTTTGTAATTTACCTTCTTGAAATAGTATTAAATCTTTAAACTGTGGTTCAATACAAATTAAAAAATCTGCAATGATAGGTAGTAATTTTTGATCGTTAGATGATTGCTTAATCAATAACGTATGTCCTGACATTAATACAGAAATAAAATCATGAAAACCAACCAAAGGGATATTTCCTGCGGTTACGATACCTACAGTTTTTTGAGATACTTTAGAAAAATCATACGTATCAGTCCATTTTTTTATGTTGGATTCAGACAATACACTAGCCCAAGTTTCTAACGCAAAATAGACATTTTCTTTAGTGAACCAACCATTGTGATGCACCGCTTGATTAATTTGAAATTCTAAATTATCAAGAAAATGTTTCTCACAATCATTTGAGGAATACGTTTCTAAAGTATTAGTAATAAAGCTTCTTAAGACATTTCCTAAAGTGATAAAAGCATTTGTTCTATTTTCTAGTTTCATTATAAATATTTAGGTTTTGTTAAGCTATTTTGCAACCTCAGCTCTTTGAGGTTTGAGAGCGTCTCTAAGAAGAATCATGTTACTTTCATCAATCACTACAAAACTAATACAATGATATTCTGATAACTCCGCAGTACCTAGATCATAGCTTTGGATTTTATTTTTTAATGCGAAATTTCTAACATCCTGACTGTGGTTGGTTGCTATCTGTAGTGCATCTACACTTCTAAAATCCCAAATAAGTTTGATTTTTCTATTCAAAATAAATGATTTATACAGTGGTAAAAATACTAAAATTATAAAAATTTTATTTCAAAAAAAAGGGATAAGTAAAAAACCTATCCCTTTAATTAATTATTATTTGAAACTATTCAGCAGCTTCTTCAGTTTTTGAATCAGTTGCTTCAGTAGCTGTCTCTTCAACTTTATCAGTTGTTTTCTTTCTACGGCTACGTCTTGTTGTTGCTTTTTTCTTAGCATTAGGGTTGTAAACTTCGTTGTAATCTACAAACTCTACCATTGCCATTTCAGCATTATCACCTAAACGATTTCCTAATTTAATAATACGTAAGTAACCTCCTGGTCTGTCAGCTATTTTAACTGAGATGTTTTTAAACAATTCAGTAACGGCATATTTATTTCTTAAATATTTAAATGCCATACGTCTGTTATGAGTCGTATCGTTTTTAGATTTTGTAATTATCGGCTCAACAAATACTCTAAGAGCTTTTGCTTTTGCTAAGGTTGTATTAATTCTTTTGTGTTCAATTATTGAACATGCCATGTTAGATAACATTGCTTTTCTATGAGCTGTTTGTCTACCAAGGTGGTTAAATTTCTTTCCGTGTCTCATCTTACTATCTTGTTTTCGCTGTTGCGATTAATTCAATTTGTATTACTCTTTCTCTAGTTTATATTTAGCTAGATCCATACCAAAACTTAAGTTTTTGTTATCAACCAACTCACTTAATTCAGTTAATGATTTCTTTCCGAAATTTCTAAATTTCATCAAGTCCGTTTTATGATAAGAAACTAAGTCTCCTAAAGTATCTACTTCAGCTGCTTTTAGACAGTTAAGTGCTCTAACAGATAAATCCATATCTATTAGTTTTGTTTTTAACAATTGTCTCATGTGTAATGATTCCTCATCATAAGACTCTGTTTGAGCTATTTCATCAGTTTCTAATGTAATACGCTCATCTGAGAACAACATAAAATGTTGAATCAATATTTTAGCAGCATTCGTTAATGCATCTTGAGGATTGATTGAACCGTCTGTTTTAATATCGAAAATTAATTTTTCGTAATCTGTTTTTTGTTCAACTCTATAATTTTCTATCTCATACTTAACCAATTTTATCGGTGTAAAGATTGAGTCAGTAAATATAGTTCCTAAAGGCATTCCTGATTTTTTATTCTCTTCTGCTTGAACAAATCCTCTACCCTTTTCAATAGTGATATCCATATGAAGCTTTACGCTTTTTTCCATATTACATATTACTAAGTCTGGGTTTAAAACTTGAAAACCTGAGATAAAACTTTGTAAATCACCTGCAGTAAATTGATTTTTTTTAGATACTGCAATTGAAACATTTTCTTCTTCAACATCATCGATTTGTCTTTTAAATCGAATTTGTTTTAAGTTAAGAATTATTTCAGTTACATCTTCAACGACTCCTGAAATTGTAGAAAATTCATGTTCTACGCCTTCTATTCTAATTGAAGTGATAGCAAAGCCTTCTAATGAAGAAAGTAATACTCTTCTTAAAGCATTCCCTACAGTTAAACCATAACCTGGTTCAAGAGGTCTGAATTCAAATGTTCCTTCAAATTCATTAGATTCAATTTTAACTACCTTGTCTGGTTTTTGAAAATTTAATATAGCCATAAGTTGGTTACTTTTCTTTATTATTTAGAATACAATTCAACAATAAACTGTTCGTTTATATTTTCAGGTATCTGAACTCTACTTGGAATAGAAACAAATACGCCTTCTTTTTTATCTTCATTCCAAGTCATCCATTCATAAACGGCTGATTTGTTAGCTAATGAATTTTCAATAGCTTCTAAAGATTTAGATTTTTCTCTTACACCAATTACATCACCTACATTAACACTGTAAGAAGGTATATTTAATAATTTACCATTAACTGTAATATGACGGTGAGATACTAACTGACGTGCAGCACTACGAGTTGGTGCGATCCCCAATCTGTAGACAACATTATCTAATCTTGCTTCACATAATTGAAGTAATATTTCTCCAGTTACTCCACTTCTTCCAGAAGCTTTTTTAAACAAATTACGGAATTGTTTTTCTAAAATTCCGTATGTGTATTTAGCTTTTTGCTTTTCTTGCAACTGAATAGCATATTCAGATTTTTTTCCACGTCTTCTGTTGTTTCCATGTTGCCCAGGTGGATATTTCTTTTTTTCGAAACTTTTATCCGGGCCAAATATGGCTTCTCCGAATTTTCTTGCAATTTTTGTTTTAGGTCCAGTATATCTAGCCATTTGAATTGATTTATGTAAAAACGATTATGAATTAAGGTCTAGAAATGATCCTTCGATAATCTTTTGCGTTTCTACGGTTATATATTTATTAATTATACTCTTCTACGTTTTGGAGGACGACATCCATTATGTGGTAATGGAGTAACATCTATAATTTCTGTAATGATAATTCCACTATTGTGAAGTGCACGCATTGCAGATTCTCTTCCGTTTCCAGGTCCTTTTACATAGGCTTTTACTTTACGTAAGCCTAATTCATGTGCTACTTTTGCACAATCTTCTGCAGCTAATTGTGCTGCATAGGGTGTGTTTTTCTTTGACCCTCTAAATCCTAGTTTTCCTGCGGAAGACCAAGATATTACATCACCTCTCTTGTTAGTAAGGGAAATAATGATATTGTTAAATGAAGCGTGGATGTGTGCTTCACCTATAGCTTCTATAATTACTTTACGTTTTTTAGTTCCGGTCTTTTTAGCCATAATTCACTATTATTTAGTTGCTATTTTTTTGTTGGCAACAGTTTTACGTTTACCTTTTCTGGTTCTTGCATTATTCTTTGTGTGTTGACCTCTTAATGGTAAACCTGTTCTATGACGAATACCTCTGTAACAACCAATATCCATTAAACGTTTAATGTTTAGGCGTGTTTCAGATCTTAATTCACCTTCGATCGTAAATGTTCCTGCTTGCTCACGTATGCTTGCAATTTGGTCATCATTCCAATCTTGAACTTTAATACTTTCATCAACTTTAGCATTTGCTAAAATTTCTTTAGATCTGCTTCTTCCAATACCATAAATATAAGTAAGTGCAATTACACCTCTTTTATTTTTTGGAATATCTATACCTGCTATTCTTGCCATAATTATCCTTGTCTTTGTTTATGTTTTGGATTCTTCTTGTTAATCACGTAAAGTCTTCCCTTACGACGAACGATGATGTCCTCTGGGGTTCTTTTCTTTAAAGATGCTCTTGTTTTCATTATTATATCCTTTAAATGATATTAGTATCTATATGTTATTCTTGCCTTACTTAAATCATAAGGACTCATTTCTAATTTTACTTTATCTCCTGGTAAAAGTTTGATGTAATGCATTCTCATTTTACCTGATATGTGTGCTGTTACAACATGTCCATTTTCTAATACTACACGAAACATTGCATTTGATAATGCTTCTGTTATTGTTCCATCTTGTTGTATTGCGGGTTGTTTAGCCATATCTTTTAATTATTTGCTCTTCTACCTGTACTTGCTTTCATTAAACCATCATAATGGTGATTTAACAAGTAGGCATTTATTTGTTGTATTGAATCTATCGCCACACCTACCATAATGATAAGTGATGTTCCTCCATAAAATAAAGCCCAGTTTTGTTGAATTCCAAATTTAACTACAAACGCAGGAAAAACTGAAAGTAAGGCTAAAAATAAGGAGCCTGGGAATGTAATTCTTGATAAGACAGTATCTAATAATTCTGCTGTATCAGTTCCTGGTTTAACACCAGGAATAAAACCATTTCCTCTTTTTAAATCATCTGCCATTTTATTCGTTGGAATTGTAATTGCAGTATAAAAATAACTAAAGATTATAATTAGTATCGCAAATAAGATATTATAAGACAAACCAAACATATCTTGAAACTGAATTCCTAGAGCTTTTACTGTATCATTATTTGATTGAGCAAGTAATGCAGGAACAAACATCAAGGCTTGTGCAAAGATAATTGGCATTACACCTGCTGAGTTTAATCTTAACGGAATATAATCTCTTGCACTTCCTACAGATTTTATATTTCCAATAACTGATCTTTTAGCATATTGTACTGTTACACGTCTTACAGCTGTTACTAAATATACAGAAGCCATAATTACAAGGAACCAAACTACTATTTCTAATAAAATCATGATTCCAGCTCCACCACCTGCGGACATTTTTGAAGTAAACTCATTCATAAATGATCCCGGGAATCTTGCGAGAATCCCAATCATAATTAAAAGAGATATACCATTTCCAATTCCTTTATCAGTGATTTTTTCTCCTAACCACATGGCAAATATAGAACCTGTCATTAATAGGATTAATGATGATATGAAGAACATACCTCCGTGTCCCATTAAAAAGGCACTTTCAGGAATCCCAATTGCGCCCATATTATATATATAAGTTGGTGCTTGTACTAGAGTGATTAATATCGTTAACCAACGCGTAATTTGTGTCTTTTTATTTCGACCACTTTCACCATCTTTATCTAGTTTTTGTAGATAAGGAACGGCAATACCCATTAATTGAACAACAATTGATGCAGAAATATAAGGCATAACCCCTAATGCCATAATTGATGCACCAGAAAATGCACCTCCTGTAAAAGCATTGATTATTCCTAATAAACCACCTTGAATATTTGTATCTACTCCAAGTTGTGTTACATCAATACCTGGCAAGGATACTTGAGCCATAAAACGGTAAACCGCCATGAACCCTAATGTTAAGATTAACTTATTTCTAAGTTCTTCAATCTTCCAAATATCCTTTATGGTTTGTATAAATTTCTTCATCGATTGATTATAATTCGGTTGCTGAACCACCTGCTTTTTCAATAGCTTCTTTGGCAGTTGCAGTAAATTTATGTACAGTAATGTTTAACTTTGCAGTTAACTCACCTCTACCCAATATTTTTACTAATTCGTTTTTTCTAGCAAGTCTATTCTCAACTAGAACTTTCATATCAACGGTATCTTTAATTCTACCTAAATCAACAAGATTTTGAAGTACATCAAGATTAATACCTTGATATTCTTTTCTGTTGATATTTGTAAAACCAAATTTAGGCACACGTCTTTGAAGTGGCATTTGCCCACCTTCAAAACCAATTTTTCTTGAATAACCCGAACGAGATTTCTGACCATTATGTCCTCTTGTTGCTGTACCACCTTTACCAGATCCTTGACCTCTTCCTACTCTTTTACTTAAATGAGTAGCACCTTTAGCTGGTCTTAAATTATGTAATTCCATTAGTTCTAATGTTTTATCTTTATTAAGCTTCTGTAACAGAAACTAAATGTTGTACTGTTTTGACCATTCCTAAAATCTGAGGAGTTGCTTCATGTACAACTTCATGATTCATTTTACGTAAACCTAAAGCTTCAAGAGTCAGTTTTTGGTTTCTTGGTCTTCTAATTTTACTTCTTACTTGTTTTACTCTAATTTTTGCCATTTTCAAAAATTTTAACCATTAAACACTTGATCAATCGATATTCCTCTTTCTTTCGCTACCATTTCTGGGTTTCTTAAACGTAGTAAAGCATCTAAAGTTGCTTTTACTACGTTATGCGGATTTGAAGAACCTTGCGATTTTGATAATACATCATGTACACCTACAGACTCTAATACGGCACGAACTGGCCCACCTGCTATAACTCCTGTTCCTTCTGATGCAGGTTTTAGGAAAACTCTTGCACCTCCAAATTTACCTTTTTGTTCATGTGGTATAGTATTATTGGTAATTGGAATACGTACTAAATTTTTCTTAGCATTGTCAATTCCTTTTGCAATTGCAGTAGCGACATCTTTAGATTTCCCTAATCCATGACCTACTATACTTTCACCATCTCCTACAACAACAATAGCCGAGAATCCGAAAGTTCTACCTCCTTTAGTTACTTTTGTAACTCTTTGTACTCCTACTAAATGATCTTGTAACTCTAAGCCACTTGGCTTAACACGTTCAACATTATTATACTTGTGATACATATATATTTCTTAAAATTTTAATCCTTCTTTACGAGCTGCTTCTGCTAATGCCTTTATTCTTCCATGATACAAATAACCATTTCTATCAAAAGAACAAGTAGTGATTCCTTCTTTGCTAGCTCTTTCACCTAATAATTTACCAACTGCAACTGCGATTTCGATATTATTCTCACCTTTTATTGATTTTTCTCTTGAAGAAACTGCCAGTAATGTTTGACCATTTACATCGTCAATCATTTGTGCATAGATTTCTTTATTACTACGAAAAACACTTAATCTTGGTTTTTCTGCAGTTCCTGAAACAACCTTTCTAATACGTTGTTTGATTCTTGTTCGTCTTTGTAATTTTGTTAATCCCATGATGTTATATATTAAGCGGTTTTACCTGCTTTTCTTCTTAATACTTCTCCTACAAATTTCACTCCTTTTCCTTTGTACGGTTCAGGTTTGCGTAAAGATCTAATCTTTGCTGCAACTTGACCTACTAATTGTTTATCGTGAGAAGACAATTTAACGATTGGGTTCTTACCTTTATCAGAAACTGTTTCTACTTTAACTTCTGGAGCTATCAATAATACAATACTGTGTGAATATCCTAAAGCTAAATCAAGTTTTTGACCTTGACTATTGGCTCTGTATCCCACACCTACTAATTCTAATTCTTTAGTGAATCCTTTAGTAACTCCTTCAACCATATTATTAATTAAAGCTCTATATAATCCGTGCTTTGCTCTATTTGGTTTACTATCAGAGTTTCTATCTAACTTAATCACACCATCTTCAATGTTTATAGAAACATCTTTAATTTCTTGTGTAAGCTCTCCTAATTTTCCCTTAACAGTTACTACATTGTCTTTTACTGTGACCGTAGCACCTTCTGGTATCGTTATTGGGCTATTTCCTATTCTTGACATTTTCCTTAAGTTTCTTGATTAATAAACGTAGCATAAAACTTCGCCACCTATATTTGCAGATTGTGCTTTTTTATTGGTCATAACTCCTTGTGAAGTTGACATAATAGCAATTCCCAAGCCGTTTAATACTCTTGGTAACTCTGCAGCACCAACATATTTACGTAGTCCTGGCGTACTTACTCTCTTTAATTTTTTGATTACGGGTGCTTTCGTAATTTTATTATATTTTAGAGCTATCTTAACAACACCTTGTTTGTTGTCGTCAATAAATTTGTAGCTTAATATATATCCTTGTTCGAATAAGATTTTGGTAATCTCTTTTTTCACATTCGAAGCAGGTATTTCTACTACTCTATGACCTGCCATAAAGGCATTTCTAATTCGGGTCAAATAATCAGATATCGGATCTGTTACCATAATTTAAAAATTTAAATATTTACGATTATTGATTTATGCTTTACGATTTTATTAAATCGTAGTTCTAAATCTATTTATTCTTTTCTACCAACTAGCTTTTTTCACACCAGGAATAAGACCTTGATTGGCCATTTCTCTGAAAGTAACACGAGAAAGTCCAAACTGTCTCATATAGCCTTTAGGTCTTCCTGTTAATTTACATCTATTGTGCAAACGTACAGGTGATGCATTTCTTGGAATTTTTTGTAATGCTTCATAGTCTCCTTCCTCTTTCAATGCTTTACGTTTAGCTGCATATTTTGCAACTAATTTTTGTCTCTTCACCTCACGGGCTTTCATTGATTCTTTAGCCATACTTTACTTTTTAAAAGGTAATCCTAATGCTTTTAATAGAGACATTGCTTCTTTATCAGTTTTTGCTGATGTTACAAAGCTAATATCCATCCCACTAATCTTGTTAATTTTATCAATACTTATCTCAGGATAAATAATTTGTTCTGTTATTCCTAAGTTGTAATTTCCTCTACCGTCAAAACCAGTAGCTTTTATCCCTTGAAAATCACGAACACGTGGTAAAGAAACGGTAACTAGTCTATCTAAAAACTCATACATTCTCTCTCCTCTTAAGGTAACCATTGTACCAATAGGCATTCCTTTTCTAAGGTTAAAAGTAGCAACATCTTTTTTAGACATTGTCACTACAGATTTTTGTCCTGTAATTAGTGTCAATTCATCAGCAGCATAGTCAATTAATTTCTTATCTGCTGTGGCTGCACCAACTCCTTTACTAACTACAATTTTTTGTAATTTAGGAACTTGCATAACACTTTTATACCCAAACTCTTCAAATAGTTCTTTAACTATTTTGTCTTTGTACTCTTGTTTTAATCTTGGTATATAACTCATCTTTATACTGATTTGTTAGATTTTTTTGAAAATCTAATTTTTTTACCATCTTCTATTTTATAGCCTAATCTTACAGTATTTCCATTCTCAACTAACATTAAGTTAGAAATATGAATTGGGGCTTCCATTTTTTCGATTCCTCCTTGTGGATTTGTAGCACTTGGTTTTCTATGTTTTGATACCATATTAACACCTTCTACAATTGCACGGTTTTTTGCTAAGATAACCTTAACGATTTTACCTTCAGATCCTTTGTGCTCTCCAGCTATGACTCTTACAGGATCTCCTGTTTTTAGTTTAAATTTTGCCATTTCTTTTGTTTGTTATAGTACCTCTGGTGCGAGTGATACAATTTTCATAAATTTCTTATCTCGCAATTCTCTTGCCACTGGTCCGAAAACACGTGTTCCTTTCATTTCTTCAGATGCTTCTTCTAATAAAACACAAGCATTATCATCAAAACGGATATAAGAACCATCTTTTCTTCTAATTTCTTTTTTAGTTCTCACAACAACTGCACGAGATACTTGTCCTTTCTTTACTGTTCCGTTAGGAGTAGCTTCTTTGATTGTTACAACAATTTTATCACCAATTGATGCATATCTTCTACCTGTTCCTCCTAGAACGCGAATAACTAGTACTTCTTTAGCACCTGTGTTATCTGCTACTTTTAATCTTGATTCTTGTTGTAACATATTATTTAGCTCTTTCTATAATTTCTACTAATCTCCATCTTTTTGATTTACTCAAAGGACGAGTCTCCATTATACTTACTTTATCACCCTCATTGCACTCATTCTTTTCGTCATGAGCAACATATTTTGTGGTATTCAAAAGGAATTTCCCATACATTGGGTGTTTTACACGTTTAACTCTTGTTACAACAATAGACTTATCCATCTTATTGCTTGATACAATTCCTATACGTTCCTTTCTAAGATTTCTTTCTGCCATCTTTAAAATTTATTTAGTTCTTGATTAAATCAAGATTGTAATTCTCTATTTGTTAATTCAGTTGCTATTCTTGCTACTGTTTTTCTTAAACTCCTTAATTGAATCGGATTCTCTAAAGGAGAAACTGTGTGTGTTACTGTTAAATCAGTATACTTCTTTTTTAAAGTAGCTAATTTATCTTGTAAATCTTCTATTGAAAGATCTCTAATGTCTGAATTTTTCATCCTTTATTTATTATTCGTTATAATCGTAATCTCTTGCGATAATAAACTTGGTTTTTACTGGTAATTTTTGAGCTGCTAAACGAAGTGCTTCTTTTGCAATCTCAAGAGATACACCACCAACTTCAAATAATATACGTCCTGGTTTGACAACGGCAACAAAATATTCTGGTGCTCCTTTACCTTTACCCATACGTACCTCTAATGGTTTTTTAGTGATAGGTTTATCTGGAAATATTTTAATCCACAAAGCTCCTTGTCTTTTCATGTAACGAGTTGCAGCCACACGAGCAGCTTCGATTTGACGTGAATCTAATAATTCTTGTTCTAAAGATTTGATTCCGAATGGGCCGTTTGAAAGACGATGTCCTCTATTGGAATTTCCTTTCATATTCCCTTTCCCCTTCTGTACCTTACGATATTTTACTCTCTTTGGTTGTAACATTTTACAATCTTAATTTTTGTAATTTAACTATCTTCTGCGTTGTGGTCCTCTTCCTCTACTATTATTATTATTTCTTCCACCTTTTCTTCCTTCTTTTTTCTTCATACCAACTAAAGGATTAAGGTCTCTTTTTCCATAAACTTCGCCTTTCATAATCCATACTTTTACACCTATTTTACCATAAGTAGTATTGGATTCAACTAATGCGTAGTCGATGTCAGCACGGAAAGTAGATAAAGGAATTCTTCCTTCTTTGTAACTCTCAGATCTTGCCATCTCAGCTCCATTTAGTCTTCCTGAAATTTGAATTTTAATTCCTTCAGCATTCATTCTCATCGTATTAGCAATTGACATTTTAATAGCTCTTCTATACGATATTCTATTTTCAATTTGACGCGCAATATTCGTTGCAACTAATTTTGCATCTAACTCAGGTCTTTTTATTTCATAGATGTTTATTTGCACATCTTTACCTGTTAATTTTTTAAGTTCCTCTTTTAACATATCTACTTCTGCTCCTCCTTTACCGATAATGATACCTGGTCTTGCAGTTGTAATAGTAATTGTTACAATTTTTAAAGTTCTTTCAATTATAACTCTAGAAACACTAGCTTTTGCTAACCTAGCGAAAATATAATCTCTGATTTTTTTGTCCTCAGCTAGTTTATCTCCGTAATCATTACCACCAAACCAGTTTGATTCCCAACCTCTGATGATTCCTAATCTGTTTCCTATTGGATTTGTTTTTTGTCCCATGTGTTCCTTACTATTTACTTAAGTTTTTAGAGCCTAATATCATTGTAACATGATTTGAACGTTTTCTTATTCTGTGAGCACGACCTTGAGGTGCAGGGCGTATACGTTTAAGCATACTACCACTATCTACAAATATTTTACTAATGAATAAACCTGCATCTTCGATACTTTGCTCTTCATTTTTAGCTTGCCAATTTGCAATCGCAGATAATAAAAGTTTTTCAAGATTAATAGACGCTTCTTTTGAACTAAATTTTAGTATTTGTAAAGCTTTATCTACATCAACGCCTCTTATTTGATCTGCTACTAAACGCATTTTCCTCGGAGAGGTTGGTACGCCTTTCATTCTTGCAGATACAATGCTCTTGTTGGCTTCTTTACGAGCCTCAGCTGCTTTATGTTTTCTTACTCCCATTACTTAATGCTTTTATTATTTTTTACCTGAACCATGTCCTCGGAATGTTCTCGTTGGAGAAAATTCACCTAATTTATGACCTACCATGTTCTCAGTAACATATACTGGAATAAACTGTCTGCCATTATGAACTGCAATAGTCTGTCCGACAAAATCTGGTGTTATCATTGAGGCCCTTGACCATGTTTTAATTACGGTCTTTTTACCTGATTCTACATTCTTTTGAACTTTTCTATCTAGTTTATAGAAAACGTAAGGTCCTTTTTTAAGTGATCTTGCCATATCTATTTAGTGTTTTTATTCTTTCTACGAACTACAATATGCTTATTACTCGCTTTTGTTTTTGATCTTGTTTTGAAACCTTTTGCTGGGATACCATTTTTAGATCTTGGATGTCCACCTGTCGCTTTTGCTTCTCCACCACCCATTGGATGATCAACTGGATTTTTAACGGTTGCTCTTACACGTGGTCTTCTTCCCAACCATCTTGTTCTACCAGCTTTACCAGCTACTAATAATTGATGATCTGAATTTGAAACTACACCAATAGTAGCTTTGCAAGTTGCTAAAATCAACCGTATTTCACTTGAAGGTAATTTAATACTAACGTATTTTCCTTCTTTAGAAACGATTTGAGCAAAACCACCTGCACTACGAACCATAACGGCACCTTGTCCAGGACGTAATTCAATACATGATATTGTTGAACCCATTGGTATATTAGCTAGAGGTAGTGTATTACCAATATTTGGTTTTACAGCATCACCTGACATCACCTCTTGTCCTACTTCTAAACCAGCTTGAGCAATTATATATCTTTTTTCACCATCAGCATAAACTAATAAGGCAATAAATGCACTTCTGTTTGGATCGTATTCAATTGTTTTTACTTTCGCAGGAATATTATCTTTATCTCTTTTGAAATCGATAATACGATATTTCTTTTTATGACCACCACCTAAATATTGCATAGTCATTTTTCCTGTTCTGTTACGTCCTCCAGATCTTTTTAGCGGTGCGAGTAAACTCTTTTCCGGCTTATCAGTTGTAATTTCGACGTACTCATTCACAACTTTAAATCGCTGACCTGGTGTGGTTGGTTTTAATTTTCTAACTGACATTTTTCAGTATATTAAATATTACTATAAAAATCGATAGTATCTCCTTCAGCTAACTGTACAATTGCTTTCTTAAACCCTCCTGTTTTACCAGTTACAACACCATTTTTGGTGAATTTAGTTTTTCTTTCAATTGGATAGTTCATGGTACGTACGCTTGTTACAGCTACACCATACGCTTCTTCGATTGCTTTTTTTACTTGAATTTTGTTGGCCTTTTTATGAACCACAAATCCATAGCGTCCGTATAACTCACTTTCTAGAGTTATCTTTTCTGTAATAATTGGTTTAATTAATATCCTCATTTTACTTGCTATTTAATAAGATTTGCTTCAAATTCTTCTAATGCACCCTCTATAAACACTATTTTATCAGAATTCATTACTGAATAAGTATTTAAAGATGAGTTAGTTATGACATTTACCCTCGATAAGTTACGTGCCGACAAATATACATTTTTATTTGTACTGCTCATTACAAAGGTTGCTTTTTTACCATCTAGTTCTAAAGATTTTAAAATCGCTCTAAAATCTTTTGTTTTAGGTTGCTCAAAATCAAAGCTTTCCATAACAACTATTCTGTTGTTAGTTGCTGCTAAACTCAATGCTGAATTGCGTGCTAATTTTTTAGTTGTTTTATTCAACTTAAAAGAATAACTTCTAGGTCTTGGGCCGAATATTCTACCACCACCTCTAAAAACACCAGATTTAATACTACCTGCACGTGCAGTTCCTGTACCTTTCTGTTTTTTTATCTTACGAGTACTTCCTTTTATATCAGCTCTTTCTTTAGCTTTATGAGTTCCTTGTCTTTTATTTGCCAAATGCTGTTTCACGTCTAAATAAATGGCGTGTTGGTTTGGTTCTATTCCAAAGATACTTTTAGAAAGCTCAACTTTCTTACCTGTTTCTTTACCTTTAATATCTACAACTGCTACTTTCATGTCTGCCTTGTTATAATTATTTTTCAATGGTTATATAAGTGTTTGTATGACCTGGAATAGCACCTTTTACAATTAAAAGATTTTTTTCAGTTACAACCTTAAGTACTCTTAAGTTTAACACTTTTACTTTTTTTCCACCCATTCTACCAGCCATTCTCATTCCTTTAAATACTCGAGATGGGTAAGATGAAGCTCCTAATGAACCAGGTGCTCTTAAACGATTGTGTTGACCGTGTGTTGCATCCCCAACTCCTTTAAATCCATGACGTTTTACAACACCTTGAAAACCTTTACCTTTAGATATTCCTGCAACATCTACAAATTCACCTTCTTTAAAGAAATCAACTGTAAGTGTATCACCTATTTTGTATTCTTCTTCGTATCCTTGAAATTCAATGACTTTTTTCTTTGCAGATGTACCTGCTTTTTTGAAGTGACCTTCTAAAGCTTTGGTAGTCTGTTTAGCTTTTTTGTCATCGAAACCCAATTGTACGGCATTGTACCCGTCAACCTCTTCGGTTCTGACCTGGGTAACAATACAAGGACCTACTTCCATGACAGTACACGGTATATTTTTACCGTTTTCGTCAAAGAGACTAGTCATTCCTATTTTTTTACCTATTAAACCAGACATTATTATTAATTTAGAATGCAGAATGTAGAATGCAGAATTGAAAATTCATTTAGAAAATTCATAATTCCGAATTCATTATTCTGAATTAGTTATACTTTTATTTCTACTTCTATTCCACTTGGTAATTCTAATTTCATCAAAGCATCAATTGTTTTTGATGAAGAGCTGTAAATATCCAAAAGTCTTTTATAAGTACTTAATTGAAACTGCTCTCTTGATTTTTTGTTTACGTGTGGAGAACGTAATACAGTAAATATTTTTTTGTGCGTTGGTAATGGAATTGGCCCATTAACAATTGCACCAGTACTTTTTACTGTTTTTACGATTTTCTCAGCTGATCTATCAACTAAATTGTAATCGTACGATTTTAATTTTATTCTAATTTTTTGACTCATCTTTTAGAATTTTAACTATCCTATTGTTTTTTCTATAACTTCTTCTGCCAAGTTCGATGGGATTTTATCATAATGTGAAAATTCCATAGTTGATGTTGCTCTACCTGATGATAATGTTCTTAATGTTGTTACATAACCAAACATTTCAGATAAAGGTACAGTTGCTTTAATAACTTTAGCACCTGCTCTATCATCCATACTATTTACTTGACCTCTTCTTCTATTTAAATCACCTACAATAGAACCCATGCTTTCTTCTGGTGTTACCACCTCTAATTTCATAATTGGTTCTAGTAGTACAGCTCCAGCTTTTTTAGCAATAGATCTAAATCCTAACTTAGCGGCTAACTCAAATGATAATTGATCTGAGTCAACTGCATGATAAGATCCATCATGTAAGGTAACCTTCATCGTATCAATTTCAAAACCAGCTAAAGGTCCATTTTTCATGGCTGCTGCAAATCCTTTTTCTACAGAAGGTACAAACTCTTTAGGTACATTACCTCCTTTTACACTGTTAATGAATTGTAAACCTTCTCTTTCAAAATCTTTATCTGCAGGTCCTAATTCAAAAATTATATCAGCAAATTTACCACGACCACCCGATTGTTTCTTATAAACTTCTCTGTGTTTTATCGTTTTTGTAATTGCTTCTTTATATTCTACTTGTGGTTGTCCCTCGTTTACTTCTACTTTAAACTCACGTCTTAGACGATCTACAATAATCTCTAAGTGTAACTCGCCCATTCCAGAAATAATTGTTTGTCCTGATGCTTCATCTGTTTTCACAACAAATGTTGGATCTTCTTCTGCTAATTTTGCAAGACCTACACCTAACTTATCAACATCTGCTTTTGTTTTAGGTTCTACTGCAATACCAATCACTGGGTCAGGAAAAGTCATAGACTCTAATACGATAGGATTCTTTTCATCCGTTAAAGTATCACCTGTTCTAATATCTTTAAAACCTACACCTGCACCAATATCACCTGCTTCAATTCTTTTAATAGGTTCTTGTTTATTTGCATGCATTTGGTAAATACGAGAGATTCTCTCTTTTTTACCAGATCTATTATTTAAAATATAAGACCCTGCATCTAAGGCACCTGAATAAACTCTAAAGAAAGCTAAACGACCAACGAAAGGATCAGTTGCAATTTTAAAAGCTAAAGCTGCAAATGGATCATTTACGGTCGGTTTTCTAGCTTCTGGTTCATCAGTATCAGGATTTACACCCTCAATTGCTTCAATATCAAGTGGAGAAGGCATATATCTCATTACACCATCTAACATCGCTTGAACACCTTTATTTTTAAAAGCTGACCCACACATCATAGGTATGATGCTCATATCCATAGTAGCGGCTCTAAGTGCAGCAATTATTTCTTCATCAGAAATAGAATCTTCATCTTCAAAGAACTTTTCTAATAATTCATCATCATATTCTGCAACTGCTTCGATAAGTTCTGCTCTATATTGATCAACTTCTTCAATTAAATCTTCTGGAATTGGAATTTCTTCATAGGTCATTCCCATATCATCTTCACTCCAAATTATTGCTTTCTTTGAAATCAAATCTACTACTCCTTTAAAATGCTCTTCAGCTCCTATAGGAACTTGTAATGGTACTGCATTACCACCTAACATTTCTTCAATTTGTTTACAAACTGCAAAGAAATCAGCACCTTGTCTATCCATTTTGTTTACAAAACCAAGACGTGGAACTTTATATTTATCTGCTTGTCTCCAAACAGTTTCTGATTGTGGCTCAACACCATCAACAGCACTAAAGAGTGCAACCACTCCATCAAGCACACGTAAAGAACGTTCTACTTCTACAGTGAAATCAACGTGACCAGGTGTATCAATAATATTAATGGCATAATCATTATTTTCATAAGACCAAACACAGTGCGTAGCGGCAGAAGTAATGGTAATACCACGTTCTTGCTCTTGCTCCATCCAGTCCATAGTTGCGGCACCATCATGTACTTCACCTATTTTGTGACTTACACCTGTATAATAAAGGATACGCTCAGTTACTGTGGTTTTACCCGCATCAATATGAGCTGCAATTCCAATATTTCTCGTATATTTTAAATCTCTTGCCATTTCTTAGAATCTAAAGTGTGAGAAAGCTTTATTAGCTTGTGCCATCTTATGCGTATCAATACGCTTTTTAACAGCTGCTCCTTCCTCTTTAGCTGCTGCTAAAATCTCAGCGGCTAACTTTTGTGCCATTGTTTTTTCATTTCTCTTTCTTGAGAAACTGATTAACCATTTAATAGCCATGGAAACTTTTCTATCAGGTCTAATTTGTCTTGGAATCTGATAAGTTGCTCCACCTACTCTTCTACTTCTCACCTCAACTTGAGGCATTACATTTGACAAAGCTTCTTTCCATAATTGTAATGGAGTTTTTTCTTCATCTTGGTTTTTCTCTTCTACAATATCCATTGCATCATAAAAAACTTTAAAAGCAACAGATTTTTTTCCGTCCCACATTAAGTTGTTTACGAACCTTGTAACCAATTGGTCATTGAATTTAGGATCTGGTAAAAGAATCCTTTTTTTCGCCTGCCTTTTTCTCATTATTGAAAAAAATTAAAATTGTTAACAGTTTAAGGTGTCTATTTTGCTTGATAATTTCTTATCAAGCATATTCCAACATCACCTTTTAATATTTTACTAAATTATTTTACTTCTTAGGGCGTTTCGCACCGTATTTAGATCTACGTTGTGTTCTACCTTCTACTCCGGCAGTATCTAACGCACCACGTACAATGTGGTATCTAACTCCTGGCAAATCCTTTACTCTCCCTCCTCTAACTAATACTATCGAGTGCTCTTGTAAATTATGTCCTTCTCCTGGTATATAAGCGTTTACTTCGTTACCGTTTGTTAACCTAACCCTTGCAACTTTACGCATAGCAGAGTTTGGTTTTTTCGGTGTTGTAGTATAAACACGAGTACATACACCACGTCTTTGTGGACAAGAATTCAAAGCAGCCGATTTGCTCTTCTTAGTTGTTTTGGTTCTTCCTTTGCGTACTAATTGTTGTATGGTTGGCATACTAAAGTTGTGATTATTTACGTTTTTGTTTTTGACATGATATATCATGCCGTTACTTTCCTCTCTTTTTAAGAGTTTGCAAATGTAAAACAATTATTTTTAATATCAAATATGTTTTGAACTATTTTTTATGAGTCTTTTAAACTGTATTTTAGCCAATATATTTTTTCACAAACAACAATGACATTACAACAAAAAATAGTTGTCACACCTTGAAAAACACTCCTTTCATATATATCTATTTATTTCTTACTTTGGTACAGCCTACTTATTCTCAAGCTAAAAAGGTTTTAATCATTAGTGGTTCTGAAATAAATTCTGACAGAATCATACAGCAGATAGACTACAATAAGATAATTACTCATGATAGTATTTATTTTAAAGAAATTAAGAATTTTAGAAACAAATTAGATCAACTAGGTTTTATTCAGCACTTTGTAGACAGTGTGTCTAAAAATGACAGCCTTTATTATATTCGTTTCAACCTTAGTAATGCAATAAAAAAAATAAGGATTTATCATCCTGACATAATTACTGTTTCTAAAATTGTAAATTATAAGATAAAAAAAAGAGAAACATATATTGAAATTCCATTTATTGAATTCTCTTTGTTTATGAATAAAATATCAGAGCATTATCAAAATAACGGGTTTGCTTTTATTAACATAAAGCTCATTAATCTTAAAAAAAACAACTCACATCTTTCTGGATTTCTAAAGATTGACAAAAACAAGAAAAGGACTATCGACAAGATTATTGTAAAAGGCTACACAAATTTTCCAAAAACATTTATTAATCGCAAATTTAATCTTCATAGTGGTGATTTATATGATAAAAACAAGATTGCAAGAATTCCTGAAGAATGCAATACAATTGATTTTGTTTCAGAAATAAAAAGTCCTGAGTTGTTGTATGCAAAAGATAGTACAGTTCTTTATCTCTATCTGAAAAGAGAAAGGAGCAATTATTTTGATGGGATAATAGGCTTTAGCAGTTCCAAAGAAAAAAAAGGGATACAATTATATGGAAATATAGATCTTAAAATTAAAAATGCCTTGAATACTGGTGAAAGCATTAAACTAAAGTGGCTATCTAATCAAAACAAGGCTAAGACGTTAGATTTGACTTTAAAAACTCCATATATATTTAAAACGGCTTTTTCAACTTATTACAAGTTAAATATTCATAAGCAAGACACCTTGTTTTCATCAATTTCTAATTTGCTTGGAGCAGACTACAGAATAACTAAAAACCAAGACATTGGATTTATTATTGAAAGATTACAATCTAATAAGACAACTCTTTTAGAACAAAGTGAAATTAGAGATTTCAATTCCTTTTTTTATGGAACAACTTACACCTACAGTAAACCATATAATCATGTTGTTTTTAACACCAAAACATATCTCAATAGTCAAGTTAGTCAAGGCAATCGAAATGGTTTAACGCAATACAAAATATCTAATAAATTACATTATCTTTTAATCTTAAATAATAAAAATAATATTTTATTTAAAAACACCACCGAGATACTGCTATCCAAAGATTATATCAAAAATGAGCTTTTTAGAATTGGAGGAAGTCAAAGCATTCGCGGTTTCGATGAAAATAATTTTCTAAGTACTGGTTACTCTTACTTAAATACAGAATATAACTATCTAACTAGTCCGTACTCCTTTCTTTCTGGAATATTCGATTTAGGAGTAGTCAACAACAAACTTTTGAACACTACAAGCTACCTATATAGTTTTGGTATAGGCTTTTCTCAAAAAACAAAAATGGGTCAATTAGGGATTCAATATTTCATTGGAAATACTAACACATCTCCTTTCTCTTTTTCTAACTCAAAACTTCACTTATCAGTTTCACAAAATTTTTAACACTTTAACGCAACCTTTACTCTTAAATTAATCTTAATAGAGATAAATGGGCATTTATGTTAACATGACATTAACAATTTTATAATATTTTTAAGGAAATACTTGTGTTGTTAACGTTATTTTAAGATATTTGCAGTTAATTAATTCAAATAATTATACAATGAAAACAAAGTTTAATGGAATTTTAACGCTTTTACTAGCGTTTACGGTGCATTTTGCATTTGCACAAAAGACTGTTTCGGGAACTGTTTCAGATGAATCTGGCGCTCTTCCTGGAGTAAGTGTATTAATTAAAGGTACTACAACTGGTACTGAAACTGATTTTGACGGTAAGTACAGCCTTCAAGCTAATGCTGGAGACATTCTTCAGTTTAGTTACATTGGTATGGAAACTACCTCCAAAACTGTGGGTGCTGCAAGCACTTACAATGTGGTTATGGCTGTGGATGCTGCCAATGTTTTAGATGAGGTTGTTGTAACTGCTTTAGGTATTAAACGTGAAAAAAAGAGTTTGGGGTATTCAACTCAGAAAGTTAAAGGTGATGCTGTTAGTACAGTTAAAGACGCAAACTTTATGAACTCATTATCAGGTAAAATAGCTGGTGTAGACTTAAAGAACAGTGGTACAATGGGTGGATCAACTAACGTCGTTATTCGTGGTTATTCTTCAATGTACGGAAACAATCAAGCTTTATTTGTTATTGATGGTGTTCCAATTAGTAACGAAAACACAACAGATAGAGATGCACGAACTGGTAGAGGTGGTTATGACTATGGAAATGCTTCTCAGGATATTAACCCTGATGATATTGCCTCTGTCAATATCCTTAAAGGTGGTGCAGCAACAGCGTTGTACGGTTCTAGAGCTGCTAATGGAGTAGTTATCATTACTACAAAAAAAGGAAAGTCAAGAAAAAAAGGATTAGGAGTTACTGTAAATTCTTCAATGACATTTAACAACTATAATCCTGATACATTTGCAGTTTATCAAGATCAATATGGTGCTGGTTATTATGATGGATGGCACCCAGGTGGTTTCTATTTAGAAGATCAAGATGGGGATGGTATTGATGAAAAATATGTTCTTTCTGACTGGGATGGGTCTTATGGTATTGTTAAATTTGATGAGAATTTGATGGTTCACCAATGGGATTCATTTTATCCTGAATTAACTGAAACTTACGGGAAAGCTTCTCCTTGGTTAGCTGGTAAAAGTGGCCCTTCTTCAATTTTTGAAACAGGAACTACTATGTTTAATAGTTTTGCTATAGATGGTAATAATGAAAAAGGTTCTTTTAGATTAAGTTATACTAAATTAGATCAAAAGGGTATTTTAGCAAATAGTGAAATAGGTAGAGATAATGTGAGTTTAGGGGCAACTTATAAACTTAGTGATAAATTAACAGCGACAGGTAAAGCTACGTTTGTTAAATCTACAGGTCTCGGTCGTTATGGAACTGGATATGATTCAGCAAACCCAATGCAAGGTATGAAACAATGGTGGCAAACTAATGTTGATATGGCTGCACAGAAAAAAGCTTATTTTGATACTAAGAAAAATATAACATGGAATACTTCTTATATCAATCATGACCTTCACCCTATATATCATGACAATTTTTACTGGTCAAGATATGAAAATTATCAAAATGATTCAAGAGATCGTTTCTTCGGAAATGCTGCTTTAACCTATGAAATTACTGATTGGTTAAGTGTTTTTGGTCGTATTACTACAGATACGTACTCTAGTACACAAGAAGAACGTATTAACAATCACAGTACTGATGTATCTAGATACGAGGTGTTTACAAATAATTTTACTGAAAACAATTATGATTTAATGTTGCAATTTGATAAAAATTTAACTGAAAAGATTAATTTAAAAGGTGTTTTAGGTTCTAATATTATGAGACAAGAATACTCAAGCATGAGATCTTCAACAAACGGCGGAATTAATATTGATCGCCTCTTTTCATTAAAAAATTCAAAAAATTCAATTAATGCACCAGCTCAATATAATTATTTGATGGGAGTTAATGGATTTTACGCAAATGCTTCTATTGGTTATGACAACTTGGTGTTCCTAGAAGGATCATTCAGACAAGATACTGCATCTACCCTTCCTGCAGATGATAACACATACAGTTATTATGGTGTATCAGGTAGTTTTTTATTCTCTAAATTAATCAATACTGATTTAATTCAGTTAGGTAAGTTTAGAGTAGGTTATGCCAAAACAGGTAACGCTGCTAATCCTTTAAGTATATTTAATACGTATGGTCTTAGTACACCTGTCGGAGGTCAAGCTTCAGCTTCTTTACCGTCAACAAACAATAATAGTAAACTTCAAAACGAAGGATCAACAGAAAAAGAGGTTGGTTTAGAGATGGTGTTTATTAAAAGAAGGTTAGGATTTGATTTATCATTATATGATAAAATTTCATCAGATCTAATAACACCTATTTCTACAACACCACAAATAGGTTATACAAACCAATGGTTAAATGCTGGTGAAATTCAAAATAAAGGTGTTGAATTATCTTTATGGGGATCTCCTGTAAAAACCAACAACTTTGAGTGGAAAATTGATCTTAACTGGGGTAAAAACAATAATGAAGTATTATCATTACCTGAAGGTTTAAAAAATCTACAATTAGCAAGTGTACAAGGTGGTATTTCTATTAATGCTACAGTAGGTCAACCTTACGGTACTATCCAAGGTTTTGACTATGTATATGAAGGTGGTCAAAAAGTAATAAAATCTAATGGAGCCTATTTAAAATCTGATACTTCTGATATTGTTTTAGGAACTTTTCAACCAGAATGGAAAGGTGGACTTAATAACAAGTTTACCTTTAAAAACATCTCTTTTAGTTTCTTAATTGATATGCAAAAAGGAGGTAGTATTTTCTCTCTTGATACATGGTATGGTATGGGAACAGGTTTATATCCAGAAACTGCTGGGTTAAATGAGTTAGGAAAAGATGTTAGATCTCCAACAGCTGACGGCGGTGGAATTCTTTTAGACGGTGTCATGGAAGATCCTGACAACCCTGGTACATATATACCTAATACAACAAGAGCTAAATTTGACTACTTTGCCAATGCTTATGGTTGGGCAAAAGCTCCTAATGCTCATCATGTATATGATGCAGGATTTATTAAGTTAAGAGAGGTAACTCTTTCTTATGTTGTTCCTCAAAACTTATTGAAAAATAATTTTATTGAAGGTATTACACTTTCTGTAATTGGGAAGAACTTGTGGATAATCGACAAATCATTGCCTTATGGAGATCCTGAGGCTGGTTTAAGTTCAGGTAATATTCAAGGTTATCAATCTGGATCTTATCCAACAACTAAAGATTATGGATTTAATGTTAAATTACAATTTTAAAAATTTAAAACAATGAAAAAATTATTAATAATAACCTTACTAATAGGTATCACATTTTCTTGTGAGAATTTCGAAGGTTGGAATGTCGACGAAATAAATCCAAGTGAGGTACCTGCTAGCTATTTACTAACTTCTAGTCAGTTTAATTTAGCTAGACGAATGACTGATCAAAGTGTTAATTATAACATTTATAAATTATTACCTC
>DQTL01000200.1 GCA_015662775.1 Lutibacter sp.
TAACTCGTTATTCCTTAAAATTTATTCTTCAAATCTCACCTCTTCTTTGCATTCTGTATAGTAAAGCTTAGGTCGAACTCAGGTTTTAAATATTTTAGTGTAATCACAGTAGGGTTTTTAAGTATTTCTTTGTTATAAACCTATTGTATGTCTTTTTTTCTCTTATAATAACTGCAAGAATTTCATATATTAACTTTAACTAAATATTTCATAAACTAATCTAACCATGAAAAAAATTATCCTTTTAACGATTCTATTACTATTTTCTGTAGTAGCTTTCTCACAAGACAATGCTCCTAGCTTTACGTCAACTGCTACCATGGTAGAAAGACCTTCTTTGAGTTCCCAACTTCCTTTTGCACCTATGACAGAAACTAAGAAAGAGACAACAGGTAAAAGTAATAAACGATGGGCAAACTATCCAACAAACTTCGATGCCTTACCAAAAGGAAAGGATGCATTGATTCAGAATAAACAAGGAACAAAAAAAGGAAAAGCATTAGAACAAAACTTTGAAGGCGCTCAACAAGAAGGTGCTTATAGTACATGGTCTGTACCAGATCCAACAGGTGCGGTAGGTCCAAACCATTATATTCATGCTTATAATTCGGGATTTGCAATTTTTGATAAGCAAGGAAATACATTAATGCCTCATGCTTCTCTAGCTGCTTTGTGGCCAGGTGAAACTTATGGTGATCCTGTAGTGCTTTATGATAGATATATAGAAAGATTTGTAGTAACTCAATTTACTTCATCTAACGGAATTCTGTTTGCCATTTGTCAAGGACCAGACCCTGTGAACGACGGTTGGTTTACTTATGAATATACTTTAAACTCATTTCCTGATTATCCAAAATACTCAATTTGGCATGATGCTTATTATATTACAGCCAATAAATCTTATGGTAATGTAGTCTATGCTGTAGAACGCGATAAAATGGCAGTGGGTGATACAACAGCACAAATAGTAGGCTTTGATTTACCAAACAACACAGAAAATTCAGAAACAGTATTTGCTGCTCTAGCAATGAACTCCGTAGGACCAAATTTACCCAATGCTTCGGTACCAGGTTATATTGTATATCTTCAAGATGATGCTTGGGGAGGCGTTTCAGAAGATCATTTAAAAATATGGAAGGTGACTTTAGATTGGGCAAATACCACTAATTCAGTTATTTCTACTCCTGATGAGATAATCACGACTCCTTTTGATTCTTTTACAGCTAGTTTTGGAGCAGGTGAAATACCGCAACCGGGTACAGGTCAAAAAATTGATGGTATCACGGGCGTGGTCTCGTATATGTGTAATTATTGGAATTATGGAACGCATAATGCAGCAACACTTAATTTTAATGTAGATGTAAACAATGATAATACAATACTTGGTATTCGTTGGTTTGAGCTCCGTGAAGACGCAGGAGATTGGAGTGTTTATCAAGAAGGAACTTATGCACCAAATGATGGCTTATACCGATTTATGGGAAGTATGTCTTTAGATATAAATGGAAATATAGGAATGGGATTTAATGTGGGAAATAGTACAACACATCCTTCTATCCGATATACTGGAAGATTTGCAAATGATCCATTAGGAGAAATGACTATAGCAGAAGAAGTTATAATCAATGGAGAAGGCTCTAGAACAAACTTAAATAGGTTTGGAGATTATGCTCAATTGACCATTGATCCAACAGATGATAAAACTTTTTGGTATACGGGAGAATATGTAAAAAGCAATAATAATTGGAGCACAAGAGTGGCTTCCTTTAGAATAGCACCCTATTTTTCTAATGATACAGGTGTAACAAATATTGTAGCACCGGTGAGTGGGATTCTTACGAACAATGAAAGCATAAGCATAACGATCTTTAATTATGGAGAAGAAGAACAATCAAACTTTGATGTTTCTTATCAAATAGATGGTGGAGCTGTAGTTACTGAAACTTTTACCGGAACTCTTGCTTCCTCAACTGCAGTTGACTATGTGTTTACTACACCAGCAGATTTTTCAAATGAAGGTCATGTATATTCTGTATTGACGAAAACCTCTTTAACTACTGATGAAGATGTTGATAATGACGCTTTTACCCAAAGCATTACTTATATTGCTCATAATGATATCGGAGTTACCGAAATAATTGCTCCTACTTCAGGAAATAATATGGGCTTAGAAACGATAACAGTTGCCGTGCAAAACTTTGGATTTGATGAACAATCAAATTTTGATATTTCGTATAAACTACACAATAATACTATTGTAACAGAGCAAGTTCCTGGACCATTAGCAGGTGGCGAAAGTGTAAACTATTCATTCACTACTCAAGGTGATTTTTCATCACCTCAAGGCTATAATTTATGGGTAAGTACAGATTTGACAGATGATATAAACAGAACCAATGATAAGCTAAGTGTTGTTGTTGATAATTACTCTTGTAATCAAAAATCAATCAACACCAATCAACCTATTGGTCCTAATACAAGTACAGTTAATTCAAATATAAATATTACTCAAGATTATATATTAAACAGTGTAAGAGTAAAAATAAATATATCGCACGATCGTGATAGTGATTTAGATTTATTTCTAGTAAGCCCTGATGGAACTAGAGTAGAACTAACAACTGATAATGGAGGAACAGGAAAAAACTATGTTGATACAGTCTTTGATGATGATTCAACGAACTTAATCACAGCAGGTACTGCACCTTTTACAGACACTTATAAACCAGAAGGAAGTTTAGCTGACTTTATAGGTCTTTCTACTCTTGGAACTTGGAAATTAGAAATTACAGATGACGAAAATGGAAAATCAGGTACTTTACATTCATGGGAGCTAGATATTTGTGGTACTACGTCACTAGATATTTATAACAACAGTATAGATGCAAGTGATTTACTTGTGAAAACATTAGAAAAAAATCGTTTTATTATATCTCTTACCAATGAAGAAATAAATGAAAAGTTAGATTTTAAAGTTTTTGACATCTACGGAAAAGAATTGATTAATAATCCTTTAATGAAACAAAATGGTAGCTACACCTATCCATTAGACATGGATCAATTTGCATCTGGAGTTTATATTATTAGACTAGGTAATGCTAGTTTTGGTAAAGTAAAAAGGATACTTGTAAAATAGTAAGTTTTTATTCTAAGAATTACATTAAAAGTCGGGATAGCGTCATCTATCCCGACTTTTTGCAATATCACTATAAAAAATATCTATACTATTTATCAATTTCATTAAAACAACTTAGTATCTTTGTTATATTCAATATAAAACAAATATTATGTCTTTTAAATTACCAAATTTACCATACGATTACGATGCTTTAGAGCCACATTTTGATGCCATGACTATGGAAATTCACCATACAAAACATCATGCAGGTTATACCAGTAAATTAAATGCTGCAATTGAAGGTACAAGTCTTGAAAATACCTCAATAGAAACTATTTTAAAGAATATTTCAAAACAAAACGCTGCAGTAAGAAATAATGGAGGTGGTTTTTTTAATCACTCTTTGTTCTGGACAGTTTTATCTCCGAATGGAGGTGGAAAACCAACAGGAAAATTAGCCGAAGCTATAGATGCTTCTTTTGGGTCTTTAGATGCGTTTAAAGAAGAGTTTAATAATGCAGCAGCTACTCGTTTTGGTTCGGGTTGGGCGTGGTTATGTGTTGAAGATGGAAAGCTTTCCGTTTGTAGTACACCTAACCAAGACAATCCTTTAATGGATGATGTGGATTGTTCAGGAACACCAATCATTGGACTAGATGTGTGGGAACATGCTTATTATCTTAAATTCCAAAATAGAAGACCAGATTATATTCAAGCTTTTTGGAGTATTATCAATTGGGATGAGGTTTCAAAACGTTACCTTGCCTTAGTGTAAAAAAATAAATTCTTTCAATTTATTCATTTAAAAGTCATTTTGATTAATATCAGAGTGACTTTTTTTTATTGTACTTTTACAAATTAGTATTTAATCCATGTCTCACGATCACAAACATCATCATCCTAAATTAAGTGGTAAAAACTTGTTATTTACCATATTATTAAATGTTGGGATAACTGTAGCTCAATTAATTGCAGGGTTTGTATCGGGTAGTTTAGCCTTGTTGTCTGATGCAGTTCACAATCTATCAGATGTGTTGGCTTTGATTATAAGCTATGTTGCTAATCGTTTGTCGAATAGACGAAAACAAAATTTAGGTCAAACTTTTGGTTATAAAAGAGCCGAAATTATCGCTGCTTTTTTTAATGCAGCTACCTTAATAGTTATTGCTGTATTTTTAGCAATAGAAGCCATTAAAAGACTTACGAATCCTATAGAAATTGGAAGTAATCTAGTAATATGGCTTGCATTAGTTGGTATATTAGGTAATGGATTAGGTGTCTTATTGCTTAAAAAAGATGCAGAGCACAATCTTAACATGAAATCTGCTTATCTGCACTTAATGACAGATATGCTAACTTCAGTCGCTGTTTTAATAGGCGGATTGTTGATGAAATTTCATCAAATCTATTGGGTAGATGCTGTTTTAACAATTATTATTTCGGTTTACTTAATTTATATGAGTTGGCGTATTTTTGTTGATTCATTAAAAATATTAATGTTATTTGCACCCGATCATATAATTATTAAAGATGTCGAAAAAGCCATTTTAGAAATTTCAAAAATTAGAAACATACATCATGTACATGTTTGGCAACTCAATGACCATACCATTCATTTTGAAGCACATATCGAATTTAAAAAAGATGTAAAACTTTCAGAATTTGACATAATCTGTGCTAAAATTGAGCATTTATTAGCCCATAAATTTGAGATACATCACAGTAATCTACAACCCGAATTTGAAAGGGACGATAACAAAGAATTTATCATTCAAGATTAATTTTTTTTACAAAAAAAACAGAAAAAATGAAAAAATTACTAATTATCATACTTCTACTTACTACATTTCAACAAGTAAAAGCTCAAAAAAAAGCTATAACAGATACAGGAGATGAAGTGATTCTTTATGATAATGGAACCTGGATTTATTCCGATTCTAACCAAAAAACTGAAACAAAAGAACTTGTTTTAAACACCAAAGAGTTCAATAAAAACTCAGAAGCTAGCTTTTTACTCAAAAGCACAAGAGTTAAAACAGGTTTGTGGTTAAACCCCAATAAATGGAATTTTTCTAAAGCAAAAGATAATGAAGAAGCTGAGTATCAAATTGTTCAGAAAAATGGAGGTATTTATGGGTTGATTATCAATGAAAAAGTTGAAATTCCATTAAAATCATTAAAAAACATTGTTTTAGAAAACGCAAAAAATGCGGCTCCAGATGCTGTAATTACACATGAAGAGTACCGAATGGTAAATGGCATAAAAGTAATGCAATTGGATATATTAGGAACTATTCAAGGCATCAAGTTTGCCTATTTTGGGTATTATTATTCAAACTCAAAAGGTACAACACAATTATTGACTTATACTTCTCAAAACTTAATGAAAGAGTATAGAAATGATTGTGAGGAGTTACTTAATGGTTTGGTAGAAATCGAATAATCTTAGAAATAATTTATGTTTTATCAAATTACTAATTGGTTAAATAAGCCTTACCCATTTCCCGCCACAACCAAAGCTAAAATTATTATCAGCCTTGGTTTTGGAAAGTTTATTTTTCTTTTTTTACTTCTTTTTAAACCTTTCGATTTTACTGTATTAGAAGGCAAAGTACTTTACTATGCTCTAGCTTATGGCATTATTACAGTGGTAATGATGTTAGTAAATCTATTCTTTTTACCGTTGCTCTTACCTAAATTTTTTAAAAGCAATGATTGGGTTATTTATAAAATGATTCTTTTTGTCGTTTGGCTGTTGTTGTTAATTAGTATGACTAATTGGTTTTTTTCAGTCACAACTTTTGAAGCACATAATATTGAAGCACATGATTTTTCATTCTTTTTATTGGTCACTGTTTCAGTTGGTTTTTTTCCTTTAATTCTCTATTTGTTTATTTCAGAAAGGGTCAAGACAAAACAGTATAAAAACATAGCAGCCAATATTTTAGAAAAGAAAAAAGAAAGAACAAAAGCCTATGAGAATAAGAGTATTGAAAAGCAGTTTATTACCTTAGTTGGAGACAATAAAAAAGAAGAATTTAAAGTAGCAATGCACAATTTACTTTTTATAAATTCCGAAAAAAATTATGCGAGTATTTTTTATTTGGAAAAAAATCAAGTAAAAGAACATTTGTTACGAACTACATTAACAAAGATTGAAGAACAAACAAGCAAGTATAAATCAATAGTTCGGTGTCATAAATCGTATATTGTCAATGCAAATAAAGTAATGAAAATTCAAGGTAATGCACGGAGTTTTTTATTGAAAATTGAAAACCCTAGTGACTCAAACAATGATTTTTTAATACCTGTTTCAAGGAATTTTCCAAAAGAATTATTGTTTACTTAAATATCTTAAAGCTTTGTTTATAGTTAGGATTTAACATTAGCATTAAAAAAGGGCAGTATTTTACCCGTATTGGTGAGAATTTTTATTTCAACGTTAAGATAAACTCTCGTTTTAATAGAGTTTATCGTATGTTGGTCAAAGTTCGGTAAAATAATTGACAAAGTCATGTTTAAAGGTTTAGGTTTTTCAAGAATTACACCATTTTAAACAAATTCTTTTTAAATAATCGTAGTGAGATTAGGCTCATTACAATACCTATTCCCAATAAAACGAAAACACGAGGAAGCACTTCTGTAAAGGAAAGATCTCTAGCAAAAATATCGTAAAAACCTTGTATTCCCCAATAATTTACAGAGACCACAGCTATTTTTTTCATAATTGGAGGCATGATAAATAAGGGAATCATACTACCACCAATCGCTGACATGGTTAAGATAATTAAAGAACTTAATCCACTTAATTGCTTACGGCTTTTGGCAATAGATACTAAGAATATACCAAAACTAGCAACGGCAAAAGCCACAGCAAATATTAAAACTAATAACGAAGGTAAATCTTCTAAAATAGGTAATCCAAACGCCAACCAAGCAAATACGAACATAATAAGCAGTTGTAAAATTGCTAGAACAAGTGCAGCTCCCATTTTTCCAAATAAAATAGCACTAGGTCTTATCGGTGAATAAAGCAATCTTTTTAAAGTACCTGCTTCTTTTTCTTCTAATAATCCAGCACCTAATTCTGCAATACTAAATAACAACATCATAATGGCGACACCAGCAACCGCTTGAATGAGTGCGAAGTTGGTTCTTTTACTATTGTCTTTTACAATAGTAGTCATTTGAAAATCGACCATACTACCTGTTTGCAAGGCATCATCTTCATTTACTGTTTCTTTGATTTTTTTACGCATACTAGGCGTTAGGTTGGCAAATTTAGTGTCAATCATATTTTCAATATTTTTACTAATTGATTTTTCGCCAATACTTTGCATTAATTTTTCCATTAAAACAGCCTGTAACATTCCTATTTCTGTTTCTCTTGAACTGTCATATTTAAGTTCGATTGGTGCAGGTTCACCATTTAAAACTGCTTTTTCATAACCTTCTTTTAGAAGTAAAACAGCTAAATAATCTCCTTTTCTTACGGCATTGGTGGCTTTCTCTAGGGTAGTTGTAATTATCTTTAGTCCTTTTATTTCTTCTAAAGAACTTATTAAAGCTTTTGTTTCAGTTGTATTATCTATATCAGTCAATAATAGGTTAATAATTCTTGGTTCTGAATTGCCACCAATTCCTCCAAATGCAAAGGCGAATAAAGAAATTAAAAGTATGGGCAATAAAAAAGTAAGTAAAACTGATTTTTTATCTGAAAAGAAAAGTTTTAAGTCTTTAAGAAGTATAGTTAGTATCATGTTGTTGTTTTTAGTTGTATGTGTGAAAAGATGTAAGACTATTTATATACATTAATTAATCTCTCAGCTGTTTATTGGTTAAGTCTAAGAAAATAGCTTCTAGGTTTGCTTTAAGTACTTTAATATCGTTTACCTCAATATTGTTTGTCGTACAATAAGCGAGAATAGTGCTTAAATCTTTGTTGATATTACAATTGATGCTTAGTGTGTTTTCAATTTGTTGTATTTCAAAAGCAAAAGCTTTTTTAAATGCTACAAATTGTTCTTTAGAAATAGCACTAAAAGTTAAGGCTACTTTTTCGGTAGTTTTACTTTGCTCTTGTAGTTCTTTAAGTGTTCCTTGTGCGATGATTTTACCTGTATCCATAATGGCAATTCTATTACATAGTCTTTCTACCTCTTCCATATAATGTGTAGTATAAATAATGGTTAAACCTTGTTTGTTTAGGGTTTCCACTACTTCAAAAATACGATTTCTACTTTGTGGATCCACTCCGACTGTAGGTTCATCCATCAATAAAATTTTGGGTTTATGCAAAAGAGCTGCTGCAATATTAATACGGCGTTTCATTCCGCCTGAATAGGTTTTAATCAAGTCATTTTTTCTGTTCTCCAAACCTATTAATATAAGTATTTCATCAATTCTTTGTTTGAGTGTTGTTTTATCTACTTTATAAAGTTTTCCAAAGAAAAGTAAATTGTCATATGCCGAAAAGTTATCATATAAAGAAATCTCTTGCGGTACGATACCTATACTATTTTTAGCTAATATTGGATGTGTGTTTAGGTCAATTCCATTTAAAGAAATGCTTCCCGAATCGGCTTTTAACAATGAGCTTATTAAGTTAATTGTTGTAGATTTTCCAGCTCCATTAGGGCCAAGTAATCCAAAGATTTCTCCTTCCTTAATATTTAGATTGACTTGATTGACTGCTTTCAGTGTTCCAAAAGACTTATTTAAGTTAGTTGCTTGTATCATCTTGTATTAATTTGGTTCAAAAATACAAGTATACTTTAAGTAGTCATTTTTATTTATGCTGAACTGTTGATTTTTGATGATGAAGTGTAAGAAAAACAGTTGCTTAATTACATTGTTTTTACGGTAAATTTAAAAAAGGGTTTAAACCTATTGATAATCAGGGTTATCCCTGATGTAAATCAGTTATATAGATTCTACTTTTGCTATCTAATTATTAAATTCTAAATAATGAAACAGCCAATTATTTTAATACCAGGAATTCAAGGAACTAAATTACACAATGTCAACGAACGTAACTTTAATGTTATGTGGTCAGGAATTAAAAAATTCTTTTCTAATATTCATGATTTAAAACTTCAAAAAGATGGGGTTAGTGATTTAGGTGCGGAAAGACTTGTTGAGCGAGCTGATGTTGAAGATATCGCTTATTCTGAAATTATTAATTTTCTACGAGCTAAAGGATATCGTGTCTATATATTTGGTTATGACTGGCGAAAATCAAATGCTATTTCTGCAGAAAAATTAGGAAAACTAATAAAGAATTTAACCAATAAACTCAATACAAGTTCTTTTAACTTTATCACTCATAGTATGGGCGGACTAGTATTATCGGCCTATATTAAATCTTTATCTGAAACCGAACAAAATACAATTATCAACAAAGCCATCTTAACAGTACCTCCTTTTTTGGGGTCAGTAGAAGCTAGTTTTAACTTGACAATCGGTAAATCTAGACTATTTAATACCAGTGATGATTTTAGAAAAGTAGGACGCACATTTCCTGCACTTTACGAATTACTCCCTGTTTATAGAGGTGCCTATGGTTTTGAAAGTGATAAGACTGCAAATAACTTTAATAAATATGATTTTTCAACATTTTGGCAACAAGTAAAAGATCTTGATTCTAGAAGAGTAGACACAGTGAAAAAACACCGTTTAATAGCACATCGTTTAGAGGAGTTAGGAGAAATAAGAAATGAAAATGATTATATTTTTGATTTTGGGAAATGTAGCCCTGAATTTCGATCAAAATTATTAGTAATTGCTGGTTCTGATTCAGAAACAAAGAGTAAAATATATGTGAAAAAAGAAATGGGACATATTAAAAACTTCTTTGATTATGAGCATTTTGAAAACACCGATGGTGATGGAACAGTCCCTATTCATAGTGCTACAGCATTTAAAGATAAATTATTGACTTTAAAGGTCGGACAAAAATCTCTAGAAACATGGGCAGATTCACGTTTTTTAATGTCCGATTGGCATGCATTTATGCTTAACAACGGACGAGTTCAAAATATTATCAAACGTTTTTTATCTTCAGGAAGTGGAAAACTACAAGATTACAGATGGTATCGTTCTATTGGTGATAAACATACAGAACGAGTAACTTAAGAACCTGAGTTCGACCTAAGCTTTGTTTACAGTTTGAACGAATTTTTATTCAATTCGAAGTTGTATTTTTGAAGGACTAACTGGTTAATTTGATAA
>DQTL01000195.1 GCA_015662775.1 Lutibacter sp.
GAATGGTATAGATTATATAAATAATTGATATTATTCCTAATATTAGCTTAACAGACGAACGCATAAAAAGATAGCCCGTTTTGTTTTCTTCATTACTTTTAAGGGATAATATTTTAAAGAGTATATAACGTAAAAGTCTAGATAATAACCAAGTTAAGAATACTATAACAAGTATAAAACCAAGAATTTCCCAAAAAGTATCAATATTTTGTGGCTTAAATCTAAACATAAATAAACGATTTATAGATACCTAAATGATAAGATATTATTGTGAAAGAAAAGAAATACTAGATGTTGAAAATTTAAATATCTCCAAAAATCATGTGCATTAAACGTTTTTTATCGTTGATACTTTCTTCTAATGAAATCATCGTTTCTGTACGATAAACTCCTGGAATTTCATCGATCATAAAAATAATTTCTTTTGCTTGGTTTGTATCTTTTGCTCGGATTTTACAGAAAATATTATACTTACCAGCAGTAATGTATGCTATTGTAACGAAAGGTATTTTTCTAAGATCAGCGATAACTTGCTTAGTCATAGATGTTTTATCTAAATATACTCCAATATGTGCTATAAACGCATAGCCCATTTTTTGATAATCTACTGTTAATGTAGATCCTTTAATAATCCCTTCTTCTTCCATTTTCTTTACACGTACATGAATAGTTCCTGCGGATACATTTAGTTTCTTTGCAATATCCGTATAAGGAGTTCTGGCATTTTCAATTAATGTATCTAAAATTTGATGATCAACTTCATCCATTATAAATTTCTTCATCTTTTTTGTTTTTGATAAATTTAAAGGTCTAAAATGCAAATATAATACATAATATATAATTACACAGGCTTATTATTAGATAATTACTAACTAACTTAATTATTTTGGTTCGACCATGAATGTTGTGGAAATCATTGATAGCTATTTTTTAATTATTGTAGTGTTTTTGAAGAATAAAGACCGCTTCACTAAAAGAATAGAGAGAAAAGACTGTTTTGACTACACATTGGAAGAAATACTGTCAATTGTAAAATCTATCCTACGTCTTATGTCTTGTTGTCTTATGTTCGTTGGGTTCTATACTCAACACCCACAACATTCGTGGTGTAGTACCAAAACTGGAGAACTAAAAAAACCGTTCACATGAATAGCGAACGGTTTTTAAATTTATTCTTCTAAAAAAGATAAATTAATGAATAAAAATTAGCTTCCACACTTACCTTCACCACATTTCATTTCTTTTTTCTCAGTTTTCATATCATCACCACATTTTCCTTCTCCGCATTTACCTTCACCGCATTTGCTTTCTTTTTTATCATTTCCACATTTACCTTCAGCTTTCATAGACTTCATAAAACTAGTCATTTCTTCTTTACTTATAGATCCGTCTTTATCCGTATCCATTTTACCAAAGATAACTTCGTGTCCTTTAGCAAATTCTTCTGCAGAAAGAAAGTCATCACCATCAGTATTAAACTCATCAAAATGGGCACATTCTTCTTTTTCTATTTTTCCGTTACCATTCTCGTCTTTTTCTTTGTAACTATTTGTACCATGTACTGCAAACTCGTCTTTAGATAATTTTCCATCTTTATCTGTGTCAATTTCTAAAAAATGATCTGCTTTTTTTACTTCTTCTTTTGCCTCTTCTTTTACTTCTTCTTTTACTTCTTCTACTGCATCAACTTTTTTATCTTTTTTTTCTCCACATGAAGTGAAAAGTACAAAGCTAAAAAGTAATACTCCGATAACTGCTAATTTGTTCATTGATTTCATTTGTAATATTTTAAGTATTTATATAGTTGCAAAAATACTATTTTTTATTAAAATACTGATATAAATCATGTTTTTTTTAGTTTTTTACAATGATTTCCATTGCAACATTAAATTGATACATTTGTATCTATAAATTAAGGTATATAAAGTTATGAGTATTTGGGTAAAAATAGGTTTAGGTTTAATTGTATTACATCTGGTGGTTGGTTTTGGTTGGTTACTATATAAACTATCTCCGCGAAAATCGGACAAAAAGAATAAGAAAGATGAATCAGAAGGCTAGAATCTATAATTTGTTGGAATCTATAGGGCCTGCTCGTAGGGATAATAGAGAACGAGTAGCTGCTATTTTTTTAGATAAACCCGAATTAATTCCTAATTTAATCATTTGTATTTTCAATATAGACTACAAATTGCACTATAAAGCCGCATGGATTTTAGAAATACTCTTAGAAAAAGATCTCAGTATTCTTCTTCCTCATATTGATTATTTCACCTCTAATATTGGTAAGCTTCGGCATGAAAGTGCTGTAAGACCTATATCTAAAATCTGTAATTGGCTTGCAATTTCTTATATAAAGAAACAAAAAGAAAATTTATTAAAGTCCTTATCTACAACGAATATTGAACAAATTGTAGAAACAGGTTTTGATTGGATGATTGATGATTTCAAAGTAGCAACAAAAGCCTATACCATGAATACCTTGTTTTGTTTTGGAAAAGTAAAAGCTCAAGAATTTCAATGGATTCACAAAGAACTTAAAAATACCATACTTCAAAATATAAATAACAATTCGGCAGCTTATAAATCACGCGGCAGAATAACTTTAGAGCTGTTAGCTAAACAAGGTGTGTAGAAAGTATCAATTGAAAATTTGAATTGTATCTAAATTTAATTATTATTGCAAGAAACTAAAAACATATGTCACTACTTGCCATATCACCTATTGATGGTCGATACTCAAATAAAACAGACTCGTTAATTGATTTTTTCTCTGAAAAAGCATTGTTTCAATATCGTGTTAAAGTAGAAATTGAATACTTTATCGCCCTATGTGAATTGCCTTTACCTCAATTAAAAGGCATAGACTCCTCAACATTTAGTATACTAAGAAATATATATAAAGACTTCACAGTTGAGGATGCACAAGTCATTAAAGAAATTGAAAAAATAACCAATCACGATATCAAAGCGGTTGAGTATTTCATCAAACATAAAATGGAAGAACTGGGTTTAGTTCAGTATTTAGAATTTATCCATTTTGGTTTGACTTCACAAGATATTAACAATACGGCCGTTCCGCTTTCATTAAATGATGCTTTTGATCATACCTATTACCCTGAATTGGCAAAAGTGGTTTCAAAACTTCGTGATTTAAGTCATGCTTGGAAAGATATTTCCCTATTAGCCCATACACATGGACAACCTGCCTCTCCTACTCGATTAGGAAAAGAAATTATGGTATTTGTAGAGCGTATTGAGCAACAGCTTCAAACCCTTCAAAAAACACCTTATGCTGCAAAGTTTGGTGGTGCAACAGGAAATTTCAATGCACAGTTTGTAGCTTACCCAAATATAGATTGGAAAGAATTTGGAACTCATTTTGTTGAAAAGGTATTGGGTTTACACCATTCTTTTCCGACTACTCAAATAGAACATTACGATCATTTAGCAGGTATTTTTGATGCGATGAAGCGGATTAATACTATTTTTATTGACCTTAATAGAGATATATGGACGTATATTTCTATGGGTTATTTTAAACAAAAAATAAAGGAAGGTGAAATAGGTTCTTCGGCAATGCCGCATAAAGTAAATCCGATTGATTTTGAAAATGCTGAAGGTAATTTAGGAATGGCAAATGCTATTTTAGAACATCTTTCGGCAAAACTTCCAATCTCTCGATTACAAAGAGATTTAACAGATAGTACCGTTTTACGAAACATAGGAATGCCTTTTGCTCATACATTAATTGCCTTTAGTTCTACTTTAAAAGGACTTGACAAACTAATTGTAAATGAGGAAGCTATACATGACGATTTAAATAATAATTGGGCTGTTGTAGCCGAAGCCATTCAAACCATATTACGTAGAGAGAATTATCCCAATCCGTATGAAACTCTAAAAAATTTAACTCGAAAAAACGAAAAAGTATCAGAGAAATCAATACATAAATTTATTGATCAATTAAAGATCTCAAAAGATATTAAAAAGGAATTAAAAGCCATTACACCTTTTAACTTTACGGGGATATAATTTGGTTAAAAGTTTATAAAGTTTAATGTATAAAGTTATTGGATTTGTTTATCAATGGCATTTTAGTTTTCTAGAACTACATTAATCTGTTTTTTTAGTAAGTGCTAAAATATACGATGTGATTAGACAAAAAACGCTAACTTTAATATGTAATTATAGATTTCTTTGTATTTTCGACTTTAAAACTTTCAACCTTTAACTTTACAAACTTTATACTTTTAACCTTTAACTAAGACATATGCCTTCAGGATTTTTTGCACTTTTCGATGATATTGCTACTTTAATGGATGATGTAGCCGCAATGAGTAAAATTGCAACCAAAAAAACAGCTGGTATTCTCGGTGATGACTTGGCTGTAAACGCAGAGAAAGCAACAGGTTTTTTGTCTTCTAGAGAATTACCTGTTATTTGGGCAATTACCAAAGGTTCTTTTGTCAATAAACTGATGATTTTACCTTTAATTATGCTTTTAAGTGCTTTTGCTTCTTGGGCAATTATACCTATATTAATGTTAGGTGGTTTGTATTTGGCTTATGAAGGAGCTGAAAAAATATTTGAATTCTTCTTCCCACATGTGCACACTAAAGAACATGAAAGTTTTGATGCCATTTCTGAAGAAGAAATTCTTAAGATTGAAAAGTCAAAAATTAAATCTGCCATAGTAACTGATTTTATTTTATCTCTTGAAATCATTATAATAACTTTGAGTTCGGTTACAGAAAAACCAATGAGTGTACAAATTCCTGTTTTAATTATTGTTGCCATCATTGCAACAGTTGGTGTGTATGGTATTGTTGCCTTAATTGTGAGAATGGATGATATGGGTTATTCTCTCAAGAAAAAAGGAGAAGAACTAAAAAATAAATTTTTATCAAGTATAGGAAATGCCTTAGTCTGGGCATTGCCTTGGGTCATAAAAGCTTTAGCAATTATTGGAACTTTAGCCATGTTATTAGTTGCAGGTGGTATTTTTGTACACAACTTCCATCAGTTACATGATTGGTTACATTTTATTCCTTCTTTATTAGGGGAATTTTTGGTAGGAATAGTAGTCGGTTTTATTGTGTTGGGTTTGGTGAAATTATTTTTACTAGTAAAATCAAAGATCTACAAATAAAAAAAGCACATTCCTAAAAAGATAATGTGCTTTTAATAATTAATTACAATGATAATTTGGTTGTTTGATTGAATTCTTATTTAAATCTTACAACATAACGTCTTTGTGAATTCCATACTGAAGTTTTACTTTTTAATGGAGAAATTCTTCTTGCTTTTTGTTTATTTTCTATTGTTTTCATAATTTTATAATTTAGTTATTATTTTAGGTACTTTCTCTGTTTTTAAGAGACGGCAAATGAAAGCAATTGTTACACACTAAAATAACATTTTTACAAATATTTCAATATATTTTGTAATCTATTGTTATTCAATTGCATAACATCCTTTTTTTAACTATTTTTAATCTATTATTATCAACTTTACAGCCTTTTTTAACTGTTTTTTTCTAAGAAAATGATTGAATTCGGCGTATTTTGATCTTTTATTAAGAATAGTGCAATTTTTCAACTCATGTTGCTACTGTATTTTTATTATAGTTTGCAAATGGTGTAAATGATTATGAATATAATAAATAACTCCTAATATTTTAAGAATTATAAATGTAATAGTTTATACATTCATTTTAACAAAAAAACCTAACTTTGCATTTTAATAGACCTAGATTTATTTGCAGGAAAAAGTAACACATATCATTCTTTCTTATCTTTTTCTAATTGTTTTTCAGTTACCCGCTTGGATTCAATTAGAGCATCTAACACATGAACATGAAATACATCATGAATTCTGTGAAGGACACGATTTAGAAAATCATATTCATCTTAGTTTTGATGATTCGTGTTTGCATATGCATACACCTGTAAACCCAATTTTACAGCTTGTTAGTTTTAATGACCAAGAACCACACATTAGTTATTTTATCAATAAACCTAATGTATTAGTTGTTTCTACTTTAAAACAACAAATCAGATACGTAAGTTTACGTGCTCCACCAAAAGATACTAGTGTTTAGAAATCTTTTTTTAAAAGAGGTTGGTTTAAGCCTCAAAATCATTCAATAAAATATAAATAATGCATAAATATATAATTATAATTGCTACTATATTGCTATTCAACAATATAACAGCACAAAATACAATTAATGGTTCTGTAAAGGATCAAAAAACAGGAGAACCTTTAATGGGAGTTACTGTTTTAGTTGAAAATACAGATAAAGGAACTACTACTGATTTTAATGGAAATTTCATGCTGTCATTTGATTTTAAATCAGATTTCATAATAATTGCATCTTATACTGGTTTTGTAGATGAAAAAATAAGCATCAATACTAGTAATACAGAAAATCCCATAACTATTTTATTACACGAAAAAGTCTTGGAACTCGATGAAGTAATTTTATCTACACCTTTTAATAAATTACAATCCGAAAATGTGGTAAAAGTCTCCTATAAAAGTGTGGCTTCCATGCAAAAAAGAGGCATACAAAATCTAATGGATGGTGTTTCGCAAATAAGTGGTGTGACACAGATGAGCACAGGATCGGGAATTAGCAAACCCGTTATCAGAGGTTTAACAGGAAGTCGTGTTTTGGTTTATAATCAAGGAGTTAGACTTGAAAATTTCCAATTTGGTGAAGTACATGGCATCGGTATCAACGAATCAGGTATCGGTAGTGTTGAGGTGATTAAAGGGCCTGCTTCCCTACTCTACGGCTCTGATGCTGTTGGTGGTGTGTTGTATTTGGTTCCTGAAAAATATGCACCAAAAGGAGAAACTAAGGTTGATTTAAATTCAAAATATACATCAAATACTTTAGGTTCAAACACTACAATTGGTATAAAAACTTCTCTTGACAAATTACAATTTATCGCTAGAGTTGCCTATAATACCAACGCTGATTATACGGTTGCAAATGGAAAAAGAGTGACTAATTCGCGTTATAACGATAAAGATTTAAAACTAGGTTTGGGTTATAAAGGAAAAATTCTAAAGACAGATATTAGGTTTAACACAAATTTGTCTCAAAATGGAATTCCTAATACCATTGGTATTCAAGAAACTAGTCGTGTTTTAGATAAGAAACATCAAAACTTAGATAATCAAGTTTTAAGTGTAAAAAATGATTTTAAATTAGCTAATTCAACTATAAAAACCAATATCGGACATACTTGGCATAATAGAAAGCTAATCATTGAAGAGGCAACTAAAATTGGTATGCAATTAAATACGCTAAACTATGATGTGAAATGGTATTTACCTTCCATAAAAAAGTTAGAAAGTATTATTGGGTTACAAGGAATGAATCAAAAAAACACCAATTTTGGTGAAAACTACCTTTTACCAGATGCTACAACGAATTCTATAGGTGCTTTTACAACTTTAAATTATAATTTTAATAATCTTACCTTACAAGGTGGTGTTCGTTATGATGCAAGGCATATTGTTACACAAAATATTGGAGAAATTGGTGCTTCAAATTACCGACCTGGTTTTGACAAAAACTTAGGTAGTTTTACTACTTCATTAGGTTTTAAAACAAATGTGTCTGATAAAATAACAGCACGGCTTAATATAGCAACTGGTTTTCGTGCTCCAAACCTATCAGAATTGGCTTCAAAAGGAATCCATTCAGGTCGTATAGAAATAGGAAATGATGCATTAAAAAATGAAAAAAATTGGCAAGCAGACCTCGCTTTAGAATATGCACATACACATGTTGAGTTTTTTGCCAATGCTTTTATCAATACGATTAATGACTATATCTTTTTGTCACCTTTAGATGCTATGCAAGGGATTTACCCTGTTTATCAGTACCAACAAGACGATGCTCAATTATATGGTGGTGAAATTGGCTTACATTTCCATCCGCATCCTTATGATTGGTTACATATCAGCTCTAGTTACGAAATGGTTATTGGAAAACAAAAAGACGAAACCTATCTACCATTAATTCCTGCCAATCAATGGAAAAATCAATTGCGTTTAACCAATGATACAAACTATAAATTTTTAGATAAGTATTATTTAAACATAGGTGTTAACCATACTTTTAAAGCAGATAAGATAAGTGTATTCGAAAAAGAGCAAACTGCCTATACCCTATTTAATACAAGCTTAGGGGCTGATTTTAAGTTTAAGAAACTAGCTTTTACTACGACTCTTTCTATTCATAATATATTCGATAAAGAATACATTTCTCATTTGTCTGTATTACGTGAATATGAAATACCAAATATGGGTAGAAATGTTATTTTTGGAGTGAATGTTAAGTTTTAAACCTGACTTTGAGAGCTATCAAGGAAAATGTATTCTTTAATTTTACTTTCGTAAAGTCGTAAAGAAAATGAGAAATCACGAAATTACCGTTTAGGTTTACAAAGCAAATATTTGTATTCATAAACCTTTACAAGCTTTGCGTACCGATTATCGGTATAGCGATTTTGTGAGAAAATATTTTTAATTAGTTTAGAAAACTGTGAGTTTATCAGTCAATCTATAAAAAAAAGTTGCACACTAAAATAAAAACACTAGATTTGAACTTTCAAAACAAGACAATGAATTTTGCAAATACTTATTTTAGTTTGTATTTCTTTTATTTTTATAATATGAGACGGAACGCTATGGGTATTTGTTAAAACAAAACATATTAAATAGTAAAAAGTTCCGATGAAAATCGGAACTTTTTTTTTATACACTTTATACATTTAACTTTGAACTTTAAACAGAATATTGCCATACAAGGAATAAAAGGATCTTACCATCATGAAGTAGTGGGAGAACTCTTTGGAAACGAAATTGAATTACTAGAATGTGATAATTTTTCTGAAATACCACCGCTATTATTAAATAAAAAAGCTGATAAAGCAGTCATGGCAATAGAAAACACCATTGCAGGTGCTATTTTACCAAATTATGCTTTAATAGACGAATATAAACTACAAATCTGTGGTGAGTACTACTTGCCAATCCATCATCAATTATTGGCTATAAAAGGACAAAAATTAAGTGATATTAAAGAAGTACGTTCGCATCCTATGGCATTAGAGCAATGTAGAAAATTCTTTAGAGCCTACCCACATATTAAACTAATTGAAGGAAAGGACACTGCAAAAGTTGCCAAAGAAATTCAAGAACAACAACTTATGGGTATTGCTGCCATCGCTTCTAAAATAGCATCAAAGATTTATAATTTGAATATAATTGCGGATGAAATACAAACCAATAAAACCAATTATACTCGATTTGTAATTTTGGCAAAAAAGAATGGAAACACACCAGATAATTTTAATAAAGCATCCATTAAATTTCGTTTAAATCACAAAACAGGAAGTCTTTTAGAGATACTTCAAGTATTTAGCGATAATGATATAAATATGAGCAAGATACAATCACTTCCTATTGTGGAAAAACCATGGGAATATGCTTTTTTTGTCGATTTATTATTTGATAATAAAACCTCATTTATCCATGCTTTGAGGGGTTTAAAAAATAAGACAAATGAGTTGAAAATACTAGGAAAATACATCAGTAACAAGAAGATAGAAAGTTAATCATTCAAGTTTTAAGACACAAATATGCATCCAGCAGATAGAGTTAATAACATCCAAGAATACTATTTTTCACGTAAAATGCGAGAGATTCAAGAACTTTTAGCAAAAGGGAAACCTGTGGTTAATTTAGGAATTGGAAATCCTGATTTACCGCCACCAGCTTCAGTTATTCAAGCTCTGTTAGAAGCTTCTTCTGATCTATCAAAACAAGGTTACCAACCTTACAAAGGACTACCTGAATTTAGAGAAGCTATTGCCTCTTTTTATAAGAAGCATTACAAAGTTTCCTTAGATTATAATTCCGAAATATTGCCTCTAGCAGGTGCAAAAGAAGGAATTATGCATATTTCAATGGCATATTTAAATAAAGATGATGCTGTTTTAATTCCCAATCCAGGTTATTCTAGTTATACAACTGTTACTAAAATGCTTGGAGCTACTCCAGTACTTTACGATTTAAAAGCAGAAAACAATTGGCAACCCGATATAAATGCATTAGAAAAGCTAGATTTAAGTAAGGTTAAGATTATCTGGGTCAATTATCCTAATATGCCAACGGGTGCAAAAGCCAGTATTTCCCTTTTTAAAAAACTGATTTCTTTTACACAAAAACATGATATTCTACTGGTCAATGACAATCCGTATAGTTTTATTTTAAATGAAAATCCGATTAGTGTTTTTTCAGAAATAGGCATGACAGATAGTGTTTTAGAATTAAATTCCTTAAGTAAATCCTTTAACATGGCAGGTTGGAGAGTTGGTATGCTAGTTGGTTCTAAACAGCATATTGACAATGTGTTAAAGATAAAATCAAATATGGATAGTGGTATGTTTTATGGGTTACAAAAAGGTGCAATTGCTGCTTTACACGTAAAGAAACAATGGTTTAATGAATTAAATAATATTTATAAAACACGTAGAAATTTAATTTGGAAAATTGCAGATAAACTAGCTTGTACCTACGAGAAAGAGGCCAATGGTTTTTTTGTTTGGGCAAAGCTTCCAGATAAGCAAAACGATATGGAAATAAGTAATCAATTATTAAGTGAACAGCATATTTTTGTAACACCAGGAAGTATTTTTGGAAACAATGGAAATGGCCACCTTCGTTTTTCACTTTGTGTAGATGAAAAGGTGTTAAATGAGATATTAGGGAGGATTAGTTAAAAGCGGTTTTCCAATGTAGGATTTAAGTTTAATTTGAAAGATTGTTTCGTTCGTTCCTCTCTCGCAATGACAAAGACAACTATTTAAACAAAAAGCAATGAAACAAATAAACAACATAACAATCATAGGATTAGGACTTTTAGGAGGTTCTATGGGGTTGGCTTTGAAAAAAAGGCTAAATCTGACTATTTATGGGATTGATAACAACCCAAAACATATAGAAAAAGCCCTACAACTTGGGCTTATCGATCAAAAAAGTAGTTTTGATAACATACAACAATCTGATGTGGTAATTATTGCTGTTCCTGTAAACAAAATACCTGAAGTAACTCTTAAAGTATTAAATGTAATCACAGAAAATACTTTAGTTTTTGATGTAGGCTCTACAAAGCATAATTTGTGTAAAACGATAGAATCACACCCTAAAAGAGGGAATTTTGTTGCAGCACATCCTATTGCAGGTACTGAATTTTCTGGACCAGAAGCTGCGTTTGATAGTTTATTCGAAAATAAAAAAAATATCGTTTGCAATGCATCAGAAACGCATCCTTCTATTTTAGAAAAAGCATTGACTTTATTTAAAATTATAGGGCTTCAAACCGATTTTATGGAAAGTGAATCTCATGACAAACACATTGCGTATGTTTCTCATCTATCGCATATTAGTTCATTTATGTTAGGAAAAACAGTCATGCAAATAGAAAAAGATGAACAAAGCATTTTTAACATGGCAGGCAGTGGTTTTGAATCTACGGTTAGACTCGCTAAAAGCTCTCCTGAAACATGGACTCCAATATTTTTGGAAAATAAAACGAATATTAGTATTGCTTTAGGTGAATATATTAGAAATTTGCAAGCGTTTAAAATGATGATTGATAATGAACAGAAAAATGAAGTTTATAAAATGATGAAAGAAACAAATCATATAAAAGACATTTTGAAATCATAATTCAACATTTAAAATTTAAAAACTCAACATTTATTATAAAAAAATGGAAAACGACAAAAATATAGGAAACTGGTTAACAGAAATGAATCTAGGGCATCCCTTAACTATTGCAGGTCCTTGTAGTGCCGAAACAAAAGAACAAGTTTTAGAAATAGCACATCAATTAAAAGATAATAGAGTGACTGTTTTTAGAGCAGGTGTTTGGAAACCTAGAACAAGACCAGGAAGTTTTGAAGGTGTTGGAGCTGATGCTTTACCTTGGTTGCAACAAGTGAAAAAAGAAACAGGTTTACTCATTGCCATAGAAGTTGCCACTGCCAATCATGTAAAATTAGCCCTTGAACACGATATTGACATTCTTTGGATCGGTGCCAGAACGACCGCCAATCCCTTTGCTGTTCAAGAAATTGCAGACTCTTTAAAAGATTCTGACAAGATTGTTTGGGTGAAAAATCCTGTAAACCCCGATTTAGAATTATGGATAGGCGGTGTAGAACGACTTTATAAAGCAGGTGTAACCAATTTAGGAGTGATTCATAGAGGTTTTTCTACTTATAAGAAAACAGATTATAGAAACGCTCCTAAATGGCAAATTGCTATTGATTTTAAAACGAGATTTCCTTCTATTCCTATGATAAATGATCCATCACATATATGTGGAAGAAGAGATTGTATAGAGAATGTAGCCCAAAAAGCACTTGATTTACAATTTGATGGGGTTATGATTGAAACGCATCACGATCCCGACAAAGCATGGAGTGATGCCAAACAACAAATTACACCAAACACCCTAAATGAAATCATTACAAGACTAATTGTACGTGCTAAAACATTTAAAAGTGAAAAAGCTATTGATAAGTTAATTTTACTTAGAAAAGAAATCAATGAAACCGATAAAATTCTTTTAAAAACACTAATAGAAAGAATGGAAATTGTCAAAAAAATTGCTCAAGTAAAAAAAGAGAAGAATGTTGCAGTGCTACAAACAAAAAGATGGCAACAGGTTATTGATAAAATGACTCTTTTGTCAAAAGAATCAGGTTTAGACGTTAGGTTTGTTACAAGACTGTTTAAAGAAGTGCATCAAGAAAGCATCAGGCAACAAGAAAAAATAGTGAATAAAAAAAAATAAAACTATCCTAAGGAATTATTCATCCCGGTACGGATGTTTGTATTTAGGAAATTTCTTTTTACGTGCGTTCATTTTTTCAATTTCGGCATAACCAATTTCTGCATTTCTTATTGGTATTTCGCTGTATATCAAGTAATCATCGTGACTATATTTGATACACCATTGTGCAGTTTCATCAAAAATACCAAAATCATCTCCACTAAAAAGATCCTCACTGTACTTTATGACCATCTTCCAAGTCATCATCATAGGATATTTGTAAGAAAAATATTGTACCACATAAACCCCATTTTGAAAAAGGAATTCCTCTAGTATACAAGCATTTTTTTAAAGGTATTTGGATATCTCAAGGTAATTGTGATCCGCTTGAAAGAACAAGTGGTTTTCCTTATGTAGGAAATCATTTTGCGAAATGCGATTATACAAACTTTAGGGTTGAATTCTTTCAATTTTCCATGAATAATCATCTTGTAAAGTATAGCGAATTCGATCGTGCATACGGTTTGGTCGTCCTTGCCAAAACTCAATACGTGTTGGTTTTACTAGATAACCACCCCAGTTTTTTGGGCGAAGTATTTCTTTGTTTTTAAATTGTTTTTCAAGTAGTTGCAGCTTGCTATCTAAAGCTTTTCTTGAATCAATAATTTGACTTTGATCTGATGCTATTGCACCTAAACGACTGCCACGTGGACGACTTTCAAAATACCCATCAGACATGTTTTCATTTTGTTTTTCGGCTAAACCGTTAATGATTACTTGTCGCTCTAGTTTATCCCAAAAAAAAGATAAAACTACTTGATTGTTCTTCGCTATTTGTTGCCCTTTCTGACTTTCATAATTCGTGTAAAAAACAAAACCTTCCCATGTAAATCTTTTAAGAAGCACTACCCTACTTGTTGGCATTAAATCTTTACCAACTGTAGCTATTGTAAAGGCATTAGCTTCGCCTTCTTCTTGTTGCTCGGCTTCATTATACCAATCTCGAAACAACTCCATCGGGTTTTCTGAAATATTTGTTTCTAACAATTCCTTTTGTTGGTATATTTCTCTTTTGTTTGAAAGGTCTTTGTCCATTTACTTTACTTATTTAGCAAATCGCCATTAAATATCTTCATTACGAATACAACTTTTCCATATTTTTCAAAAGATATCTTTACTTCGTTTTGTATAAGTTGCATCACTTGGTCATAATCACCTGAGATTTGAGTATTGGTTGCACTTGTTAGGACAGTAAAATCGGGATTTTTATTGATTCTACTAATAAAATCCTTTATGGGTTTTTTATAGTCTTTGTCTAAAGGGTATTTACTTATTTCTAGGGTTGTTTTCATTTTATTTATAAGATGTTTTCTACTTTAACCTCTTGTGCTTTTCTATCTCTAATTAGCAATAGGCCAATGAAAGTTAAACTTGCATTAACTAACAATAATTCGAAACTAAATTGATACTTCCATTCTAATCTTAGAGGAATTGTAGAGATAAAATAAGTTAAAACAGGTGATAGTATTATTATAATTGGCACCCATTTGTCTTTAATTCTGTATTTAGTGTATAGTCCAAAAATAAACAAGCCTAAAAGCGGGCCATAAGTATAACCAGCAAATTTAAATATGGAATCAATAATACTGCGGTCTGTGATTACTTTATTGTAAAAAATAAGTACAAAAATAAAAAGTATTGAAATACCAATATGAACTATTTTTCTAATGCGTTTTTGTTTCTCTTCTGTGTATTTTTTATCTATACCCAGAATATCAATGCTAAAAGAAGTGGTAATTGCTGTCATAGAAGAATCAGCACTCGAGTAAGCTGCTGCAATTAAACCTAAAACAAAAAATACAGCAGCGGTAACTCCTAATTGTGTTTTTACTGCTATATGTGGAAAAATAGCGTCTCCTTTAATATTTAAAGCTTTTAGGTCAATACTATTATTGTCAGCATATTTTAATAACAACACACCTAAACCTAAAAATAATAAGTTTACAAATAGCAACGAAATAGAAAACCAATACATGTTTTTTTGTGAATCTTTTAGTGTGGTTACAGAAAGGTTTTTCTGCATCATTCCTTGATCTAGTCCTGTCATGGAAATAGCAATAAATATACCTGCCAAGAATTGTTTCCAGAAATAGTTTCCAGCATTAAAATCATCAAAGAAAAACACTTGAGAATATTCACTATTCTTTACTGTAGAAATCATTTCACCAAACGAAATATTTAAGTTTTTAGTTATTAGATAACCTGAAATAGCCAAAGCAATTAACATAAAAGCTGTTTGTAAAGTATCTGTCCAGATTATTGTTTTAATTCCACCTTTAAATGTATAGATCCAAATTAATAGGATTGTAATTGAGACTGTAACAATAAAATGAACACCTAGCTCATCAAAAACCAATAATTGTAATACAGTTGCAACTAAAAATAAACGCAACGAAGCTCCAGCAATTCTGGCAACAAGAAAAAGAACGGCACCAGTTTTATGAGATGTTTTACCAAATCGTTCCTCTAGATAGGTATAGATTGATGTCAAATTCATCTTATAATAAAGCGGAAGTAATACTCTGGCAATAATAAAATATCCCACAACAAAACCCATTACCATTTGTAAATAGGAAAAACTCTTTGTTTCTACCCAACCAGGAACAGAAATAAAAGTAATACCCGATAGGGAAGCACCAACCATTCCAAAGGCAACTAAATACCATGGAGCACTTTTATTTGCTCTAAAAAAATCTTCATTACTATCTCCTTTTCCTGTAAAATAAGAAGTTAAAAATAATACGCCAAAGTAAGCGGCAATTAAAACTAAAATAAAGGTTGATGTCATGTTTTATATTTATATTATTATTGAAACAAAGAAACAAAAAATATTTTAATTATTCGTTTGATAAAAGTCCGTTTAGTATAATGTTTGCCCCTTAAGATTGGAAAATATGTTTTTTACAAAAAGAACTTTTATTAATACTACGATATATATGCTTTGGAGAAATTTATTCTTCAATCAGGGCAAACGCACATTTATATTTCTGTTTCTTTGTGGTATTGCTATTACACAAAGTACTCAAGGAAGTCGCAAAGGTTTGTTAAATAAATAATAACCTAATAGATTGACAATCAACACTAATTAAAAAAAACATGTATTTGCCTTGACACCTCAATAATATAAATTTCTATTTGTTAATTATATAATTATCTTTACCAATCATTTTTTAAAAACATTAATTTGAAAGGATATATAAATAAATGGACATATAAAAGAGTCATACAAGCCGGCTTAGGTGTTTTTCTGGTATACTATTACACACAAGACCATAATAAATTTGCATTAGTTTTTGGGATTGTCATGTTGGTTCAAGCATTCCTTAATATCGGCTGTTTTAGCACAAAAGGTTGTGATAACTCGGTTGACGAAAAAGAAATACAAGAATTCGCAAAAGAGATTAAAGAGGTTGAAAAATAAAAATTAAAACTTTATTATATGAAAAGACTATTGTCATTTTTGTTTTTATTTGTATTGACTACAAATTACGCACAACTTACCAATATCCCAGACAGCTATTTTGAAGCTTACTTAGAAGCCAATGGAATGGGAAATGGTATTGCTAATGACCATTTAGTTACAACTGCTAATATTAATGGAGTTATTACTTTAGATGTCAGTAATTTAAATATTTCAGATCTTACAGGTATTGAAGATTTTAGTAATTTGACAAATTTGCATTGTGAACAAAATGAACTAGAGAATCTGAATATAAGTGCAAATACGGGTTTAACAACGCTGTATTGCTATGCAAACAACTTAAGTGCAATTGATGTAAGTAACAATGTTGCTTTAAAGTTTTTTTATTGTAATTCTAATAATATAGGAAGTTTAGATCTTAGCACAAACACGGCTTTACTTACTTTAGAATGTTCATTTAACAACCTGATATCATTGGACTTATCTACTAATGTTTCAATTGATTATTTAGACTGTGGAGCTAACGATATTACTTCTTTAGATTTGACAAATAATTATTATTTAACCCATATGTATTGTTACAATAATCTATTAACAACTATAGATTTAAGAAACTTTAATAACCAATATTTAACTTATTTTAGTTCTCAAAGCAATCCGAATCTTACATGTATTTATGTGGATCAAGTTGCTTGGTGTCAAGAAAATTGGACAGATATTGATTTACACACAAATATAGTAGCAGACGAAACTGCTTGTACTGTTGGTGTTCAATCATTTATAAATACAAGCTATTTTTCTCTTTCACCAAATCCAACTAAAGATAGTTTTAAAATTAAAAGTCAAGAAATAATTACAGACATAACTATTTTTAATGTTTTAGGAAAAGAAGTAAACAAATTCTCAAAACAAGCTTCTTATTCTGTATCAAACCTTTCTAAAGGAGTATATTTAGTTAGGGTTCGTACCAAGAAAGGAGTTGGAACAAAAAAGTTATTGATTGAATAAAATTTATATTAAAACAATCTATTTTGAAAAAAAATAATCGAGTAATATCAGTTGATATCTTCAGAGGAATGACCATTGCTCTAATGATTTTAGTCAATAATCCGGGAACATGGGCAAATATTTATGCTCCATTTAAGCATGCCGCTTGGCATGGCTGTACACCTACTGATTTGGTTTTTCCTTTTTTCTTATTCATTGTTGGGACTTCTATTGTGTTTGCGTATTCCTCAAAAAAAGAGAATAAAAGCTTTGAGGTTTATTCTAAAATTATAAAAAGAAGCCTTAAATTGATACTATTAGGACTCTTTTTAGCTGGATTCATGTATCAATTTCCATTTTTTAAATCTTTCTCTAATTTAAGATTACCAGGCGTTTTACAACGGATTGGTGTTGTGTTTTTGTTCTCTGCCCTGCTTTTTTTACATAGTAATTGGAAAATGCTTTTAGCAGTCTTTTTATTTGTGCTACTAGGCTATTGGTATTTAATGACACAAATTCCCATTAATGGGGAAATACCACTTCTCACTAAAGAATCAAACCTTGCAGCTTATCTCGATCTAAGAATACTTACACAAGCTCATATCTGGAAGCCTGAATATGATCCAGAAGGTTTATTGAGCACACTTCCTGCTATAGCAACAACAATTATGGGTATGTTTTTGGGTTATATTCTAAACTTAAAAGAAACAACTAACAAAAGTAAACTTATCTACATTGTTTCAATTGGAATTATTAGTTTACTACTAGGAAGTATTTGGGGACAATTTTTCCCGATTAACAAAGCTTTATGGACTAGTAGCTATGTTTTATACTCAGGAGGTTGGGCATTTATTACTTATGGAATTATTTATTACTTAACTGAAATTTTAGCTTTTAATAATTGGGGAAAACCCTTTATCTATTACGGATCTAATGCAATTACTGTTTTCTTTTTATCTGGCTTTATAGGCAAATCTTTTTACATTATTAAGTTGACTAATGGAAAAAGTATTCATTCCTTTCTTTACAACAACCTTTATAGTTCATGGATTACGATTCCTCAGTTGAGTTCTTTATTCTATGCTTTTACTGTTATTTTTTTCTATTATTTGTTGGCTAGATTTTTATATAAAAAAGGGATATTTATTAAGGTTTAGCATGACACCTTGTTTGTTTAAAACTGATATTTTCGAAGAACAAATTAATCTTTTGATGCTTTATATATTTTAGCCATTAGCCTTTTACCTATTTTCTATTAATTATAATAATAAAACACTTAGATTTGTCCCAATGAATTTCTCATCAAAACTATTAGAAAAAGCAGTGGACGAAGTCTCGCAATTACCAGGTATTGGTAAGCGTACAGCATTGCGATTGGTCTTACATTTATTAAATCGCCCAAAGTCACAAACCATACAATTAGCAGATACACTCTCTTCCTTAGTTGAAGAGGTTAAGTTTTGTAAAAATTGCCATAATATATCAGATATGGAAATTTGTGAAATTTGTGCTAATCCCAAACGTAATAAAGAAATTGTTTGTGTGGTCGAAGATGTACGTGATGTAATGGCAATAGAAAACACGGCACAATTTCAAGGACATTACCATGTTTTAGGTGGGAAGATCTCACCAATGGAAGGAATTGGACCACATAATTTACATATAGACAGCCTAGTTAAAAAAGTAAAAGAAGGGATGATTAAAGAATTGATTTTTGCTTTGAGTTCGACTATAGAAGGAGACACAACCAATTTTTATATTTTTAAACAATTAGAGGGAATCAATATAGTGACAACAACTATAGCTAGAGGTATTTCTGTTGGGGATGAATTAGAATACGCAGATGAAGTTACATTAGGTAGAAGTATTTTAAATCGTATTCCGTTTGAAACTTCTTTGAAAAGATAGTTGATAAGTTTATTAGCAAATTAACATTAGGCATTATTAGAAGACGAAGAAAACCCATGAAGTAAAACAGAATTTAAAAAACTTGAAACTTTCCATAATCATAGTAAACTACAATGTACGCTACTTTTTAGAGCAATGTTTGTTAAGTGTGCAAGCTGCTTTACAAGGTATTGACGGCGAAATAATTGTAGTAGACAATGTCTCAAAAGATGGAAGTTGCAAGATGCTTAAAGAGGTGTTTCCTGATGTGATTCTAATTGAGAACACAGAAAATGTAGGTTTTTCAAAAGCAAATAACCAAGGAGTTGCTATTGCTAAAGGAGAATATGTGCTCATATTAAACCCTGATACGCTTGTTGTAGAAGATACTTTTTCTAAAATATTGTACCAAGCCAATCAATTGCCTAATTTAGGAATATTAGGTGTAAAATTAGTTGATGGAACAGGGCGTTTTTTACCTGAAAGTAAAAGAGGTTTGCCAACTCCTAAAGTGTCATTTAACAAGATGTTTGGTATTTCTAATCCAAACAAAGGGAAGTATTATGCTACACATTTAACTGAAGATCAAAGTGGAAACATTGAAGTGCTAGTTGGTGCATTTATGTTGATCGAACGTACAAAATACAACGAAGTAAAAGGTTTTGA
>DQTL01000141.1 GCA_015662775.1 Lutibacter sp.
ACACAATTTATTGCGTCTCTTAATAATAGCAGACACAATTTATTGCGTCTCTTAATAATAGCAGACACAATTTATTGCGTCTCTTAATAATCACAGACACAATTTATTGCGTCTTTTACACATACAACAAAGACAATGCATTCTGCTTTATAGTAAAGACGCAATGCATTTGCGTCTCTTTACATTAATAATAACAATATGAATAAAATAAAAAAAAGAATAGGTATAACAATTTTAAGTATTTTTATCTTAGGATCCGTTGCCTTTAAATCTGATTTTTTTGAAATTGCCAAGCAATTAGAGATCTATTCCGAACTCTTTAAACAGTTAGATATGTATTATATCGATGAGATAAGTCCGGCCGAACTCAACGAAATAGCCATGAAAAGCATGCTAAAAAGTCTGGATCCTTATACTGTTTTTTATGACGAACAAGGAATAGAAGATGTACGTATTAGGCGTTCGGGTGAGTATGGCGGTATTGGAGCTTCTATTCGTTTTAAAGATAAAAAGTTGGTGGTTAGAGAACCTTATAAAGATTCCCCAGCAGCAAAAGCAGGTTTAAAAGCAGGTGATGAAATTTTACAAATAGACGATATTCTAATTGAAAATTTTGAAGGAAATGAAGTAGGTCGTTTATTAAGAGGAACACCAGACACTACGATTGATCTAAAAATACTTCGTCAAGGGAAAAAGTTAGATATTACAGTAAGTCGATCTAAGATAGAAACAAATCCAGTTCCATTTTACAGTATGGTTGATCCCGAAGTAGGTTATATTTCATTTGTAAAGTTTAATAAAAAAGCAACTAAAGAAGTGAAAAAAGCATTTAATGATTTAAAATCACAAGGGATGACCAAGTTGATACTTGATATTCGTAGTAATCCAGGTGGTTTATTAAAAGAGGCAGTTTCAATTACAAATTTATTTGTGCCCAAAGATAAAGTGGTAGTAACTACGAAATCTAAGGTAAAGAAATGGAGTAAAACGTATAAAACAACTAAAGAACCAATAGATTTAGAAATTCCTATTGTTGTATTAATTAATGGGCATTCTGCGTCAGCTTCTGAAATTGTTTCGGGTTCATTACAAGATTACGATCGTGCTGTTGTAATGGGAGAACGCTCTTTCGGAAAAGGTTTAGTACAACGTTATAGAGAGTTAGCTTATGGTACACAAATGAAGCTAACCATTTCAAAATATTATACCCCAAGCGGACGTTGTATTCAAGAATTAGATTACACGAACAGGGACAAAGATGGTGAAGTTCCTAAGTTTTCGGATGGAGATGTTAATGTCTTTAAAACTACAAATGGAAGAAAAGTTTTTGATGGTGGAGGCGTATTGCCAGATGTAGAAATTGAAAAACCTAAAACCTTAAAATTAACCAAGAAATTATATAGTTCTGATGCGTTTTTTAATTTTATTACCAATTATTATTATACACACGAAACAATCGCATCTGCAAATTCATTTACATTAGACGACACAATTTATAAAGCATTAAAAACGTATTTAATAGCACATAATGATGATTTTGAAGTGTCTTCAGAAAAAAAGTTTAATACAGCTTTTGAACTAACAGAAAAGGAAGGCTATAAAGATGCTGTTCAATCACATTATACTATTTTTAGAGAAGCCATTGCCAAAGAAAAAATTCAACAATTAGATGTAAATAAAGTAGAAATACTAGAAATACTCACCGAAGAAATTGCAAAAAGATATTATTTTAAAGAAGGTGTATACCAACAAAAACTAGCTTTTGACCCAACTATTGTGCAAGCAACTGAACTGCTTTATGATGTAAAAAAGTATGCTAAGTTGTTAAAATAGGTTTAAACAAGTTTTTACCTTTAAAAACAATAAAGTTTCTTCGCGAGAATTATTTTTTCTCAAAAAATAACTTTTGTCATAAAATAACTAAAATTCATTTCCGTATCTTTGGTGTCTATACTAAACACTTAATAGTATGCATTACTTACCAAATATACTCTTTGCTATTCTAGTAATTGCAGGGTTTGCATTTTTTATAAATAATTTCAGAAAAATTGTTCGAAATATCAAGTTAGGAAAACCACTTGATAGAAGCGACAGAAAATCCGAACGTTGGAAAAATATGCTTTTAGTTGCTTTTGGGCAGTCTAAAATGATACGTCGTCCTTTCCCAGCAATACTCCATTTTATTGTCTATGCAGGGTTTATAATTATTAATTTAGAATTCCTTGAAATTATAATCGATGGTCTTTTCGGAACACACCGTATTTTTTCCTTCGCAGGTGGTTTGTATGATTTTTTAATAGGATCTTTTGAAATATTAGCTTTTTTAGTTTTAATCTCAGTAAGTATTTTTTGGATTAGACGTGTGATTATTCGTATTCCACGTTTCTGGAATAAAGAAATGACAAAATGGCCAAAAAATGATGCCTTAAATATTTTGTATTTCGAAATGGTTTTAATGAGTCTTTTCCTTTTGATGAATGCAGCCGATTTAAACCTTCAAAATCTTGGAGCTGACCATTATGTCAAAGCAGGAAGCTATCCGTTAAGTCAATATATTGCCCCATTCTTACCTTCTAATATTGAAAGCTTACACTTAATTGAAAGAGGAGCTTGGTGGTTACATGTAATTGGTATTTTTATATTTTTGAATTATTTATATTACTCAAAACACCTACATATACTATCCGCTTTTCCAAATACATTCTATGCCAATTTAAATGAAACAGGAAAACTAAACAATTTAGAAGCCGTTACTACTGAAGTGAGAATGATGCTAGATCCAAGCATAGATCCATTTGCTGCACCTGCGGAAGGTGAAGAAGAGGTGATGCCAGACAAATTTGGTGCTAGTGATGTGTTAGATTTAAACTGGGTACAGTTGATGAATGCCTATACCTGTACAGAATGTGGACGTTGTACTTCCGTTTGCCCAGCCAATCAAACAGGCAAAGAATTATCGCCTCGTGCTATTATGATGAAAACACGTGATCGTTTAGAGGAAATTGGTAAAATTATAGATAAAGAAGGTGAGTTTATCGATGATGGAAAACAATTACTAGGTGACTATATCAAACCAGAAGAACTCTGGGCATGTACAACCTGTAATGCTTGTGTGATAGAATGTCCTGTGCAAATAGATCCGCTGTCAATAATTATTGATATGCGTAGATTCTTAGTAATGGAACAATCTGCAGCACCAACCGAACTCAATATGATGATGACTAATATAGAAAACAATGGAGCTCCATGGCAATACAATCAACAAGATAGAGCAAATTGGAGAGAGGAAAATTAATTTGATAATTAGCTGATTATTTAATTTGAGAATGAAGACCTTAAACTTTTAACCTTGAACTTTAAACTTTTTTTATGAACGCACCAACAATGGCAGAATTAGCTGCCGAAGGAAAAAAAGCAGACATCTTATTTTTTGTAGGATGTGCAGGAAGTTATGACGATAGAGCCATAAAAATCACCAAAGCTTTCGTAAAGATATTAAATAAAGCAGGCGTTAATTTCGCCATTTTAGGAGCAGAAGAAACTTGTGCAGGTGAACCAGCAAAAAGAGCAGGAAATGAAATGCTTTTTCAAATGCAAGCCATGATGAATATTGAAGTTTTCAATATGTATGAAGTGAAAAAGATCGTAACGGCTAGTCCGCATGCATTTAATACACTAAAAAATGAATATCCTGAGTTAGGTGGAAAGTACGAAGTATTACATCACACACAATTCATCAATGAATTGATAGAATCAGGACAATTAAAATTAGAAAGTGCTAGTTTTAAAGGGAAACGAATTTCGTACCATGATCCTTGTTATTTAGGAAGAGCTAATAGCGAATACGAAGCTCCAAGAAATGTACTCAGACAATTAAATGTTCAGCTAGTAGAAGCAGCAAATACCAAAAGTACTTCAACGTGTTGTGGAGCTGGTGGAGCTCAAATGTTTAAAGATGCTGAAAAAGGAGAACGTGAAATTTTTGAAAAAAGAACTGATGAAATGCTCGAACTAAAACCTCAAATCATTGCAACAGCCTGTGAATTTTGCAATACTATGCTTACTGATGGTGTGAAAATGCAAGAAAAAGAAGGGGATATTGAAGTGTTAGATATAGCGGAGATTATTGCTAGAGATTTATAGGAAGCTTGTCCTTTATAGTCTATAGTTCAGTAATAGTTAACACCAAACAAGCATACAAAAAATGTCAGAGATTACAGTCAAACCCATTGCTTTTGTCAGAAACGAATTCCAGGAAGCCAAAGGAATAATTCCAAGGGAAGCAATTTCTAAAATAGAGCTTATTGATAGTATTTCAATAGCTAGTTTCGATGGAATTGATGACTTTTCTCATTTAGAAATTATATTCTATTTTCATAAAGCTTCAAAAGTAATTACTGGAACAGCACACCCAAGAAATAACACAAATATTCCAAAAGTTGGTATATATTCGCATCGTAGTAGAAATCGCCCAAATCATATCGGATTAACTTTAGTGAAATTAATTAAAAGAGAAGGAAACACATTGACTGTTTCAGGTTTAGATGCTCTTGACGGAACACCAGTCTTAGATATTAAACCCGTAGTAACACGTTTTTTACCACAAGAAAAAATCAAAGAACCTGATTGGGTTAAATTGTAATTTTTTAAAATGATTTAATACTGTATGCCCTCATTAAAAACCTACATACAAGCAGCTAGACTTCGCACACTTCCGTTATCAATTTCAGGAATAGTAATAGGTGGCTTTTTAGCTTATGCAAATGGCTATTCAAATTGGAAGATTGTTGTTTTAGCCTTATTAACTACAATTGGTTTTCAGATTGTTTCTAACTTTGCCAATGATTATGGCGATGGGGTCAAAGGCACAGATAATGAAAATCGTATTGGGCCAAAACGAGCTTTACAAAGCGGAGCAATTTCTCGTAAACAATTAAAAAGAACCATTGTAATTACTATTATCATTACGATGCTTGTCGCACTGGCATTAATTTTTGTCGCTTTTGGTGTAGAGCAACCTTTCTATACGCTATTATTTTTCATATTAGGAATGGCAAGCATCACAGCAGCCATTAAATATACGGTAGGTGCAAATGCCTATGGTTATAGTGGATTAGGTGATTTATTTGTCCTTCTATTTTTCGGTTTTTTAAGCGTAGTTGGTACTTATTTCTTATTTGCAAAACAACTAGATTGGACTCTTTTTCTACCAGCTATTTCTGTAGGTTTATTAAGTGTTGGTGTTTTGCATCTCAATAATATGCGTGATAGAGCCTCTGATATTCAGTCAAATAAAAATACTTTAGCTGTAAAATTAGGTGTGGAAAAATCTAAAAAATACTTCTATTATCTCATCGGATTTTCATTTTTGTTTGCCATGTTCTATGTCAACTATCATTATCAATCTCCTTTTCAATTTTTATTTATTCTTGCTTACGTTCCAATTATTAAACAATTAATTAGAGTACTAAAAAATAAAGAACCCAAAAGCCTAGATCCAGAGCTTAAAATATTAGCATTAAGTACATTTCTTTTCGCAATATTATTTGGTTTGGGACAAATTTTGTAACTTTGGAAGTATGATTTATTCATCATTTAAAATTTAGTTTACAATGAAAATAACCTATCTCGGACACGCATCACTCAGCATTGAAGCACATGGAAAAACAATTCTTGTAGATCCCTATATTACAGAAAATGAACTAGCAAAACACATTGCTATCAATACCCTTGAAGCCGATTATATTTTAATAACCCATGCACATGAAGATCATATAGTAGATGTAGAAGCCATTGCAAAACGTACAGGAGCAATTTTGATTTCTAATTTTGAAATTATATCATATTTCGAAAAGAAAGGACTAAAAGGACATCCTATGAATATTGGTGGCTCTTGGAAATTTGATTTTGGGAAAATTCACATGGTCAATGCACTACATTCTAGCTCTTTTCCAGATGGTAGTTATGGTGGAAACCCCTGTGGTTTTGTATTAGAAACCAAACATCACAAAATTTATATTGCTGGTGATACGGCACTTACTTACGATATGCGATTAATTCCTAAAATGATTGGTTATATCGATTTAGCTGTTTTACCTATAGGTGATAACTTTACAATGGGCGTGAAAAGTGCTTTAAAAGCCAGTGATTTCTTAGAGTGTAAAAAAGTATTGGGCTATCATTACGACACCTTTGATTATATAAAAATCGATAAAATAAAAGCGATCAATAAGTTCGCCAAAAAACGTAAAGAACTGAATCTTTTACCTATTGGTGATTCGTTGAAAATTTAATGGCGTTTAAGATAAATAAACTTATACTAATTTCTTCTCAGTGTTCTTTCGTTACTATTTTTTAGATTACCTGATTTGTCGTATTGGTAGTGTTTTATTTTCACTAAACTAGATAACAATTTTATATTTTCAATTAAATTTTTATTTGCATTCTTTTTTTGCATAGAATAAAGATGAACAAATACGTTTTCAAATTCATATTTAAAAATGGGAACTTGTTTTCCTCTTACTGTTTCTGTAATTTCTAATTCAATTTTTGAAATGTGTTTTTTATTATCAGCAAACTTGGCTAAATCAACACTTGAAATGTCGGGTAGTTTACTGAATGATAAAGAATATAAATCTTCACCGCTACTCGTTACCAAATTATTATCAAAGTAGAAAGATTTTAAAACAATCCATTTAGTGTGTCTTTCATCAGTAGCCTCACCATCTATCCCATCAATTTTTAAAAATATTTTTTGATTAGATTTTTTTAAAGGTTTTGTTGTTTTTTTAGAAACAGAATTTAATTGACGTCTATTGATTTGTGCATTTGATACAAGACTAAACCCGAGAAATAGTGTAAAAAGAAATACAATTTTTTTCATTTGAACTATATTTAAAAATTAATAATTAACGATTCAGTACAAAATTATGCCTTGCAAATACCATCCCAAAATTTCTGTACCCATGCTAGGAATCGAACCTAGATCTAAAGTTTAGGAAACTTTTGTTCTATCCGTTGAACTACACGGGCATTGATAAATGCAATATTTAGAATATTGTAGTACAAAAATAGTACTTTTGTAGGAAACGAAAAAAGCATTGATACAAGCATCTTACAAAAGGTATATTCTAAATTTTAAAAGACCAGGTGGCACTTCTAGAGGAGTTTTACATACCAAAGAAACTTTTTTTATAATTCTCAAAAATAAGGAGCAAGTAGGTGTTGGAGAATGTGGAGTTTTTAGAGGCTTAAGTGCTGATGATATGCCTGATTATGAAGAAAAACTACAATGGGCTTGTGATAATATCAACAATGGTTTAGGTGTTTTACTTACCGAACTGATGGCGTATCCTTCTATTCAATTTGGGATAGAACAAGCTTTTTTATCATTAAAAGGTAGCGATTCGTTTGAATTATTTCCGTCTAATTTTACACAATCTAAAGCAAATATTCCAATAAATGGTTTGATTTGGATGGGAGACAAAGCCTTTATGAAAAAACAAATAAAGGAAAAATTAGCAACAGGCTTTACTACTATAAAATTAAAAATTGGTGCAATTGATTTTAAAACAGAACTCAATTTACTAAAAAGTATTCGTGATGAATTTTCTACTGCTGAAATCGAATTAAGAGTTGATGCCAACGGTGCTTTTTCGCCTGAAAACGCTTTAGAAAAGCTTAAAAAACTAGCAAAATATCAGTTACATTCTATAGAACAACCCATCAAAGCAGGTCAATGGGAAGAAATGTCGAATCTTTGTAATAAGACTCCTTTGGCAATCGCTTTAGATGAAGAATTAATTGGTGTTTTTGAAAAAGAAAAAAAACAAGAATTATTAGCGCAAATAAAACCTCAATTTATCATTTTAAAACCAAGTTTTGTGGGTGGTATTAATGGGAGTAATGAATGGATTGATATTGCAGAGCAACGAAAAATAGGCTGGTGGATTACTTCAGCTTTAGAGAGTAATATTGGTTTAAATGCAATTGCTCAATATACCTATCAATTAGGCGTAAGCATACCACAAGGCTTAGGAACAGGCGGACTATTTACTAATAATATTGACAGTCCATTAGAAGTTAATAATGGATATTTACAGTATAATACTTCTTTGAAATGGGATATTTCTAAGATAATATAGGAAGTGAAAATGGTATAGCAATAGGTAATATTACAGTAGCTGAAATAATTTCGACCTCTATTCAACCGCTTTCTCAAGTAACTTTAAAGTATTTTTTGAAGCATTCAGTTTTGCTTTTACACCCGTAGGTAAGGTGATTTTTGTAGCAATATGCCCAAATGGAAATCCGTATGAAATGGGTATTCCTAAAGGCTGAAACAAACTAACAATCGCTTCTTTTAAAGATAATCTGGGTTCATCACCTCGATCACATTTTGCGAAAATTCCAAAGGCTATTCCTGCAGCTTCTTTGATATTAGTTGCTTGTAAAAGATGTACCAACATCTTATCCACTTTATAGGTCTTTTCGCTAATTTCTTCTAAATAAACAATCTTATCTTTGAAATTGAGTTCAAATTTACTTCCAATCATGGAATCAATAACGCTTAAATTGCCACCTATTAATTCTCCTTTGGCTTTACCTTCGTTTATCGTATATAAATCGTATTCTCTATTATCTTCCGTATTTTTTTCTCTTTGATAAGGGAATTTAAAACGCCTTTTTGGACACATAAGTACACTTTCCAAAGATTCGATAGAAAAATTATTAAAAGAAGAAATCCCTACAGGACCATGAAAAGTAACAACTCCTGTTCTTTCATAAATAGCACTCAATAATGCGGTAATATCACTATAGCCAATTAATGCTTTTGGATTTTGTTGTATCAACTTATAATCTAGTAAGTCTAAAATTCTTATAGCTCCATAACCACCTCTAATGGCTAAAATCACATCTACATTTTTATTAGTAAAATGATGCATTAAATCGGTAGCTCTTTCATTATCTGTTCCTGCAAAATAGCCATACTGTTTTAAAACTTTATCGGTATGATAGGTCTTGTATCCTAATTTTTCGAGTTTTGCTATTGTTTCGTCTAATTGTCTTTTTACGATCTGACCACCTGGAGTAATCAAACCTATGGTGTCACCTTTTTTGAGTCTTTTGGGTTTAATCTTCTCAAAGCTTAAATCAGTTTCTGAATCACTGACAACTTGCGAAAAAGCAATCGGACTTATGGATGAAGCAACTATTGCCGCCGCAGTATTTCTTATAAATTTCCTTCTATTTGTCATATCGTTTATTTATGGTCATTGCGAGAAGACTACTTGTTTTTTTCTTCACTCCAATCCCTGGTAATTTATTTAATGTAATCTTACCTTCAACAATTTTTACACCTTCAAATACATCATTTGTGATGAGTAAATTCCCATCTAAATCTGCCCAATCAACCAATGGAGAAAGTTGTGCCGCAGCAGAAATGGCACAAGATGTTTCGGTCATACAGCCTAGCATTACTTTCATATTTTGTTTTCTGGCTTTCTCTATCATTTTTCTGGCTTCGTGCAAACCTGTACTTTTCATCAGTTTTATGTTAATTCCAGAATATACGCCTTTAAGCTTTTGTACATCATCCAATCTTTGAAATGATTCGTCAGCAATGGTTGGTATGGGACTTTTTTCGGTAAGCCAAGCCATATCTTCTAGCTGTTCTTTTGGCATGGGTTGCTCTATTAGTTCTATTCCTTTCTGATCTAACCAATGTATCATGTCTAAAGCTTGGTATTTATCTTTCCAAGCTTGATTGGCATCAACATATAAAGGCACTTGCGTGATAGATCTAATACTGTTAATTATTTCTTTGTCGTTAGCACTTCCTAACTTAACTTTTAAAATTTTATAATTATTAGCTTCTTTTGTTTTAGTTTGTACAATTTCTGGTTTATCAATACCTATTGTGTAAGAAGTAAAAGGTGTGTCTTCGGGATTTATTCCCCAGATTTCATACAAGGGTTTATTCAATATTTTTCCCATTAAGTCGTGTAAAGCAATATCAATTGATGCTTTGGCAGCTCTATTATTTGGTGATATAGATTCAACATATTGTAGTATTTCCTCTATTTGCAATGGATTCCTAAACTGAGCTAAATCTACTCCTTTCAAAAACGAAATTACTGATTCTTGAGTTTCTCCTAAATATGGAGGCATGGAGGCTTCGCCGTAGCCGACTAGTCCTTCGTATGCAATTTGTATTAAAACAACAGGACTCGTGTTTCTTGAGAAACCAGAAACAGTAAATGTATGTTGCATTTGTAAGTTGTAAGTGGAATAGGTAAACTTCATTATCTTATTTATTTCAACCTGCAAGATACAAGTTTACTTCTAACTTTCGCAGTTTATACTTATTTAACAATATCAAAAGACACTAAAACCAATTAGTTAGTATATTTGCATCTATTGGATTTTATTATGGGCTAACCAATAACAAAATTGACACTTTTATTTATGCATTTAAAACGGCTTACACTACAAATACGGTTTTTCCTATCCATGTTATTCATTGTAATAATAGCATCGGCATTAATTATTAGTGTTGCTATTTACCAGTATAAAGAACAAGCTAAAGATTACCATGAAAGTCGATTAGAGCGTAAAGAAAATGCGATAAAAAGAGATATTACCTACCAATTAGAGAGTATGACCTTTTTATTAGAATCTAGAAATCCTTCTCTTTTAACTCAGAAAAAAATAAATGAAATTTCTAAAGTTCACAAACTAAAAATAAGACTATACAATCTTGAAGGGAAACTTTTTAAAACATCACTTACTGATTCAACAAATTCTATTGATAAAAAACTATTAGACAAAGAAATTGTAACAGGTTTAATTAAAAATAAAAACCATAGAATAGTTACAAATAGAGTTTTTGAAGGAGATATTTACAAAACTTCTTACTCCTATATATATAATGAAAAGGTAGAACCTATTGGTATCCTAAATATTCCATACCTTGAAAAAAGTAATTTCTATCAAGACGAGCTTAATGAATTTTTAAAACGGATTTCTGTCGTTTTTCTATTTATGTTTTTTATTGCAATCATTTTAGCCTATTTTTTATCTCGTTATATTACACATTCCATCAAAACAGTTATTGATAAAATGAATGAAACGCAACTGGATAAACGAAATGAAAAAATTGTCATTAAAAGAGGAAGCGAAGAAATACATAATTTAGTTAAGGCTTATAATGGAATGATAGATCAGCTAGAAGAAAATGCTGTAAAATTAGCCAAAAGTGAAAGAGAACAAGCCTGGCGTGAAATGGCAAAACAAGTAGCTCATGAAATAAAAAACCCTTTAACTCCCATGCGTTTAACTGTACAAAGTTTTCAACGCAGATTTGACCCAAAAGACCCAGATGCAAATGAAAAAATAGCTGACTTTAGTAAAACGATTATCCAACAAATTGACACGATGACAACCATCGCATCTGCTTTTTCTGATTTTGCAAAAATGCCTACTGCTAAAAAAGGAGAACTTAATGTTGTAGATGTCGTGAAACATGCTGTTGAGATTTTTTCAGAACCTTATATTTCCTTTTTTAGTGAAAAAGAAAGTATTCTTATTAATTCAGATAAGACGCAATTAGTGCGAATTATAACTAATTTGGTTACCAATGCTAATCAAGCCTTAGCTGACATTAGCAATCCTAAAATAGAAGTTTGTATTAAGGAAACAAATACTTTTGCTGAAATTAGTGTTGCTGATAATGGGAAAGGGATAGATGATGTTGTAAAGGATAAAATATTCGAACCAAAATTCACAACCAAATCAAGCGGTATGGGTTTGGGCTTACCCATGGTTAAAAATATTATTGAAGCGTACGGAGGTACTATTGATTTTATTACTAGCACCAATAAAGGAACCGTTTTTACGGTAAAACTTCCTAAAAAGTAAGTGTGAAATTTCCTGAATTAATATAACTTTTCAACTCCTAGACCAAATTTAAAATTAATGGAATGATACTTGCTATAAGCAAGATATACGAATAACGAACGTTTAAATAAAAGACAAAAGGTTTCTAGTCCTTTTTATATACTAAAAATGAAAAATATATTTATAATACTATTCTTACTAATCTTTTCTTTTAAAGGTGATGCACAAGAAGCAAACTTAGTTTCGGAATACACAACAAAAGAATCAAAAACCACAAGCTATTCCGAAGGAGAATGGTTGAAATTTCGTGTACACTACGGTATATTTAATGCAGGTTACGCAACTTTAAAATTAAAACAATCAGAAATTGACGGTCAAAAACTATATCATGCCGTTGGTAAAGGATGGACAGTCGGTGCTGCAAAACTTTTTTATAATATTGAAGACGAATATGAATCTCACTTTACTAAAGACAAACTTGTCAAACCAATTAAATTTAAAAGACGTGTAGATGAAGGTGGTTATATCATTAAACGTGATATGTATTTTAATCATGTTCGTAAAACCGTTAAAATTGATGATCTTAAAAACAAAGAAAAAACAGAAATGAGTATCGGTGATGTGCAAGATTTAGTTTCTTCTTTTTACCATCTTCGTAATTATAATCTTGACACTATAAAAGTAGGTGATGAAATACAAATCAATTTATTTTTTGACAAGGAAAACTATCCTTTTAAGCTGAAATTCTTAAAAAAAGAAATCTTAAAAACTAAATTTGGAAAGATTAAAACTTGGAAAATAAGACCACTTGTACAAAAAGGTCGTGTTTTCGAAGGACAAGAAAGTTTGACTATTTGGATTTCCAATGACGAAAACAAAATTCCTCTTAGAATAAAAGCATCCTTAGCAGTAGGTTCTTTAAAGGTTGACCTTCAGGAATATAAAGGTTTGGCTGCTCCCTTTTCTAAAGTTGAGTAATAAATCTTCTTTTAAACTTTTGGTTCTTATTTTTTACAATACAAAAATCACAAAGTATTGTTTTAAAAAATGTAATTTTGCTACATTGATAATTTAATTCTTTTTGTGGTATTTTGAAAAACTTCCTTAGCTTTCTTTTTATTTTCGTTGTATTATTTTCTTGTCAGAATGATAAGAGAGTAAAATCTATATCCGTTAAACCTTTACCTATTATTCCAGAAGTTGTTTATGAATATGGTTATAACACTAACAACTTCAACGTTATTAAAGACACCATTCGCCGAAATGAAACACTAGGAATTATTTTAGATAGACACCATATTGATTATCGTACCATACATTCAATTGTACAAAGTGTTAAAGATAGTTTCGATTTAAAAAAAATACAAGTAGGAAAACCCTATACCATACTATCTAAAAAAGACACAACACAACAAGCCCAAGTCTTTATCTACCAGCCTAACCTTGTTGATTATTCTATTATTGATTTTAAAGACTCAATTATTACAACGAAAAATCTAAGCAAAGAAACTAGTATTCGATTAGAAACAGCCTCAGGTATAATAAAATCTTCCCTTTTTGAAACCCTTGAATCACAAGATTTAAATCCGTTGTTAGCCATGGATTTATCAGACATATATGCTTGGACTATAGATTTTTACAGAATTTATAAAAATGATAAATTTAAAGTTATCTACGAACAAAAGTACCTAGAGGATTCCATACCTATTGGTATTGGAAAAATTCATGCCGCTTATTTTGAACATAATGGCACGCCTTTCTATTCCTTTAATTATTTAGCTGATTCCATTTTGGGAATTCCAGATTATTTCGATGATGAATCACGAAATCTCAGAAAAGCATTTTTAAAATCTCCTATAAAATTCGGACGTATTTCATCACGCTATAGCATGAGCAGATATGTACGTATTTATGGCAGACACAAACCGCATTTAGGGACAGATTTCGCCGCACCTGTTGGCACACCTATCATGAGTACCGCTAATGGAACTGTAATAAAATCATCTTATGCTAGAGGGAATGGAAATTATGTAAAAGTAAAACACAATGCCACCTATTCTACCCAATATTTACATATGCAAAAAAGGGCCGTAAAAGTTGGAGATGTCGTAAAACAAGGACAAGTGATTGGTTATATAGGTATGACAGGTAGCACAACTGGTCCGCATGTGTGTTATCGTTTTTGGAAAAACGGAAAACAAGTAGATGGAATGCGTGAAAAACTCCCAGCTGCCAAACCCATGCCTGATAGTATTAAACCACATTTTTTTGAGTTTATAAAACCATTAAAAAGTCAATTAGACAGTATTTCGTATCCGAAACTAATTGAAGAGAAAGTCTTACAAGATAGTCTTGCTATACCAATTGCAAATTCTTAGCCATCACAATTTAAACAATCAAAATTATGTCATATTTAATAGATCCTACTACCACAAAATCTTGGGAAAAATTAAAAACTCATTTTACAGAAATTGAGTCTACACATTTAAATGAATTGTTTAAAAAAGAGGCAACTCGGAAAGAAGATTTCACATTAGTGTTGGAACAATTAGAATTTGATTTTTCTAAAAACAGAATAAGTAAACAAACACTAGAATATCTTATTGATTTAACTAACGAAACTGGTTTAGAAAAAGCCATAGAAGATCTATTTAAAGGTAAAAAAATAAACAATACAGAAAACAGAGCCGTTTTACATACTGCTTTGCGTGACTTTACTGATGAAAAAATAAATATCGATGGTGAATATATTTTCCCAATGATAGAAAGTGCAAGAAAACAAATAGCTGATTTTAGCGAACAAATCATTTCAAAAAAATGGAAAGGATATACTGGAAAACCAATCACAGACATTGTTAATATTGGTATTGGAGGTTCTGATTTAGGACCACAAATGATTGTAGAAGCCTTAGATTATTATAAAAATAGATTAAACACCCATTTTATTTCAAATATTGATGGTGATGCTGTTTATAAAACATTATCAAATCTAAATCCGGAAACTACCCTATTCATTGTAGTTTCCAAAACATTTACGACCATTGAAACATTAACCAATGCAACTACTTGTAAGAATTGGTTTTTAGAAAAAGCATCACTTGTTGCTATTGAAAAGCATTTTGTGGCCGTATCTAGCAATGAAAAGGCAGTTGTAGCTTTTGGCATCAATAAAAAGAACATCTTTCCCATGTGGAATTGGGTTGGCGGTCGATTCTCGATGTGGGGAAGTGTCGGTTTAAGTATCTCATTGGCTATTGGGTATGAAAATTTTGAAGCTTTTCTACAAGGAGCCAATACAGCAGACAAACATTTTAAAAACACAAAATACAGCAAAAATATTCCTGTTATCATGGCACTTTTAAGTGTTTGGTACACTAATTTTTTTAACACAAAAGCTGAAGTCGTGCTACCTTACGCCGATTCTCTCAATAAATTAGTTTCTTATTTACAACAGCTTTTTATGGAAAGTAATGGAAAAAGTGTTGACCGAAATGGAAATTCAATTTCCTACCAAACAGGCAGTGTTATTTTTGGAAGTAGTGGCACGAATGCACAACATTCGTTTATGCAACATATACACCAAGGCACTCAAATGATTCCAGCTGACTTTATCGGGTTTACTGAATCTTTATATGGGAACACAAAACACCATGCTATTTTAATGGCTAATTTTTATGCACAAAGCCAAGCCTTACAACAAGGAAAATCAAAAGAGGCAGTGCATCTTAACATGAAGTTTAAAGGAGATTTAAAAGAAATCAATAATCTTTTACCCTTTAAAGTGTTTGAAGGGAATCGTCCTTCCAATAGTTTTTTGTTTGATAAATTAACTCCTTACAATTTAGGCATGCTCATCGCCTTATACGAACACAAAGTTTTTACGCAAGGAATCATTTGGAATATCAATAGTTTTGATCAATTTGGCGTAGAATTGGGTAAAGAAATGGCAAAAAACAGTTGACAGTTCTCAGTTTTCAGTTCTCACTTAAACCGATAACTGTCAACCGACAACCGACAACCGATAACTGATAACTGTCAACAGACAACTGCATCTCGCTATCCACAAATGTTAATAAAAACTTAATGTAATAATGTTAAAATTAGTTAAAATATCTAGTCATTTTTAGTACTTTTGCAGTAATTAAAAAAAATATTTTCACAATTAAATTTAATGTAAATTAATCAAAAATGAGAAATTTTAAAAATGTTTTAACGGTAGCCTTATTTATGATGGGAGCTGTCGTATTTGCTCAAACACAACTTTCGGGTAAAGTTGTAGATGACAGCGGCCAGCCTTTACCAGGTGCCGATGTGCTTGTAGTTGGTACTACACAAGGTACTTCATCAGACTTTGATGGAAACTTTACTTTTGAAACTACTAAATCTTCTGGGACGATCTCTATAGGTTTTATGGGTTTTGAAACACAAAAATTAGCTTTTAATGGTTCTAAAAACTTTGGAACCGTAAAATTAGCAGCTTCTTCTGAATCTTTAGATGAAGTTATTGTAATTGGTGCTGGAGTTATTGATTTAGCCAAGGACAGAAAAACACCTATTGCTGTTTCAACAATCGGTGCTAGTGAAATTAAAGAAAAAGTTGGTAACTTTGATTTACCAGAATTATTAACTAACACTCCATCAATACAATCTGTAAAAAGAGGTGGATACGGTGATGGTCAAATGTATTTGAGAGGTTTTGACCAAACAAATACTGCTTTCTTATTAAATGGACAACCTATTAATGGTATGGAAGATGGAAAAATGTATTGGTCTAACTGGTCTGGTGTTCTAGACATTGCAAATGCTGTTCAAGTACAACGTGGTTTAGGATCCTCAAAATTAGCTATTTCATCTGTTGGTGGTACTGTAAATATTGTAACAAAAACAGTTGATAAAAAACAAGGTGGTTTTGTAACGGGAATGATGGGTAATGACAACTATTATAAAGGTGCAATGTATTATTCAACGGGAATAATGGAAAACGGATTAGCTGTTGGGGCGATGCTTGGGCATTGGCAAGGAGATGGTTACAGAAATGGTACTGCAGGACAAGGACAAACTTATTACTTATCATTTGGATATAAGCCAAATGATAATAATATTTTTAACCTAATGATAACTGGTGCTCCTCAATGGCATGGTGACGCTTGGACTGTTGACTTAGACACCTATTTAACTAATCCAGAAGGTGGAAAATATAATAAGTATTACGGATATAAAGAAGGAGAACTATACTCTGGTCTTAGAAACTTCTATCATAAACCAATTGTGAATTTAAGTTGGGATTGGAATATTTCAAGTATTTCAAAACTATCAACAGTAGCATATGGTTCTATTGGTAGAGGAGGTTATGCATATATGGAAGGAGCAGCTTGGGGATTAACAAATGACGAAGATGGTGGTATGGATTTTGATGCACTTATAGCAATGAATACTGATTCTGATGGAAATCCTGCTGATGCAGCTGGTTATATAAAAGGTTCATTTAATGGACATAACTGGTTTGGTATGGTTACAAATTTTGAAACTGAAATTAATGAAAATATTACTTTTAATATAGGTGGAGATGTTCGTCTATACAATGGTATTCACTTTAGAGCTCCAGTTGATTTGATGGGTGCAAAAGGATATAACAACAGTAATAATTTTAGCGGTGATTACTATGTTGATAATGTTTATGGAGGTTTTAACCCTTGGGAGGCAGTTACCAATTTTAATGATGATCACAAACAGCGTTTTTCATATGATTATGAAGAAAATATCAACTATTTTGGTGTATTTGCTCAACTAGAGTACTCTAAAGACAACTTTGCTACTTTCTTTCAAGGTTCTGTTTCTCAACAAAATCATCTTGCTACTAACTTCTACAACTATGATGTTGCTAAAGAGTCTGATAAAATCAGTAATCTAGGCTATAATGCAAAAGCAGGTATATCTTATAAGATTAATGAAGGGAATACAACTTATTTTAATGGTGGGTACTATTCTAGACAACCTTTCCATGATGATTTATATGACAATTTAAGATATAGTGTTGATTTAAACCCATTAGCTGGTGAAAATCAATCAGTGATTGGACTAGAATTAGGTCATTCCTTAAAAATTAATAAATTTAAAATGGATATAAACCTTTATCAAACTTCGTGGGCAAATAGAACAACATTGAACTCACGCACTGATGATTCAGATCCTCTTGATATTAAAAGATATAATTTCCAACACAATGGAGTCAATCAAATTCACAAAGGTGTAGAATTAGATTTTTCTTTCAGACCAATTGAAACATTACAAATATTAGGATTTGGTTCTTTAGGAGATTGGAAATTTGGTGAAGAAGCTACAACAAAAGTCTATGATGAAAATACAGGTGAGGATATTACTTCTACATACACTGGCCCAATTTATGGGAAATATGAAGAAGGTGATATGATAGGTGGTGCCTCTCAATTTACTGCAGGACTAGGTGTAAAATGGGAAATGCTTAAAGATTTAAAATTTGATTTAACCCAAAAATATAATGACAAACTATATTCTTTAGGTGGAGATTTTAGATTACCTTCATATAGTTTAATAGATGCTGGTGTATCTTACAAACTAAGATTAAAAGATAAATCAATAGATTTTAGGTTTAATGTAAATAACTTAGCAGATCAATTCTATATTGAATTTTCAGGAGACAGAAAACTTGTTACTGAAGATACGAATAATGCAAATGTTTGGAATGGCATTAACACAGCTAATAATGTAAGTATTGGGTATGGTAGAACTTGGAACTTCTCAACTCGTTTCAATTTCTAGATATTGCATTTTAATATATTTCAAAAAAACCCTCGCAATTCGCGAGGGTTTTTTCTTTTAGCACATCAAACAAATAACATCTATTTATCAAACCATATAAAAAAACAATACTTAAACACAAAGAAACTAGCTTCTTTATGTTTACATTTGTTACATAAATCTAAAACAGAATACTAATGGAAATAGTACTACAATTACACTCGTATTGGGCATATCTTACACTAGCTGTATTATTAGCTACAGTTGTCAGCTCTATACTAAGTTTTTTTAGCAAGAATAATTTTTACCAAAAAGATGTACGCTTGGCTCTTTTTGCATTAATTGCTATGCATATACAATTATTACTAGGTTTAGCTTGGTATTTTATGTCACCAGCTTACAAACATCTAAAAGAAATAGGTATGGGAGCTGCCATGAAAGATTCTCTAACAAGATTAATCACAGTAGAACATCCTTTGATGATGATAATTGCTATTGTTTTGGTTACAATAGGTTTTTCTAAACATAAAAAGAAAGAAAGTGCTTCAGACAAATTTAAAACGATAAGTATCTATTATGGTATTGCACTACTTTTTGTATTGACTCGTATCCCTTGGACACAATGGTTTGAGTAAAAAAATATTAAATTTTAAATTCTAAATGTTGAATTTAAAATTTTTAAGTTCAAATAGTAAGCTATTACAAACTGTGAATTCAAAGACACCCATTTTAATCATCGATAACTACGATTCATTTACCTATAATTTGGTACATTATTTTGAATCATTGAATTGTGAAGTAACAGTTGTAAGAAATGATGAATTAACTGAGGTTTTACTGGATAATTTTAAGAAAATAGTTGTTTCTCCAGGTTCTGGACTACCTAAAGAAGCTGGTAACTTGATGCCTTTTCTTAAAGCCTATTACACTAAAAAATCTATACTAGGTATTTGTTTAGGGCAACAGGCAATTGCAGAACTTTTTAATGGTGAATTAAAAGAACTTTCTGAGGTTAAGCATGGTGTGTCTTGTACAATCTCACATAAAGGAAATGACACACTTTACAGCAATATTCCTAGAGAATTTAAAGTGGGTTTATACTATTCTTGGCATATAACAAACTTGCCTAAAAACATCATAGCTACTGCACTTTCTAATGAAGGCATTATTATGTCTATAAAACATAATAAGCATGATATAAGGGCTGTACAATACCACCCAGAATCTATCATGACTCCACTTGGAAAAGATATTCTAAAAAATTGGCTTAATGCAAATTAACTATCGCTAAGGCATGAAAACGCAAAGAAGAATACTTCGTATTCCATTTCTCTACATCATAGACACGTCTTTGATATGATAGATAGCAAAAAAGAAATTTGAAAACAAAAGTGTACGAGAACTCTTTTTTTTCACACCTTAAATTGTTGCAAATAAAAATCACTTGCTATTGTGTAATTTCAAAATATTAATGTAATTTTGCCATCCGATTATGAGGGCCCATAGCTCAGTTGGTTAGAGCACCTGACTCATAATCAGGGGGTCGAAGGTTCGAGCCCTTCTGGGCCCACTAACGAATAAACCCCTTTTATAGGGGTTTTTTTAATTGCATCATGAAAAATTCAGTATGCTATATTCTTTATTGTCAGAAAATAAACAAGTTCTATGTTGGTGTCACCCAAGAATCTGTAAGCTTACGTATTCAAAAATACAATCAAAAAGAATACGGTACTCAAAGTTTTACAGTACAAACTAACGTTTGGGATCTCTTTTTATTTATTAAAACGTCAAATTATAAACATGCACTTAGATTAGAAAGGAAAATAAAATCGATGAAATCATCATTGTTTATTAGAAATCTTAAAAAATATCCAGAATTAATAGACAAAATCGTTAATCAAACAAAAGTAACCTGACTCTCCCGATTGCTATCGGGATTGCCCCACATTTTTTTAAACCTTTTAACTATATGTTAAAGGGTTTTTTTATGAAATACAAGTTTAATTTTCAAAAATGATGTACTTTTGAGTATTCAATAAAACACTTTTTTCATGAGTAATGACACCAAAATGATAGTAGGGATTAGTTCGGGAGATATTAATGGGATTGGAATTGAAATTATTCTAAAAACATTTGAAGATAAAAGAATGTTTGAATTCTGTATTCCTGTTATTTATGCCTCAAACAAAACATTCAGTAAACATAAAAAACAATTAAAAATAAATACGCCTATTCAAAGCATTAACTCAATTCATAATCTTATTCCAAATAAGATAAATGTAATTAGTGTTTGGAAAGAAGATGTACCTATCGCTTTTGGAGAAGCGACTAAAACAGGTGGTAAATATGCTTTATTATCTTTAGAAGAAGCTGTCAAAGATTTAAATGATGAAAAAATTGATGTGTTAGTAACTGCACCAATAAATAAAGAAACTATACAATCGGATAGTTTTAATTTTCCTGGTCATACCGAGTTCTTAGAAAGTAAAATTAAAGGGGAAGCTCTGATGATTTTAATGAGTGATGATTTAAAAGTTGCTCTTATGACAGGACATATTCCTATCAATAAAGTGACAGAAGCTATTACACCTGAACTTATTTACAAAAAAGTAATACTATTAATCAAAACCTTACAACAAGATTTTAGTATTTCTAAACCAAAAATTGCTGTTTTGAGTATTAATCCGCATGCAGGTGATAATGGTGTTATTGGTGAAGACGATCAAAAAATATTGATTCCTACAATTGAAGCGATAAGAAAAGAAGGAGCTTTAGTTTATGGTCCTTATCCATCAGATAGTTTTTTTGGAAGTGGCAATTACAAAAAGTTTGATGCCATACTTGCTTCTTATCATGATCAAGGTTTAACACCGTTTAAAACACTTTCTTTTGGCAATGGAGTTAACTTCACAGCAGGTTTAGAAAGAATAAGAACCTCACCCGATCATGGAACAGCATTTGATATGGCAGGTAAAGGTATTGCAGATATTTCTTCGTTTAAGGAAGCCTTATTTACAGCAATAGAGATTTATAAAACTCGAAAAGAAAATTTAGAATTGAATGAAAATTCCATCTAGGAATAGAAGCAGAAGCAAAACA
>DQTL01000091.1 GCA_015662775.1 Lutibacter sp.
CCTTCAACAATTTTGGTGTTTAGTGTGGCATTTGGAATTTCTGTTGATGATACTATTCATTTTTTAGCTAAATACAGGCAAGAATTAATAGCAACCAATTGGAGTGTTAAAAAATCAATTTATAGAGCCATTCGTGAAACAGGTGTGAGTATGTTTTATACCTCAATCGTCTTATTCTTTGGCTTTTTAGTGTTTACAGTATCTAGTTTTGGTGGAACAATAGCTTTAGGCGGTTTGGTTTCAGGTACTTTATTAGTTGCTATGTTATCTAATTTACTGTTATTACCTTCATTGCTTCTATCATTAGAAAGTAAAATTAAAAACAAAAAAGTTTTCAAAGAACGAAGTGTAGATATTTTACCAAAAGAAGAGTTAAATCTTTTTGACTAACTTTACAGGTATGTTTAATCACCTGTTTAAATCAAAACTTTTTTTAATATTTTTAGCTATAACCTTAGCTTCTATTGTATTATTTTTAACACCTTCACAAGTATATCCCAAAGCACCAGCTGTTGCTGCTATGATAGTTTTAATGGCATTTTTGTGGGTAACTGAGCTTTTGCCATTAGCGGTAACCTCGCTGATTCCCATTGTATTTTTACCTGCAGTTGGTGTTGGTAGTTTATCACAAGTGACTTCGTATTACGCAAGACCTATCATTTATCTATTTTTAGGAGGTTTTATTTTAGCAATTGGTATTCAAAAAACAGGTTTACACAAACGATTAGCACTTTTTCTATTACACAAAATAGGGGATAAGCCACATCAATTAGTACTAGGTTTTATGTTAGCGAGTGCCATTTTAAGTATGTGGATATCCAATACAGCCACCGTAATGGTTATGATGCCAGTAGGTTTATCTATTTTAGAAACAGCAAAATCAAACGGTCTTACGGGAAAAGCAATAACCAACTTAGGTCTGGGTATTATGTTAGGAATTGCCTATGCAGCCGATATTGGCGGTATGGCTACTGTTATTGGAACACCACCAAACTTAGTTTTTTTAGAAATGTACACTGAGTTGTTCCCTAACAAACCACCTATAGGTTTTGTGAGTTGGATGATTATGGTATTGCCTATAAGTATTATATTTTTGTTCTCAGGTTGGTTGGTTTTGACTAAGGTGGTTTTTAAACTACCCAAAATACGTTTAATGGGCGGACACGAAATAATAGAAAATGAATACAGAAAATTAGGAAAAATGACAGCTGATGAAAAACGTGCTGGCTTAATTTTTCTATTGGCTGCCTTTTTATGGTTGACAGGATCTAACATACAAATAGGAGAAAGTTTTGAAATACAAGGATGGCGAAGCTTATTAAATTTACCCGAATTTAAAGATGCTTCGGTAGCAATTTTTGCAGCGATCTTACTTTTTATTGTGCCTTCTAAAAACACCAGTAGAGCGACTATATTAAAATGGTCAGATACCCAACGAGTTCCTTGGGGCATCTTGTTGCTATTTGGTGGTGGATTGGCTTTAGCGGGTGGTTTTCAATTATCAGGATTGGGAAAAATAGTAGGCGATAGTTTTACAAATATGCAATTAGATTCTCCTGTTGTCGCTGTATTTTCGGTTTCTTTTATACTCACTTTTTTGACAGAAATAACATCCAATACCGCTATTACCAATCTAATATTACCTGTGATTGCAGAGGCTTCAAAAGTGTTGCAAATAGACCCAAGAATATTGATGATCCCTGCTACTTTATCAGCAAGTTGTGCTTTTATGATGCCTGTTGCTTCACCGACTCAAGCCATCGTATTTGGTTCGGGTTATGTGAATATGAAAGATATGATTAAAGGTGGACTTTGGTTTAATTTTATAGGAATTATCCTTGTGTCCGTTATCTTTTTAGTTTGGGGTCGATTTGTGTTGGGGATTTAATCCATGCGAGACATCGAGTAAACTTTTTCTACTCAACCACAATTTTAAAAGTCTTAACATACCCATCTACCATATCTGTAACTTTGAGTAAGTAGAAACCCTCAGTATAGTTTGACATATCAATACTGTATTTTTTCTTATTTTTATTTGAATAAATTTGTTTTCCTAAGATGTTAAATAATTCAAGTGAAGAACTGTTTTCAGATTCTACAAACAAGGTTTTTTGAACAGGATTTGGATAAATATTGAAGCTTTTTTCAATAAAATCATTTGTGCCTAAATAACCAGAACATTCATTTTGATTTTCTGCATTTCCGTGGCAATAAAGCCAATCTGGTGCTTCAAAAATTTCTAAAACAGGAGAAATAATACCTGATGTGCCACCAACTCCTTCTGTATACTCGTAATAGTAACCGCCTCCATCGCTTTCGAGCCATATCGTTTTTCGATTGTCAGCATCATAATAAACCTGCGTAACAACCATATCAGAACCGCTATAAAAATGGGAATAAGTATTTGCAGGTAGTATATCACCAATTTCTAATGTAAAATCATATAAAATAAATTCTTGATAAGAAGTGCCTCCGTTCCATGGTTCAACTGCCCAAACGTACACTTTTTTTTCAATGATATCTTCTCGAATATATACATTTGAGTAGGTAAAAGTAGTTTCTACAAAAGTGTATTCACTACCAGGAGGACCAAAACAGTTTATAGCTCCACCTTCAGAATTTACAATTTGATGCTTTCGTAATTTGTAATAGGTGTTGCCATTAAATTCAATTTCTTCATCTAAATAAAACCTTCTAGGATATTGATAACAACCTGTGTCATGATCCATAGAACAAACATCCCAAAACGAACCTTCTTGTAACATAGGTTCGTAATCTTGTGCTAAAGAATAAAGTGGAAGTAGTAATACAAAAAAGAATATGAAAGCAATATTTTTCATGGCTAAAGGGTGGATTGTTTGAGCAAAGATATGAAAAAATCACAAATAGGTAAAATTCAGCTTCTTAAATAAATAGTCAAAACTTCAAAAAGCTTTCTAGTATTACACCACGTGTTGGTTTTAAATCATTTTATCTTTTTTATATAAACACTTTGAAAAATCAGGCTGAAATTTTCTTTTTTTTACTAAACGACGTCTAAAAGCTAAATAAAAAGAATATCCAAAATGTGTAAATACAAAGACGATAAGAAACCAAATATACTTATCCTTTTTATGCTTAAACGGGGTTAAATACAATTCTTTAAAAAATAGAATTAGAAAAAGAATTTTTAAATAGAGAATAATTTGAATTTTCATTATTTTTTTTACAGTCTTTTCATTTTCAAATTAGCTAATCAAGTCATTTTCAAATTATCAAATCAATTCATTATCAAATCAACTAATTACTCAGCTTTTAAAACTAATTTATTATCTAAAGCTTTTATGGTTTCCTCATTAATAAGCATGGGTATAAATTTTCCATCTAAATAAAGTTGTGCTTGATCTTTGTAATGCTTACTAAGGAAATTACCTGAATTACCAGTTGGTATAATAGCTTTTGCATTTTCTACATCAGCAAAATCTATAATTCTACGCGTAGAAGGACCGCCGTGAACTTCAAACTTTCCTTCTGCGTTTTTGGTGAAAATTTGGTTGTTTAGCACTTCATTTGTGCCACTTGTTGGAAAAGGGCCTACATTAAAGTATTTTCTAAGAGCTGACACTTCACCTAAAGGATGTTTGTGTTCTACTGAAATAAGCTTATCCCATGTCCAATCACTTACCTGATTACCCAATCTCTTTTCTAATACAAGTACGGCTTTTTGAAAAGCTATGTATTGTATATCAGCATTGTTCTCTTTTATATCTTGAGTCGTTACATTATCTAACCAAATTGGGTATTTGTCTTTTATTAAAGGTTCAATCATTCTACCCATAAGATGTGTCCCTGTTAATTGATTGTAGAGGTCATCTTCTAATTCATCTTCAAAAACGGCTTTGATATATTCGTAAGAAAATTGTGTATAAATACCTGTTCCTATACTTTTCAAAGTAGCCTCCCCTTTCCAACTAACAAGTTGTTGTAGAGCTTCTTTTTCTATATTTGAAAGTTCTTTGTCTTTGATGTTTTTATTCACAATACTAATTAATTCTGGAGCTACAGAAGAGGTGATATCATTTACCATTTCTTGTGTTTCTTTTTGAGTCCAATTATTCTTGGCATTTAATAGTTGTACCACTCTTTTAGCCCGATCTTGTGTGATGTAATAACCAGGAATATAACGTTTACTCACTGTAGAATCGGGTTGATTGTTACAGGAATATACATAATTCCAATCTGGATTAACGGCTTGCGGGTTTTCAGAAAAAGGTCGGTAGTCTATTTGGTGATTTTCAGGATTGCTTCCATCTAAGAGTAATTTTGTTGGGGCATTATTTCCCCTTTGGTATAAGTTTCCAGTTGCCCACCAAGCTACATTTCCTTCTATATCGCCATACATTACATTGAGTCCAGGTGCATGAATCATAGCAGGTCCTTTTTGAAATTCTTTGATATTGGTCGCTCTCGACATGGTGTAAGAAGCTTCAAGCATTTTATTGGGACGTTGTGTATAAACCCAATACATAGAAACTGGTTTGTCGGTTTTTACTTGCGAAACTACATCATTTATCACAGGACCGTGAATGGTTTCTCGTATTGTATGTTCTATAGTTTTCTCATCTTTAATTGGAATTTCTACCGTGTAGGTTTCATATTTTTTATACTGATTTCCAACTAAGTATTCATCAGGATTATCTGGGTTGTTTTTTTCGATATATAAATCAATATCATCATTTTCAAACATGGTTAAACCATATGCCATTTTATGGTTATGACCTAATAATGGATAAGGTGTTAAGGCTAAATAAAACCCATATATTTCTGTAGTTGGTGTAACAATATGAGCCTGATACCAAGTAGCAGGTTGTGAAAAACCAATATGAGGATCATTAGCAAAAAGGACTTTTCCGTTTTTGGTTTTTTTTGGACTTAAAACCCAAGAATTACTTCCAATAAACGGAGGAACAGGTGAGAAATCTCTTAATTCTGTAATGGTTTTTGAAAGAGCAACTGCTTCTGACTCAATGTTTTTTGAAATATTTGTTTTAATTAATGTGGTGTTTTTGTCAATGACAAGATCCAAGTCTTTTAGATAAGCGTCACCTAGCTTTTCTTGAATGGCACTTAGCAAAGGGTCAGTTTGATTTCCCATAGCAAAACCATAACTCATATAGCCAAAAACATTGTAAATATCTACCAATGTAAAAGCCTCTTTTTTAACTTTGATGATTGAAAATTCTATAGGAGTGTCACCATTTTCAATATAGGCATTGACTCCTTTGAGGTATGCCATGGCTTCTTGATAATAAACTGTAGTTTTATCGATATTGGCAACAATTTCTTTGCTCTTTTTATCAATACCCAAGCTCAAATAGAATTTATCGGATTTTAAAGCAACTTTTCCAAAGATTTCGGATAAACGTCCTTCCGAAATACGACTGACTAATTCCATTTGCCAAAGTCTGTCTTGTGCATGGACATAGCCTAAGGCAGTCATTGCATCTAAATCATTTTCAGCATAGATATGTGGTATTCCGTAGTCGTCATAATAAACACTAACATCTTTGTCAATTCCTTGAAGTGAAGCACTTCCTTTATAGGTGGGTTTTAATGAATTTAAGTAGAAAGCTCCACCAATTAGAATTATAAGAATAAGGGTTAAAAGTGATAATCCAATTTTTTTAAGCATGGTTTGGTTGTTTTGAAATGAAGTCATAGCATGGCTACGATTCTAATGGGTAAATGTACAAAAACCATGTGAAACGTATTTTTATCATGTTGTTATTGTTCTTGTAGAGACGTTGCATGCAACGTCTCTACAAGAACAACGCAAGGTGTTTTCGACAATAACAATTACATGCCTAACATTACCTTACCTGCTTCCGTTATCATCCCTGCATGCCATAAAGGCTCAAAGACTAGTTTTACATTTACAACAAAGTCAGTATATTTTTGTTTGATACTTTCTTTTACGTTGGCTACAATTGCATCACTAAGTGGGCAAGCTGGTGTAGAAAGGGTCATTTCTATGTCGACTGTTGTTTTTCCGTCGTAATCTAACTCGTAGATTAAGCCTAGATTAACAATGTCAATTTCTATTTCTGGATCCATTACATGCGATAAGATATTTTCAATAATATCTATTTCTATTGCGACAATTTCTTCGTTTGTTTTCTTTGGTGTTTTTTCTAGTATTCCCATTTTTATATAGTTTATAATCTTTAGATTTCTTTATTTTTCCCACAAATTTTATTGATTGTTGCGGATTTTTCTGTGTTCTTCCTTTTTAGCTTTAAAAGGAATTGGCTTACTTCATCAGTTTGCCACATTGTGATTCTTCCTTTAGATTTACATTGTTATGTTTTTCTTATTTATAAAGTATTTAGCTTTGCAAAAAAGAATGGTATGAACTTTATTCATATCTAGATTTATTAGATCTAATTTCATATTAGTCACCCTTCTTTTAATTGCCGATTACCTAAGGACTAAATAGAATTTCAGTTTTGATCTTCTAAAAATTTTAGTTAACGTAATCTTTTTTCCTAATACAAAACAAAATTATGGAAATTAAATAAACTATGGGTATTGATGTTAGTAAATTAACTTTTGATGATCGTATATTTCATTTATGTGTTAAATCGGCCATCCAAAACAACTCAAAAATGAAAATTTATTATCACAAAATAGTAAAACAAGATAAAGAAACCTAACGAATTGATTGGTAAACGAACACAAAAAGAAATAATAAATAGGTGAGCTTAATTATCAAGTGTTTAGGAAGTTTAATTAGATTAGAAATAAATGGCAAGAGTTTTCGCGGCGGTTAATAGACAAACACCTTAAGTATGTTGCTTAAAACAACTAAATTTATATTTGGTAGATTCATAGAATACGCGATGGTAAGTATCAAAAGATACATTGTATTCCCTAAAAATAAGCTTTACAAAAAATACTATTTTAATATATATATTTGTTTCAAATTTAAAAACTAACCAAGCATGAAAACATTTTTAAGAATACTTGCCATTACAGCTCTTGTGATTATTGCTTTTTCCATATATATTGCAACTAGACCTAGTAATTACGAAGTGAAAAGAACAAAAATAATAAAAGCACCATTATCCTTAATTTACAATACGGTAAACGAGTACAAAACTTGGAACAAATGGGGACCTTGGCGTGAAAATGATGACACATTTACTGCTGATTTTTCAAAAACAACTACTGGTGAAAATAGTGGTTATTCTTGGAAGAGTAGATTTGAAGGAGACGGAAGTATTAAAACTCTTGCTTTAAAAGAAAATGAAGCTATAGAGCAATTAATTATAACGGATAGACGTGGCGAAGCTTACTCTAATTGGCAATTTGAAAGTGTTGAAGATGGAACAAAAATAACATGGATTAAAAAAGGAAGCTTAGACTTTAATTCTAAAATGTTTTTTATGGTATTAGGTAATACTGAAGAAGTCTTTGGAGATATATTGGAAATATCATTAAAAGAACTAGATACTTATATACATTCTGAAATGGATAAATACAGTATTTCAAACAGTGGCGTTGTTGAATACAATGGTGGTTATTATATCCATTTAACTACCGAGTGTTCGTTTGAAGAAATGGGAGCCAAACTTGATAAAATGTTACCTGAGGTTTTGATTTATTCCATGAAAAAAAGCTATCCAAGAGCTGGAGATATATTTACCTTATTTCATAAATATGATGAAGAAAACAAAAGAGTAGCATTCTCTAGTTGTATTCCGGTAAAAGAACGTGTAAATCCAGAAGGAGAGATTGCACTCGCTTTTATGGAATCTGGTCGTTACCACAAAACTACTTTACAAGGAGCTTATAAATATTCTGAAGAAGCTTGGAAAAAAGCCTTTGTATTTGCTAAAGAAGATGGTCATACAATTCCTGAAAATGGAAAACCATTTGAAGTTTATAGAAAAGGACATACTGACTCTGCTAATCCTGCGGATTGGGTAACGGAAATATACTTACCAATAGACTAATTTATCTGCTATCATTACTAACTAAAACTACTAATTATGACACAATCAAACGGTTTATTTAAATGGCATAAAGCCCTATCTATTATAGCAATTATTTGGAATTTAATGGGTGTAGCCGCTTATTTAATGCAAGCTTTTATGACTGATGAGGCTATCAATTTACTCCCAGAAACAGAAAGAGCTTTATACACAAACATACCTGCATGGTACACAGCTGCATTTGCTATTGCCGTTTTTGCTGGTCTTTTTGGAAGTATTTTTCTATTACTTAAGAAAAAATTAGCTACTTCACTTTTAATGCTTTCACTTATTGGGGTTTTCGTACAAATGTATTACAACTTTTTTAGGAGTAAATCTATGGCCTAGGAAGCACTGTAATGCCTGTTCTGGTGATTTTAATTGCCATTTTCTTAGTTTGGTATGCAAGGAATTTACAAACTAAAGGTATTTTAGCTTAGACTGTTCGCTAATAGACGTTGTATTTAAATAAAAAATAAACTGACTTTGATTAATTTTAAAGTCAGTTTTTTATTTACACTTTTTCAACAGAACCTAGAAGTTTTTCTTTCCAATTTTTCCAAGCGTATTTTTTGGAAAAAATGAACAATAGAATTGGATAGATAACGAAAACGGGCACAAAAGTTTCCATCCCTAAACTGGGTTCTGATGTATCTATAAATAAAGCATCTGTTTGAAATACAGTCCAATTGGTGGTGACAAATACAGCAGCTACTATGTTGTTAGCGGCATGTAAACCTAAGGATAATTCAAGACCTTCATCCATTAAAGTGGTGATTCCAAAAAGGAAACCTGTACCAATATAATAGACCATAATTAGATTACCTAGTTTTTCAACTTCTGGGTTGAAAGAATGTAATAAGCCAAAACCAATTGAGGTTATCAATAAAGGAATCCACTTGTTTTTCACTAAAATTCCAATACTTTGCATCAAATACCCTCTAAATAACACTTCTTCAAAGCTGGTTTGCAAGGGCAATAAAAAGAATGATATGGCAACTAATATTAAAAATGGAACTAAATTAAAATTCCATTCATAATTTTCTGGAGCACTAAAATAATCTACTGAGAGAACTAACATGGAGATTGCAAACCAAATTCCAAATGCAAAAAACACACGTTTCCAATCTAATTCTTTTCTACTGGTTAACAAACTGGTAATGCTTCTTTTATGAATACTTTTAATACCCAAAAAGATGAAAAACAACCCAATAGCAAACATCATAATCATACTAAAGAGATACAAGTTTGCATTAATTCCTAAATTCATAAAGGAATCTACAGCTGCATTTTGAAAGGCAATCATATCACTAGAATGCATAATTGCAACGACAGAAATTGGTATTATACCAATAATTTGCCAACCAAAAAAGATCAATAAAATCATCAATAAATAACGCCACCATTCATTTTTTCCTTTGAAAGCTTGTTGTATATAGTTCATGTAATAAAGTTGAAAGTTTGAATAGTTGAAAGTCTGTAAAGTTAGCTAATTTAAATTCGAATTTGTTTAAACGATTATTAAACATCAAGGTTAGGAGTGTGTCTTAAAATTCATCAGAATAATAAGCCTTAGCAATATTTCGTAAATTGTATTGGCTAGTCATCACTTGTCCGTAGGCTCCGACACTTTTTATTGCCAATAGATCACCACGTTTTGTTTTAGGGAGCTGCATATCTTTTCTAAAAACATCAGCAGACTCACAAATGGGTCCGACTACATCATAGGTTTGTTCTTTTAGTTCAGAGGATAGGTTTTTAATCTGATGTTTGGCTTCGTAAAGTGCAGGACGAATCAGTTCGGTTAAACCAGCATCGACAATGACAAACTCTTTTTGAGTTCCCTTTTTTAAATAGATTACTTTGGTAATTAAATTACCACATTGGGCAACTATTGATCTTCCTAATTCAAAATGTACTTGCTGATTAGGTTTTAATTTGAGGTTATCAGCAAAAATTTTAAAATATGTTTTAAAATCAGGAATTAAATCTTCACAGGGAATATTATAATTAATACCTAAACCACCACCTAAGTTAATGTGTTGTAGTTTAATGTTTTTTTCAGTAAATAGTTCTTGAATTTTATTTACCCGAATACAAAGATTTTTATACACATTCATATCGGTTATTTGTGAGCCAATATGAAAATGAATACCCGTTAACTCAATATTTGTGAGTTTTATTAAAATTGAAAAAACAGCATCTAAATTTTCAATATTAATTCCAAATTTATTTTCATTTAAACCTGTAGTTATGTATTTATGGGTAAATGCTTCTACATTTGGGTTGAGTCGTAAAGCAATACGTGCCTTTATATTCTTCCTTTCTGCTAATTCATTAATAACCTCCATTTCTTGAATAGACTCCACGTTAAAAGCAAAAATGTCATTTTCTAAACCTATATTTATTTCTTCATCTGTTTTTCCTACACCAGCAAATACAATGTCTTTAGGTGAAAAGCCAACTTCTAAAGAACGAAGCACTTCATTACCACTGACACAATCGGCTCCTAAACCATATTGAATCATCTTATTGAGGATAGGTTTATTTGCATTTGCCTTTACTGCATAATGAATGTGATACCCATGCTTTCCAGATTCTTCTTTAACTATATCAAGTGTTTGTGTAAGTAACTCCATATCATACCAATAGAATGGGGTTTTTAACTTTCTAAAAGTGTTTTCTAGTTTCTTCATGAATTTATTGTCGTTTATCAGTTATCGGTTATCGGTTGTCGGTTGTCGGTTGTCAGTTGTCGGTCATCGAGCGGAGCCGAGATGAGCAGCTTCTGTTATTTTTCAGTTGTCAGTTCGGTCATCGAACGTAGCCGAGATGAATCGATTCCTCTAATAAATTTAATATCGTTTTTAAAACCGAAAGCGAATATACAAAAAAGGATATAGTATGTAGCCAATGAAGTAAATAGTTAATTTACTAATGAGCCTATCTCAATAACAAAACAACAACTCCACAAATTAACTATTTTACACTAAGTTTGTATCAAACAAAAACCTTTCTTATGGATTCTTATGGATTTTTATCAATTTTACCGCCTTTATTTGCAATCGTATTAGCATTACGAACCAAACAAGTTTATATTTCTTTAGTTTTTGGAATTTGGTTGGGTTGGGTGATTATAAGTGATTGGAATTTTCTAACAGGAACTTTGGCTACTTTAGAAGGTTTTGTAGCCGTTTTTAAATCCGCTGGAAATACACGAACTATCATGTTTAGTGCATTGGTTGGAGCTTTATTGCTGTTTATTCAGTATTCTGGTGGTGTTCAGGGATTTATGATGCAGTTAAATAAACTATTGACACATTATGAAAATAAAAAAACAGGAAGAAGTAGAGTAGTGGTACAACTTTTAGCCTTATCTACAGGAGTCTTACTTTTTATAGAAACCAGTATCAGTTCGCTAACTGTAGGAACACTTTTTAGACCCATATTTGACAAACTAAAAATACCAAGAGAGAAGCTGGCATATATTGCCGATTCGAGTTCGGCACCATCATCTATATTAATTCCTTTTAATGCTTGGGGTGCTTTTATTATGGGTTTGTTACTCACACAAGGCATAGCATCTCCATTATCTGTTTTGGCAGGTTCATTTTTTTATAATTTTTACCCAATACTTACGATTCTAATTGTTTTTTTGGTGATTATTTTCAAAAAGGATATTGGTGCTATGGCTAAAGCCGAAAAAAGAACCAAAGAAACGGGGAAGCTTTTAAACGATGATGCAGTACCCATGATTTCGGATGAGATTACTTCTTACGAAATGAAAGAAGGTGTTAAACCAAAAGCCTATAACATGATAATTCCTTTGGTGACTATGGTCGTGATGATGTTAGTCAGTTTATCTTATACAGGTTGGAGTGAGATTACAGAAAGCAGTTCCATTTGGAATCATTTTACACAATCCTTAGGAAAAGGTTCGGGTTCTTCGGCTGTTTTGTATGCGGTAGTGAGTTCTTTATTAGTCGCTATGGTTTTGTATAGAGCACAAGGTATTATGAAATTAAACAAAATGGTCGAACTCATATTAAAAGGAGTAAGTGGTTTAATGCCTTTAGCTTTATTGATGGTTTTAGCCTTTGCAATTAGTGATGTTTGTAAAACTTTGGAAACAGGAATTTATGTAGCTCAATTATCAGAAGGCTGGTTGTCACCTGAATTTTTACCTTTTGTAATTTTTATATTGTCTTCATTTATTGCTTTTTCAACAGGTACTTCTTGGGGTACTTTTGCTATTATGATTGCTATTGCCGTACCTATGGCACAAACGCATGATGCAAATTTAAGTTTGGTAGTAGCCGCAACCATTGGTGGTGGAGTTTTTGGAGATCATTGTTCGCCAATATCTGATACCACGATTATTTCTTCCATGGCATCTGCCTCCGATCATATTGACCATGTAAAGACACAACTACCTTATGCTTTGTTAGCGGGTGGAGTTACTGCTTTGCTGTATTTGGTGTTGGGGTTTTTGGTATAGTAATACAATAAAAAAAGAGCTACTAACCGAAGTTAGTAGCTCTTTTATAAATTATGTAAATTCTTTTATTGATCCCACCAAACTGGTGTAGTAGGAGCTTGTTTATGAGCATTTACACTCGTTGGGTTCCTGGACTCTTCAGAAGCAGGATAAATAGCTCTCAACATCCATTCATTTGGATATTCACTGTCTAAATGACTTACAGGTAAAGCTAAATCTCTGAAAACATCTGTAGAAAAATCATAACGTCTTAAATCAACATAAGTTTCTGGATTTAAGAAATTTGCAATATATTTTTCTTTCATAATGTGTTCTAGTTTTAAGCCAGCATCAGTTACCCCGATTGCAGAGTCTGCAATATAATCAGCACCTGACACACCCATTTTAGCCATATTCGCAGCTATTCCATCTATATATGCATTGTAAGCATTTGCATTAGAACCTGTACTGGTCGTATTTCCACCATTTTTGATAAATTCTGCTTCTGCCTTAATAAATAAAGCTTCTGCATAAGAAATCATCACAATTGGAGCATCGAGAGTTGTGTAAAAACCGCCGTCTACAAAGTTTACATTTGCATCTTCGCCATCTGATGACTCACCTTCTCCACCACTAACAAATCCTCTCCAAGGATCTGTGATAGCTCCACCATTTTCACCGTATATAGGTAATCTTGGGTCAATAGTAACCAGACCATCAACAAAAGGATATGATGTTCCGTTCATATAACTAACCAATTGATCACCAATTTTGTCGTGGTCATTTGAAGTAGCTCTAGCTAAAATTTCACGAGCAAACCAAGGATTCATATTCTTTTCTTCAAAATTCATTTGAAAATCATCAGAATTTGATGTGAAACCATTTGCAAGAAAAGAAAGTGCTGAATCAAAAGCCGCTGCACCATTTTTTTTGTTTAAATGAAGCGCATATCTAGCTCTTAAAGTGTATGCTGCTTTAATCCAATTGTCAATATTTCCACCATAAATAAGGTCTTCAATACCTACGCTAATTCCAGAATCATCAACACCTTGTAGTTCTATAATCGCTTGGGCTAACAAAGCATCTATCTCTGTATAAATAGCTTCTTGAGAATCGAAAGCAGGTTGTAAATTTTCTACACCCTGAGCTGCCTCTGTATAAGGCACCCATTCCCAACTATCAGTAGCTAAGCCTAAATTCATTGCCATTAACACTTTAGCAACACCACTAAAGTGTTTTGCATTTTTTTCTTCTGCTTTTGCTAAAATCACTTTTAAATTAGGTATTGCATAAAGATATATTTGTGTCCATGCTTCAGAGGCAGAACTACTACCAACTGCTCCACCACTTTGTCCAGTGATGTATTGTGAATAATTTCCTAAAGATCTTTCAGCATAATACTGAGCTTTTACCGTATGGTAAATTGAAGGGCCTAAGATATCATTCATACGAAGATCCTCGAGGTTGACAGCGGTTGAAGGCTTGTCAACATCAAAATATTCATCGCTACATCCAAATAGGGATACTATTAAAAAGATCCCTATAAATATTTTTATTATATTTTTCATTTATATATTATATTAAAATTCAACATTTAAACCTATAGAATATCCTCTTGATAATGGAACACTTAAGCCGTTGTAACCATAAATGTTACTTCCCGCACTAAAGTAATTTCCTTCAGGATCATAGCCTTTAAAAGGTGTCCATAATAGTAAATTATTGGCACTAGCAGAGACAGTAAATCTATCAATTTTTACAACTTTGCTTAATTGTTTACCAAAATCATAAGACAAACCAATACTTCTAATCTTTAACCAAGAGCCATCTTGCAATAGCACTTCAGAAGCACTATTATAGTTTTTCTGATCTCTATAATACCCATCGGCGTTTATCATTAGTTCTTGTGTGTTAGTAATATAACCACCATTACCATCATCCATGACGCCTTCTAGAACTCTCAGTTTGTCACGGAATTCAGTTTCTTTTAGGTTTCCATTACGAATAGAATTTCTCATCCCTTTGTCATAAATATCACCTCCTTTTTTGTATTCAAACAAGAAGTTAAAACTTAATCCTTTATAGGTTAGTCTGTTTCCTAAAGTGGCAATATAATCTGGAAAAGCATTTCCAACAATCACCATTTCATTTTCATTTTCATAGAAATAGCCATCATTTTTATCTCCAGTAATTACCCATTTACCATCACTATTAACATATCGTTGTCCATCTATAGTTTGGAATTTCCAGCCATATAATGTTCCTATAGGATCACCCAATTTTGCTTTATTTGTAATACGATCGCTAAAAAACACAACTTCGTCAATGTCATCTGGCAAACTTGTAATTTCACCTCCATTAGTAGAAAAATTTAAAGTAGATTCCCAAGAAAAATCATCGTTTTTAACAGCGAAAGCACTAAGGAGGAATTCATGCCCCCATGTTTCGTAATCACCAGCATTACGAGTATAGCCTGATAATCCTGATGATAGAGGTGCTGCTACTCTAAAAATTTGATCTATTACTTTGGTTTTGTAGTATGAATAATCAAATCTAACTTTATTGTTAAAGAATCTTAAGTCTGTACCAATTTCAAATGATTTTGATCGTTCAGGCTTTAAATTAACATCTCCAGCAGAGGTTCCTGAGATATAACCTCCAGTTCCACCGAATGGAAATGAACTATCAGAGTAATAATAATGGCCTATAGCACCTTGTCTTGGTCCTTTACCAACTTCAGCATACGAAGTTCTAAATTTACCAAAAGTGAACATATTATTTGCTTCAAATAGTTTGTGAAATAAATAGGATAAACTATAAGAAGGGTAGAAAACTGAATTATTTTCTTTGGGAAGTGTTGATACCCAATCATTTCTACCTGTAACTGTAAGAAAGAGTTGGTCTTTATAACCTAATCTAAAGTCTCCAAATAAACCTACATTTCTTCTCTGTGATACAGAAGTACCTGCAAATTTATTAGTTGTATTTCCAAATTCATTAATTCCAGGCACATTTAAACCTTCACCTCTTATATATGCATAATTGCGTTCTGTTTGCGAAACCTGATTACCAAGAGTTAGGGTAGCCTCAAGATCTTCAGTTATGTTTTTTGTAAAGGTAGATAGTAAAGTAGATTCAAATCCTGTAAAATTGATATTTTCATTAACGATAAATCCACCTACTTGTGTTCCAGTATCTAAGTCTGCAGGAACAAAACGGTTTCTTCTATCTGAGTAGTTATCAATTTGTGCATTATAAGAAACATTTATCCAATCAGATGGGTCCCAAGTCAATTTAGCATTTGCCACCCAACGATTAACGTCATCTTTTAAGTTACTTGTTTCTAAGAAATATCTGGGATTATCTATCCAAAACGGTGTGTAGTTTTTTTGAGAACCATCTTTGTTTAAATAATCATTAATGGGAAAAGTAGCTGACCAATATGACAATGAACTAAATACTGATTTGTCACCACCATTGGCACGTGAGCCACCAGAGTTTGTAAAAGCCATAGAAGAGCTAAGAGTCATTTTATCTGAAAACTTATAGCCTCCTTTTAAACGTAAACTTGTTTTATTATAACTTGTATTAGGTAAAATACCATTATCTCTATTGTTTCCTAGAGAAAAGAAATAGTCAAATTTTTCATCAGCTCCACTAACATTAAAATTTACTTGATTATTCATTGCTGTTTGGAATAAATCATAAGGATTATAAAATTTATCATTGCTTAAATCGGTAATTGTTCCATCTGATTGTACAAATTCATTATCCGTATAAGGAACTCCCCAAGAATAAAATGCCCAGCTAAAACGGTTATACCCATCATTATTAGTGGCTGAAGGGTCTATTGTTACACCTGGTCTTCTAGATGTTCTATGCCCTTCTCTGTATGTTGTTTGTAATTCAGGTGTTGTCACTACATTTCTGAAAGTAGAAGAAGTGGAAACTCTAAATTTAGGTTTTCCAAATTTACCTTTTTTGGTAGTGATAATGATAGCACCGTTTGCAGCTCTTACACCATATAATGCAGTTGCAGCAGCCCCTTTTAGAACACTGTAGCTTTCTATGTCGTCAGGGTTGATATCGCTTCCACGACTAGAGAATCCAAATTGTTCCGATGAGTTTACCGCATTTGATCCTGCGCTTGGAAGTACATTTCCTGTGAATGTATCATTATTAATAGCAACACCATCTACAACAATTAATGGTTGATTAGATCTTCCTGGGTCAATTGATGATAGTCCGCGTATCATCATATCAACACCCCCACCAGCTGATCCTGAGGTTCTGTTAATACGTAATCCAGCTACTCTACCTTGTAATGCCTCAATACCGCTATTTTGCCCAGACATATTAAGATCATCGGCGTTTACTTGTTGAACAGCAAAACCTAAGGTCTTTTCTTTCTTCTTAATTCCAAAAGCCGTAATTACCACTTCATCTAGTTGACTTGTATCTTCATTAAGGCTTACATTGTGCTTTGCTCCAGATACTGTAACTTCTTTAGCTTTAAAGCCTAAAAAAGAAAAAACCAATACATCTCCTTTAGAAGCATTAATAGCGTAATTTCCATCAAAATCTGATGATGTTCCGTTGTTTGTTCCTTTAATAAGAATACTAACTCCTGGTAGTGGCTCTCCTGAAGAATCACTTACCGATCCGCTCACACTCATTTGAGCAAAAAGCATAGAAGTTGACATTACAAATAAGAAAAAAAATAAAATTGTTTTTTTCATTTGGTTGTGTTTTATGTTAAAATTTCAATGCAAATATAAAAAAATATTAACAAAATTTAAAGACTTGGATAATAAAGTTAACATTTTTTAACAAAAAAGTAATTTATACAACAAGTGTTTTCTGTACGGCCCAACAACTTGTTTATAAGAATTTATTTTTAACAGAAATCATAAAAATGACTCCACTTTTCCTTAAGAAAATTGTAACTTGCGTCCTAATATAATTTTTTAATTTAATATATATTTATGAAACAATTTAACTTGCTGATTGTTGCCTTATTAATAGGTAGTATTTCAGTTTTTTCACAAGAAATTAATGTTTCAGGTATTGTAACAGACGATGGAGGGAATGCAATTCCTGGTGTTAATGTTGCTATAGTTGGAACTACTCAAGGAGCACTAACAGATTTTGATGGTAAATATTCCATTTCAACAGAAACAGGTTCAAAATTACTATTTTCATATGTAGGTATGAAAACATTGATTAAGCTTGTTGATAGTAAAGTTTTAGATATCATTTTATTTGATGATATTTTAGGATTAGACGAAGTTATTATTACTGGAACTTCGGGTGTTACTAAGAGGAAGCAATTGGGAGCAGCTATTACATCTATTAGTTCCAAAAACTTGAGTAAGTCTAAGGCCAATGTTAGTATTGGTGAGGTTCTACAAGGTCAAGTAGCTGGTATTAAAGTTAACAGGAATTCTGGTGACCCTTCCGGTGGTATATCTATTTCTTTAAGGGGAAATAGTTCACTTGTTGGTTCTTCTGATCCTCTTTACATAGTTGATGGTGTTATTATTAATAACAATTCTAGTTCACTGCTTAGCTTAGGTGGTAACACGCAAAATCGTTTAGTTGATATCAACCCTAATGATATTGAACGTATGGAAGTTTTAAATGGAGCCGCCGCCGCTGCAATATACGGCTCTAGAGCGAGTAATGGTGTTGTGCAAATTTTCACAAAACGAGGAAAAAAAGGAACACCTAGAATTACCTACAACTCGAGTGTTAATTTTAATAGTATAAGGGAAACAATGCCTTACAATGATTCAAAATTACAATGGATTAATGTAGGCACTGAGGAAGATCCAGTATGGGAAACAGAGGAAGCTACACGTTTTAACTATCAAGATTATATTTTTGATGAAACTATGGGGTATGAAAACTCTCTTAGTATAAATGGAGGGGCTGATAAAACGGGATATTCTTTTTCTATCTCTCAGTACAAGAACGAAGGTATCGTAAGAAATACTGATTTTAATAGAAAATCAGTAAAATTAAGATTAGATCAAGAAATCTATGACTGGATGGATGTAAGCGTAGGGACATATTACTCTAATAGTTTAAGTAATGACATGCCAAATGGTACAAATTATGGACCTCTTACATCATTATTGTTTTTAGATAATATTAATGATCCTAATCCTGATCAAAATGGAGATTATACAAGTTTTGGAGGTTGGTTAGCTAACCCAAATGAGGCAGTTGATCGTATAGAAGCCACTCAAGAGTATTATCGTTCAATAAATGATTTTCAGGTAAAGATACGTCCTTTTCAAGGAGCAACATTAAACTATGTTTTTGGAGTAGATTCATCAAATGGAGAGGGCTTATTGTATATCCCATATGGTTTTAGTAATAGAGCTGATGGAGTGACAGAGAAATCAACCATAAAAACATTACTTTATAATAACGATTTAAATTTTTCATATCAATTTGATATTACAGACGATTTAAAATCAACAACTGGTTTAGGTTACAGTTATCAATATGACCAAAATAAAATATTTTCAGTTAAAAATAATCAAGCAATACCTTTAGATGGGGTAATTGTTACTGATCCTGTAAATGCAAATGATGGAGGTGATTATAGAACAGAACGGTCAATATGGGGTGGTTTTTTACAACAAAGTTTTGGGTATAAGAATCAATTGTTTTTAACATTAGCGGGGAGAATTGATGGTGCTTCTGTTTTTGGTAAAGAGGATAGACAGCAATTTTATCCAAAAGTAAGTGCATCTTATAGTATTTCTGATGCAAGTTTTTGGGATAGTTTAAGAACTATTATAGGTAGTTTAAAATTAAGAACTGCATGGGGGCAAGCAGGAAGTTTAAATGCACTACCACCATATAGAATTTATACAAATTATAGTACGAGTAACTATGGAGGAAACGTTGGATTCTTTCCTGAAACAGTACAAGGAAATTCAAATTTAATACCAGAACGTCAAACTGAGTTAGAACTTGGTTTTGATATGTCCATGTTAAATGATAGGGTTGGTATAACATTTTCTTATTACGAACAGAGCATTGAAAACCTTTTAATAAAACGTGATTTAAGCCCTTCTGCAGGTTTTATTAATAGATATGATAATATTGGATCAATGACAAACAAAGGTGTGGAGTTGGCAATTAATGCGAAGCCTATTAAAGGAGAGGTTACTTGGGGAATTACAGGTGTGTTTAGTAATAATAAAAACAACCTAACTCATGTAGAAGGTGGTAAAGTAAGTCTAGGTTTCTGGGGATCTTCTGTTGCTATTACAGATCATCCAATAGGTGTGTTTTATGGAACATTTTTTGCGCGTGACGAAAAAGGAGAGTTAGTGTTAGATGATGCTAAACAAGTGTTAAGAGCAAAAGGTCATTATGAAGATAGAGTATTAAGCGATGGTGAAACCTATAAGGTTGCTGTACAAGATTTTGATCCCGTAACAGGATTGCCTACAGGAACAACATTGAAAAAAGTTATTGGAGATCCAAATCCTGATTTTGTAGCTTCCCTTACAAATACACTTAATTATAAGAACATTGGGTTTAGAGTACAGCTTGATATGTCTCATGGAAATGATGCATTAAGTTGGGATAAACGAATGGGTTATTTGTTCCAAGGAGGCGCACCAATTGCAGACGAATTAAATAACAATGCAACTATCGATAGATATCATAACAAAGAAAACTTCTATATTTATGAATCTTTCCTTGAAGATGCATCCTATATCAAACTTAGAGAAATAGCATTGACCTATGATTTAGAGGTAAATCAAAAATATTTCAAGAGTATTCTTTTCTCCGCAAGTGGAACTAATCTTATTTCATGGGATAATCATTGGGGGTTTGATCCAGAAACAAATACTGGTGGGCAACAAAACGGTGTAATGGGACAACAAATGGCAACTGTTCCAATACCACGTGTATTTAAACTAGGAGCTAAATTTAACTTTTAAAAACATATAAAATGAAACTATTAAAATATAATTTAATCTTGGTAATAGCCATAGCAAGTCTATTTGTTGGCTGTGAGAAAGATTTTAACAATGTCAATAAACCAGCAGAAAACCAAGTTTTCTCAACAAGAGAAGGGATAATTGGAGCTTCTGTAGGTATGACCCAAGATTTCACAAATTCAACGATGTCGCCTATTGTAGAAGTCTCTGCTCTTTCTACTAGAGAATTAGGTAATTTAAGTACTTATTTAACCCCTGAACAATTAGTAGCTGGGGGATTATCTTTACCCGATGATAATGCTGGTATAGTAAGACTTTGGAGTCGATTATTGCGTGATAAAGGTGTAGCGGAGTCTATTATAGCAAGTGTTGATGCTATCGAGTTACAAGCAGGAACAAAATCAGGTTTAAAAGCATATGCTAAGTTTTTTAAAGCAATGACTTTAGGATATTTAATTCAAAACTTTGAGAAAGCGCCTATTAACAATGAGGTTGATGCAACCTTTAGTGACAGAGCGACAGTTCTTGCTGAGTGTATTAGTTTATTAGAAAGTGCAAAATCAGATATTTCAGCAACTCCAGTTTCTGACGAGTTTACAGGGATATTTCCTGATATTGATTTGCTAAATATGATTAATGCCTATGCTGCGAGATATAATCTATTTGCAGGGAACTATACTGCAGCAATAGCAGCAGCTGATGCAGTTGATTTAACATCAAAATCAGTTTGGATTTACGATGGATCAAATGAAAATCCAGTTTGGAAATTTGCAGTTTATAATGAGCCAGATACAAAACCACAAGATAATTTTGGTTTATTAGGGGATTATATTCCAGAAGCTGGTGATGGTCGAATTGCCTTTTATCTTGATCCATCTGATGAAGTTGAAGTTGATTTTGGTTACCACTCAGTTGAGAATGCTTTAGGTTTTTTCACCTCTGCAAGTGCTTCAATACCCGTTTATTTACCCAGTGAAATGCTTTTGATAAAAGCTGAGGCTTATGCACAAACTGATTTGCCAAGTGCAATTGCACCTTTAAATGCAGTTCGTACTAAAACAGATGATATATTTGGGGTGAATGCTGGTTTACTTGATTGGACAGGAGATGTTACAGATAAAACAGCAGTTCTTAATGAAATATACAAAAATAGATGTATAGAATTATTTTTGACAGGAATGCGTTTAGAAGATTCTAGAAGAATGCACGGAAGTTTCACACCTTCAGACGATATAGACTATATCAACGAAAGAAATAGAAACTATTATCCTTATCCTTTTGCAGAAAAAGAGAATAATGTTAATTGCCCATCAGATCCGTCTATATAGGACGAATTGAATTTATTTAAAAAGACCCTTGAAATTAAAATTTCAAGGGTCTTTTTTTATGATTAACAAATCTAGACCTTTGAATAAGTTCTTTTTGTTAAAGAGCACAACACTCGAAAAATCTTCATTCATCTATATTGTTATAATATCGCAAGGGTCTTAACTTTTTATTGTTTGCATTATTACACAAAATACCCTAGTTTCGCAGTAAAATTTATTCTTATATTTCAGATGAAAATACTTCTTACAACAATACTTTTGTTTATGTCTTTTTTGACCTTTTCACAAATACAATCAAAAGAATCAGAAAATCCATTTTGGAAAAATGTACGTTTTGGTGGAGGCATGCAATTGAGTATTGAGCAATCTTATACAACTATTGGTGTTTCACCTTCTGCTATTTATGAATTCTCTGATAAGTTTGCCTCAGGTATTGGGGTAAGTTATTTGTATTCTAAAGTTAGATCTCAAGATGTACGTTATAATATATATGGTGTCAGTGCTCTCATGTTGTATAATCCCATTAATGCTATTCAACTATCTACAGAATTTGAAGAATTAAATATTCATACAAATAACAATGGGTCTAAAAGTGATTATTGGAATCCTGCATTATATATAGGTGCCGCTTATTCTATGAATAGAAATGTAGCAATGGGTGTACGATATGATGTGCTTTATATTGAAAATAAAAGTATTTATAACAATGCTTTTAACCCTTTTATTAGAATTTATTTTTGATTATTCTTTAACCTGAGTTCGACCTAAGCTTTGTTTACAGTTTGAACGAATTTTTAATCAATTCGAAGTTATATTTTTGAAGGACTAACTAGTTAATTGGATGAAATATAACAAGAATTGGGGAAAATTCATCAAATCCAAAGGAAGTGTTTCAATAGAAGCAATATTAATTTGAAACCTGTCATTGCGAATGAAATGAAGTGAAGCAATCTCTCGATACTCTCCTACCATGCTACTAAAACTGTACTAAAATTACGAAAAAAACTCCCTATAATAAACCTTTTCCCATTCTCTTTTTAGTATTAAAAAAGTAGCTTTTTTTGAAAAATCAATAGTATTTTGAATTTCACCTGATTGCATACTACTCTCAGGGACATCTACACGATATAAAAGTTGTAAGTAAGCTTCAAAATTATTTTTAACAAGATGCTGTATTTGATTGTATAGATACAGTAAAAATTGTTCTGAAGTAAGGTTTTTTTCGATTGAAAAGGTAAGACCAGACAACTCAAAATCTTTTTTAATTTGTTGCATTAATTTCTGAGATAAACCTTTTTTAGAAATTAACAATAATAAGGAGTCACTATCAGTTGAAGTAGGTATCATGTATTTCTTTTTTCAAGACTATAGACTAAATCTTTTAAAATAGCCTTGGGTTTTTCTTTTAATTCCATGCTTTCCAATTGTAAAAGTGCTTTGTTTGAGTAAGATTTTATCTCTTTTTTTATCAGTTTATCTATTTTATACTTTTTGAAAAGTTTTTTCACTTTTTCAATTTTATCAGATTCACTAACCGCTTTTTGATTGTAAATAGATTGTAAGATCACTTGGTCTGATTTGCTCGCAGTTTCTAAAGCTTTTATATACAACCATGTTTTTTTGTTTTCCAGAATATCACCTCCAATTTTTTTTCCAAAAGTGGCTACATTACCAAAAGAATCTAGATAATCATCTTGTAATTGGAAAGCCAAGCCTAGTGAAATACCAAAATTATAGATTTCTTTTTGCTCTTTTTGAGCAGCTTTGGCAATGATAGCACCCATTTGTAGAGCAGCCGCAACTAAGACCGATGTTTTGTATTTGATCATTTTCATGTATTGAGAAAGATTGACATCATTTCTTGTCTCAAAATCCATGTCATATTGTTGTCCTTCGCAAACTTCAACAGCTGTTTGACTAAAAATAGCTGTCAATTTTTTATATGTTTTAGCTTTGTATTTTTCTAAGTATTGATACGAATTAATCAACATCACATCACCAGAGAGAATACCTGTATTGATATCCCATTTCTCATGAACTGTTGGTTTTCCACGTCTGATTGGGGCTTGATCCATAATATCATCATGAAGCAATGTAAAATTATGGAAAACTTCAACAGCCAATGCAGCATGTAATGCTTTTTTTGCTTCTGTCCCAAAAGCATCTGCACTTATCAAAGTCAATAGTGGTCGCAAACGTTTTCCTCCTAATTGTAAAATATAATCAACAGGTTTGTATAGGTTTTTAGGCTCTTTGTTGTTGCTGTTTTCTTGCAAAAAATCTAAAAATAAATGAGTGTAATCTTGTAAAGTCACGGTGTTGTTTTTGGTAAAAATACAGCTATTTTTTATTTCAGGTCTAAAGTGTTAAAAAATTCTAAAAACGTTGGAAACTTTTTTAGTGTTAAAAGTTTATTTGTCTATATTTGCAGTTGATTAATTAGCCAATTCGTTGATTAGCTAATCAGCAAATTAAAAAAGCCTCAATAGAAGTACTGACTTTGCCTTGCAAGCAGGTTTGCGAGGAAGTATTCCCGTAGTTATCTGGCGTGGCAAATTCATGAAATGAGTGCGATTTTCTAAAAACAAAATGAAGAATAAAATATTACAAACCGCCAGTCAACTATTTTTAAGCCTAGGGTTTAAAAGTGTAACTATGGATGATATTGCCGAGAAAATGGCCATTTCAAAAAAGACAATTTATGAAAGTTTTCAGAGTAAAACAGCTTTAGTAAAAGCCTCAACTCATTTTATATTTGAACAAATTTCCCGTAAAATTGATTCAATTTGCTGTAAAGATTGTGATGTAAATCCGATACACACACTTTTTCATATCAATGATTTTTTGTTGATACAATTAAAAGTTAACAACGCACCCGAATTCCAATTATATAAGTATTATCCGAGTATTGCAGCCTCTTTAACAGAGAAAAAATTCAAATTAATTACAGAGGGAATCACAGAGAACTTAGAAAACGGAATAGAAAAAGGTCTGTATAGAAAAGATATTAATATTGCTATTATAGCACGTTTGTATTACAGTACGATGAACGCGATTAAAACAACTGATATTTTCCCAATTGACACCTATAAAATGTCTGAAGTAATGCACATTTTTTTATTGTACCATATACGAGCGATTGCAACTGAAAAAGGTTTGCAAGAATTAGAGAGTTATTTAAAAGAACAAAACAAAATAGCATAACAATTTTCAGTTTGTTAGGTCTAATACACATTGAAAAGAATTTAAAAAATATAGAATGAAGATTAAATTTTTACTACTAATGCTGTTTCCAACTTTAATATGGTCTCAGGAGCCCACTAGTTTTAGCCTCCAAGAAGCAGTTGATTATGCAAAATTACATGCGTATGCCATACAAAATGCTGACGATGATATAGAAATAGCCAGTAGAAAAGTATGGGAAACTACCACAATGGGATTGCCACAGATTAATGCTAAAGTTGATTATCAAAACTTTTTAAAACAGCCAATATCTTTAATACCTGCCGAATTTTTTGGAGGACAACCAGGAGAATTTGCTGAAATTTCTTTTGGAACTAAACAAAATATCAATGCCTCTGCAACACTAACGCAATTGTTGTTTAACGGTTCGTATTTAGTTGGTTTACAATCAGCTATAGTCTATAAAGAAATAAGTGAAAGTATAAAAACCAAGACTATTGCTGGTGTAAAAGAAAGCGTCACCAATGCATATGCTGGTGTATTGATGACAGATGAAGGAATTAAAATTCTCAATAAAAATAAGGTGATTTTAGAAAAAAACCTCTCGGATACACGCTTAATTTATAAAAATGGTTTTGCAGAAGAACAAGATGTGGAGCAATTACAATTAACTTTATCAAAAATAAACAAAGAGCTATCTAATATTAAACGATTACGTATTTATAATTTGAATATGCTCAAATATGCTATGGGAATCACAATAGATACACCTATCAATTTATCCCAAACTTTAGAAGATTTAGCCTTAGTGAATAGTGATTTAAACCTAACCAATGAAGTATTTGATTATCAATTACATATAGATTATAAAATATCAGAGAATAGCATCAAGGCAAACCAACTTTTTGTGAAATTAGAAAAGAGTAAAGCCTTACCTTCTTTAAATGCTTTTCTAAATTATGGGCTTACGGCAAATAATGAAGAGTTTAAGTTTTTTAAATCGGAACAAAAATGGTTTGACAGTTCAGTTTTTGGTGTGCAATTAAATGTACCTATATTTAGTAGTTTCAAAAGACATTCAAGAATTCAACAAGCCAAAATCGGACTCACTAAATCAGAAAGAGCCTTAGATGAAACCACGCAAAAATTAAAGCTCAAACATCAAACTGCCTTGTTGAGTTATCAAAATGCACTTGAAAGTTATCAAACGGCTAAAGAAAGTGTTGTCCTAGCAGAGCGAATTGAAAAAAAGGAAAACATTAAGTTTTTTGAAGGAGTTTCAACTAACTTTTCTTTAAGTATAGCTCAAAACCAACTGTATGCGCAACAACAAGAATATTTACAATCAATTTTTAATTTAATCAGTAAAAAAGTTGCTTTAGAAACAGCTTTAGATAAATAGAAAACATCAAAACTAAGCCTGCAAGGCTTATAGAAAATGAAAATACTAAAAAAAATAGGATTACTACTATTGGCACTTATAATTGCCAATAGTATCTATTATTACGTAAAACCAGAAGAAGTGAAACAATTAGTAAAAAATAATAGTTTAGAGACTATTAATAAAGATTGGAAAGGAAACGTGAAAATTGGAAATGAATTTTCTAATGGAGAGGAAAAGGATGTGCAAATAATGCCCTTGGATATTCTAAAATGGAAACTCTCTAAAAACCCACAAGCAACCGAAAAAAAAGAGGATACCTTTAGGCTCAATGTAGTAGAAAATCAAGCTTTTTTACATTCCAATAAAGATATGATCGTTTGGTTGGGTCATGCTACTTTTTTTATTCGTATCGCTGGAAAAACCATTTTAACAGATCCTGTTTTGGGCGATGTGTCTTTTATAAAACGTTTAACGGGAAATGCTTGTGCTACGGATAGTTTGAAAAACATTGATTATATTTTGCTTTCACATGGTCACAGAGATCATTTTGATAAACCAACCTTAAAAACTATTTTTAAAAATAATGTAGATGTGGAGGCTTTAATTCCTTTAGAATTAAATGCTTATTTCGATAAAAACAACATCAAAAACCAACAAGCAGGATGGTATCAAAAATATAAAACAACAGCTGATTTAGAAATATATTTTATGCCGGCACGTCATTGGAATCGCAGAGGAGCACTCGATTTTAATAAAAATCTTTGGGGAAGTTTTATTATTAAATCAAAAGATAAAACCATCTATTTTTCTGGTGATACAGCCTATGGTTCACATTTTAAAGAAATTAGCAACTATTTTGGAAAAATTGATTATTCACTCTTATCAATAGGTGCTTACAAACCAGAAAAGATAATGAAAAATACCCACATGACACCTTTAGAAGCACTACAAGCTCATAATGATTTGAATGGAACAGTATTTATTCCCATGCACTTTGCAACCTATGATTTATCAGATGAACCCATTGGAGAACCTGTACGAATTTTGGAAAAAAAGATGGAAAATAATACAATAAAATTCTTAGATGTGGGTGAGGAATTGATGTTGTAAAAAGGAGCTAAAGAGTGAAAGGGTTTTTGAAACAATAACCAACTATCTTTAAGAGATTGCTTCACTCCATTGCATTTTGTTCGCAATGACTGACCTCAAATCAACATTACCCCTATTGAGATCAGTCATTGCGGACGTAAGATTTCAAAAGAAGTACCGTCTTTGCGAGCGAGGTACGAGCAAAGCAAACTCTTGAAGTAAGACAAATCTTATTTCAAGGTAACAAAACTAAAAAACTAATAAAATGAAAACAGTATTAATAACAGGAGCATCAAGCGGTATCGGAAAAGAAACCGCTTTTGAATATGCAAAAAACAATTACAATTTGGTATTGGTAGCTCGTCGTCAAGACCGATTAGAAGCTATAAAATTTGAAATTGAAAATAAATATAATGTTACAGTTATTGTCGTAGCAATGGATTTGTCAAATAGCAATAGTGCAAATGAATTATTTAAATCCATTTCAAAACAGAATCTCAAAATTGATGTTTTAATTAACAATGCTGGTTTTGGACAATACGGTGATTTTTTAAATATTGACGCACATAAAGACGAAGAAATGTTACTTTTAAATATGCTGACATTAACCAAACTTTCGAGATTTTTTGGGAGTGAAATGGTAAAAAATGGAGGAGGTAATATTATCAATATTGCATCAACTGCAGCTTTTCAGCCTGTTCCTGGATTGGCTACTTATTCGGCATCAAAAGCTTATGTAATGAGTTTCTCTGAAGCTATTGCATATGAACTAAAAGATAAGAATGTTATTGTTACAAGTATTTGTCCTGGGGCAACCCAAAGTGAATTTGGTAACAAAGCAGACATCAATAAAAATGTATTTAGAAACAAACCAACTAGTACTGACCTAGCTAAGTTTATTTATACATCCATGAAAAAGAAAAGAACAAATGCAATCCACGGATTTATGAATGTAATTCTTGCATTCTCAAACAGATTTGCACCTAGAAAATTAACAACAATTATCGCAGCTAAAATGATGAAGTAAAAGCACAAATAAAGTGTTTTAACATAAATAGAAATACAATGAAAAATACAATCTTACTAATTACATTAGTACTCATACTCTTTTCTTGTAACACCAAGACAGAAGCACCAAAAAGCAATTTGGAAAAACTACAAGCAGATCAGCTAAAAATACAAACAACAGTTGATAGTTTGCAAGTCGAATTAAAAAACATTGAAAAAGCCATAAAACAGCTAGATACGGTCAAAAAATTGCAAAAAGTTACCTTTTTCACAACAAAAGACACACTGTTTAAGCATTATATCACTTTACAAGGTATGGTTGCTTCTGACCAGAATGTAATACTCAGACCAGAAATGGCTGGTACCATACAGCGTATTTTTGTAAAAGAAGGACAACGGGTTTCAAGAGGACAAACATTGGTGCAAATTAATGCTGATGTTTTAAATGATAAAGTAGTAGAACTTAAAACCCAATTAAGTTTAGCAACTACGACATTCCAACGTCAAGAACGCCTTTGGAATCAAAAAATTGGTTCTGAAATGCAATATTTAGGGGCAAAAACGCAAAAAGAAGCATTAGAAAACTCCTTAAAATCGCTTCATACACAAATTGCTAAAATGAAAATAAAAGCACCTTTTACTGGTGTAATTGATGCGATTATACCAAAAGTTGGTGAGTTGATTGGACCACAAACTTCTGTTATAAGACTAATTAATTTAAATAACGTATATATAGAAGCTGAAGTGCCAGAAACCTATTTATCAGTTGTTAAAAAAGGAACAGAAGTATTGGTTGATTTTCCATCTATCAATAAACAATTAATAGCTAGGATTAATAAAATTGGGAATTATATAAACCCTGATAATAGGAGTTTTAAAATCCGTATTGCTATTCCAAATAAAAAGAATTTGATAAAGCCCAATTTGTTAGCCGATTTAAAAATTAATGATTTTAAAGCTACAGGTGTGGTTTTACCATCTAATTTGATACAGATGAATCAAAAAGCTGAGAAATTTGTCTATACTGTTTTAAATGACAGTGCAAAAACTACTGTGGTAAAAAGGATTTTAGAAGTAGGTCAAGAATACAATAACCAAGTAATTATTTTAAAAGGCGTAGAAGCTCAAGAACAAATAGTACTTGATGGTAGTAAGTTTGTTAAAGATGGTGACGAAGTAGAAATAACACAGTAAAGACGTTGCATGCAACGTCTCAACAGTAAAGACGTTTCAGAGCAACGCCTCAACGGTAAAGGCGTTGTACTCAACGCTCAACAATTCGCAGTAAAACTAGATAAATGAAAGAAAATATAAATAAAGAGTTTAAATTATCGAGTTGGTCGATTAATAATAAAATGACGGTTTTTGTCATTATTTTTATCATTCTTATTGGTGGATATCAGTCCTATAAAGCCATGCCAAGGGAAGCTTTTCCAGAGGTAGTCATACCGCAGATTTTTATCACGACTATTCACCCAGGAAACTCGGCAATTGATATTGAAAAGCTAATTACTAAACCTTTAGAACAAGAGATTAATACCATATCGGGTATTGAAAAAATCACTTCTACTTCTTCGCAAGATTTTTCCATGATTGTGGCTGAGTTTGATTTTAGTGTGACTCCAGAAGAAGCACTTCGTAAAGTAAAAGACAAGGTAGATGTTGCTATGTCAGATTCCGATTTTCCTAAAGATTTACCTTCAGACCCAGCGATTCAAGAGTTGAATATTTCGGAAATGATGCCGATTATGAACATTAATCTTTCGGGTGAATTTTCAATAGATCAACTCAAAGAATATGGTGAATATTTAGAAGATAAAATAGAAAGTTTACCCGAAATATCAGGTGTTGATATACGAGGTGTACAGGATAAAGAAGTAGAAATTGCAATCGATTTGTATAAAATGCAAGCTTCTGAAATTAGTTTTTATGATATAGCAGGTGTCATACAAAATGAAAACATGACTATTTCTGGTGGTGAGTTACAAGAAAATGGAATTAAAAGAAATGTACGTGTACTGGGCGAATTTAAACGCCCTGACGAAATCGAGGATATTATTATCAAGCAAGAGTTTGGTAATATTGTGTATCTAAGAGATATTGCAGAAGTTAATTTTCAAGGCGAAGAACGAGTCAGTTACGCAAGAGAGTTTATGAAACCCGTTGTAATGCTAGATGTAAAGAAAAAAGGAGGAAAAAACTTAATTGAAGCCTCTGAAAAAATCAATGAAATTTTAAAGAAAGCAAAAGCAACTGTTTTTCCAAATAATTTAGAAATATCGGTCACCAATGACATGTCTAATCAAACAAAAAAACAAGTTTTAAACTTAGAGAATAGTATTATTATAGGAGTAATCTTGGTGGTGCTAGTACTGTTATTTTTCTTAGGTTTACGAAATGCCTTATTTGTAGGTATTGCCATACCGCTTTCTATGTTAATGTCGTTTATGTTGCTAAATATGATGGGTGTTACCCTTAATATGATGGTGTTGTTTGGCTTAATATTGGCACTGGGAATGCTGGTGGATAATGGAATCGTAGTAGTCGAAAATATTTATAGGCTGTATGATGAAGGACATACATTAATCAAAGCAGCCAAACTAGGTGTAGGCGAAGTAGCCATGCCTATTATAGCTTCAACTGCAACAACTTTAGCCGCTTTTTTACCTCTGGCTTTTTGGCCTGGTATGATGGGTCAGTTTATGAAATTTTTACCGATTACGATAATTATTGTTTTGGGTTCGTCTTTGTTTGTTGGTCTTGTCGTTAACCCTATGTTAACCTCGGTGTACATGAAGTTAAAAGAAAAAAAATTACCGTTAATTAAACTATCAATTTATAATGGAATTTTACTTTTAATTGGTTTTTTGTTAATCTTTATAGGATTTGAAGGAAATAAAGGAACTTCAAATGCAATTGGGCTGGTCTTAGTTCTTTTTAGTCTATTATGGCTTTTAAATTATTTTGCTTTCACACCTGCCACCCAATGGTTTCAAGATAAACTTTTGCCTTGGCTAGAAGGTCTATATGAAAGAGGTTTAGAATTTGCACTAAAAGGATGGCGACCTTATGCGTTTTTAGTTGGTACTTTTGTTTTGTTGATTTTTTCTATGCTATTGATGAAAATGAATCCACCAAAAACCCTATTCTTTCCAGAAACACCACCTAAACAAGTTTTTGTATTTGTAGAGTTCCCGATAGGAACTGATATAGAGGTCACTAATAATTTGACTTTGACTATGGAATCAGACATCATCGATTTTATAAAAAAATATGAAAAAAACGGAAAGAATTTTTTAATTACTTCTGTGATTGGGCAAGTAGGTGAAGGAACCGCAGATCCAAATCAAGATATGGGAAGTGGAAACACACCAAACAAATCACGTATTACCATAGATTTTGTAGATTATGAATTTAGACAAGGAATTGACACTCAAGATGTTTTAGATGATATTCGAAAGTTGGTTCAAAAATACCCTGGCGTTATCATTTCCGTTGATAAACCCAAAGATGGGCCACCAGCAGGTGCACCAGTTAATATTGAGGTAGCAGGTGATGATTATTATCTGATTATGCACGAAGCAGAGAAGATTAAAAATTATATTGAGGAATCAAGTGTCGTAGGTTACGAAGAATTAAAACTAGATGTAGAACAAGGAAAACCAGAATTATCGGTTATCATTGATCGTCAAAAAGCAAGACGCTTGGCACTTTCAACAGGACAAATAGGTGATGCTTTACGAACTTCAATTTATGGGAAAGAAATTTCAACCTATAAAGATGGCGAAGATGACTATCCTATTAATATGCGTTTGCATGAGAAATACAGGTATAATAAAGATGCCTTGATGAATCAATTGATTACTTTTAGAAATCAAAGCAATGGTAAGATTGTACAAGTCCCTATTTCAGCTGTAGCAAAAACAGAAAACACAACTACTTTTAGTGCGGTAAAACGTAAGGATTTAAAACGATTAATCACAATTACATCTAATGTGTTGAATAATTACAATGCTACGGAAGTCAATGATAATCTAAAAAAATTATTGGCAAATTACCCACTTGCCAAAGGTATTAATATCACTTTTACAGGCGAACAAGAAGAACAAGCTAAAATGATGGCATTTCTTTCTAATGCTTTGTTGATAGCCTTAGCCCTGATTTTTTTAATCATAGTGGGACAGTTTAATTCAATCAGTACACCTGTGATTATATCGGTTTCTGTTTTATTGAGTTTAATAGGTGTTTTATTAGGTTTGGTCATGTTTAAAATGGATTTTGTCGTATTAATGACCATGATTGGAATCATTTCTTTAGCAGGAATTGTGGTAAACAATGCCATCGTTCTTCTCGATTATACGAGTTTAGTTATGAAACGAAAAGTACTAGAAAATGGCTTTGATGAGTTAGAGAAGATTGGAAACAAAAAAATACTTTTTGAAAGTATCGTAGAAGGTGGAAAAGTACGTTTACGACCTGTATTATTAACAGCCATCACTACAATACTAGGATTGTTGCCACTTGCAATAGGTGTCAATTTCAACTTTGCAACACTCTTTACTGAGTTTAATCCACAGTTTTATTTAGGAGGTGATAATACCGCGTTTTGGGGACCTATGTCATGGACAGTAATCTTTGGTTTGAGCTTTGCTACTTTCTTGACCTTGATTATTGTACCGATTATGTATTATTTATTGAATCGATTTAAACTTTGGCGGAAATAGGAACACAGTGATATGATGACTTTAAGTCATCTTATCACTAAATAGGAACACAGTGATACGATGACTTCAAGTCATCGTATCACTAAAAAATCATCATGCAATTAGAAAAAGGACAACTATATCATATCTACAACCAAGGAAATAATCATAGAAAGATATTCTTTAAACGAGATAACTATTTGTTCTTTTTAAAAAAAGTAAAAACCTATATTTCTCCTTATGCAGATATTGTTGCTTGGTGTTTAATGCCTAACCATTTCCATTTTATGGTTTATATAAGAGAGGTGGAAATTTCAGTTGAAAGTGATAAGTTGACTCAACAGAGTGATAAGATGACTCCAAGTGATCTTATCACTACTAACAAAAAACGAACTTTTAATAATTCTATAGCAATTATGCTTCGCTCTTATACTAGAGCAATCAACAAACAAGAAAACGCATCAGGTTCATTATTTAAGGCTCATACCAAAGCCGAATGCATCAATTGCCACAAAGGAATTACTCCTTCCTTTATAATGCAAGACGCAGTTACAAAAATCAATTATCAAAATTCTGAAAAACAATATCCTCAGGTTTGTTTTAACTATATTCATAATAACCCAGTAAAAGCGGGTTTAGTTAGAAATGCAATTGATTGGGAGTTTTCTTCTGCAAAAGATTATGCAGGTATTAGAAATGGAAAATTAATCAACAAAGATGTGGCTTTAGAATATATTGACAAGTTATCAGAGTGATAAGATGAATTCGAGAAGCCACTTCAATGAGCGATTTGCTGAGTGAGTAATTAGATGACTTCGAGTCATCTAATTACTAGACTAGATTAACAAGAACAAACAAATATTTCATACATTTGTATTATAGTTTTATAAGTATGAAAAAGTATTTACTTACACCACTATTCCTGTTTTTTATAATGTTAGTCAGCTATTCCCAAGTACAAAATATTCATGTTTTAAGCTTATACAATACAAATGTTATCAATCCTGCTTATGCAGGTAATAATGGAAGTCTAAATATTAGTGCAGTATATGGAACACAATGGATTGGAGTTATAGGAGCACCTAAGAATTTTCTATTTAATGTACACGCTCCAATTTTCGATGGATTTGGAGCTGGTATTTCCTACGAAAGAGGAACAATAGGTCCATTAACTGAAAATGGAATTAATATTGATTTTTCTTATAAATATGATTTAACAGAAAAGAATCATCTTGCAGTTGGGGTAAAATACCTGCATAAACAAGTTCGTGGTTTTCGGATTTGGTGAAAGAGAAAGAGAGAATTTTTCATTTGGGTTCTTTTATAATTCAGAAAGATTTTTTGCTGACATAGCATTTATTGAATTGTTTAATAAGGTTTCTTATGGCTTAGGAGATAGAAAAATAGAGTTATCCCAAAAAAAGTTTTTTGCCCGAGTTGGGTATATTGTTTATGCATCTGACTTAATAAAGATAAAGCCCTACTTACTTCTTGATGCTTATAAAGGGAGTCCAATTTCCCCTGATATTGGAGTAAGCACAATCTTCGATAATATCCTAGAAGTGGGAATTAACTATGATCTTTATGATGAGTTGGGGTTGATTTTATATAGCCCTAAATTTTTCAAAGTTTTTCAGATTGGCGTGTCAACAGTAATCTATACTAAGAATCAATTGTTGACAAGTGCAGGTGAATCAAAGTCTTTTTCTGTTTTCACCAATTTAAATATTAATGCATTCGGTAAGAAAAGCGAAAAAAGATATTTCTAATAATTAATATCATCTTATTTCTTTTCCTTTCAGCGAACCTGTCTGCCTTTTTGGTGGTAGAGCGGTCTTAGGTTTTAAAAATACTTCTTAGTTGATTTAATAGCAATAAAATCTTTTAAGTAATACGGTTCAAAATAGGCAACATCTTCAAAGTTCTTTTGTAGGAATTTTTCATAAGATAGTCTTACCATTTCTCTTGCAGAAGGAAAAGCATCATCAATAAAAATAGCATTTTTGTGTTGAATTATTTCTTTTATCTTAAGAACAGCATCACCTAAAAAAACAACTTTTTTAGTGTTTAAATAGTTGTCATAGGTTTCTGCGTCAACTACCATGGCTTTTGTGTTTTCGATTCTTTTATGAGTTAAATCAAACACCGTTTGATAGACTTCCATACGTCTAGCATCAAGTATAGGAATAATTACATCAGTTTCTATTTTAACTTGATGTGCCAATGCTTGTAAAGTATCAATTGAAATTAAAGGGATATCCAAAGCAAAGCAAAAACCTTTAGCGGCCGAAACTCCGATCCGTAAACCGGTATAAGAACCAGGCCCTTTACTTACTGCAACGGCTGATAAGTCTGAGAATTGATGTTGGGTTTCAGCTAAAATTGTTTCAATAAAAGGATGCAAGTTTTCTGCATGCGAATAACCGCCATCATTGATTTCTTTTAAAGCAATTTCTTTTCCGTCTTTAGACAAACTAACTGAACAATTTTTTGTGGTGGTTTCTATATTTAAAATAAGTATTGACATCTTTATTTTTCTTTAAGCTTTGCGTTAAGTCCTGCCCTAATAATGGCAAATATCATAACAGCTGCACTGACCCATTGTAAGCTTGACAAACTGTTGTTATTGATAAAATAGTCAAATAATATTGCCGATATTGGAAAAAATAATTCCAGCAAAGTAGCATTACTTGCCTTTACATGCTGTAAGCCATAATAATAAATGAAAACGGCAACACTTCCAGAAGTCAAAGCAATAACGACAAAAATCATCCAATTTAACGAGGTGATATTTTGAATCTCTGTATGTTTTCCTAAAAAAACTACAACAGGCAACAATAACAAAAAGGTCAGCCCATATCTAAAAAAGGTAGCCGATAAAAAATCTATTTTTTCTAATAATCGTTTACCGAAAACAGTTGAACTTCCAAAAGAAAAAGAAGCCAACAAAGAAAGCAAAGCAGCTTTTAAAGTAACAGCGTCTGTATGTAAGTTCGGAAGGTTCCAACCAAAAGTTAAAAAATAACCAGCGATTATAGCAACGATTGACCATTTTACAAAATTTGCAGATAATTTTTCACCTAAAAAGATGGAAGCAAGTAGAATAGCAAATACAGGTTGAAATTTTTGCAATAAAACAACAACTGATAACTCTTGAAAATTGACAATAAACAAAGCGTATACTATTGATATGGTTCCAACTGCTCCACCAAACACACTGACAAAAGCTAGCGAATACAAGGCTTTTTTATCCAGTTTTTTTAAGTCTTTATACCTTTTAAACAGAAAAGTATTCATCACTAAAAAAGGCAATGCATGTAATAAAAACACTACCAAAACTACATTTATGTTTGATAAGCGAGGAGTCAAAACAACACCATCTAAGCCCCATAAGGTGGCTGCCAACCCAATCATAAATAGGTAGATAAGATTTTTGTTTTTTAGTTTACTCATATGGTAGTAAGTAGTTTTTTTGTAAGCGACAAAAGTAGTCTAAATTGTTTATTTGTTTAGTCGTTTATTTGCGGAATTGTTTAATTCTTTTTAAGAAATAGGCTATTGACGATTAGCAAATTAACTCAATAACACATCGACTCATTAGCTAATTAATAAAACTTGCCAAAGATAATTTTAATTTCTAACTCATCTAACTATTAACAGGAATACCTTATATTTGCTTTTTAATTATATAAAACTATTCAATCATGGAAGTAATGGACGAAAACAACAACGCAACACCAGTAAACACAACTCCTCAAGAAAATAAGAAACTAATTGCAGGGATACTTGCCATAGTCTTAGGGTCTTTAGGTATTCATAAATTTATCTTAGGCTATACCAAAGAAGGAATTATTCAATTAGTCGTTTCTGTTTTTACCTGTGGTATTGGTGGTATTATTGGCTTAATTGAAGGAATTATTTACCTAACAAAAACAGATGAAGAATTTTATCAAACCTATCAAGTAGGTCAAAAAGGTTGGTTCTAAATATTCTATATTTTTTTCAAAATAGGTTTTATAACGATTATTGACCGTGTATAATATTATGATAGTTGTTTTTGTATTTTAATACAATTACTGTGTTATGAAGAATTTTAATACAAACATATTGTGAGTTTAAATTGTTAGCAAACAAGGGTTTAATATCTGTTATCTCACTTCTCACATCTCAAATCTAATTAAGTATTGAGACACACATTTAAAAAAGGAGAAAAGCTTAAAAGCAAAAAACTTATTGAGCAATTATTTGAACGTGGGAAACGACTCAAATCTCTTCCTATTCAGTTGGTTTATTTAGAAATAGATCACAAGACTGCTTATTTAATTCAAGCAGGTTTTTCAGTTCCCAAAAAACGTTTTAAACGTGCCGTTGATAGAAACAGAATTAAACGTTTGATGCGTGAAGCCTACCGACTGCATAAATACACACTTCCTAAAATTACAGATGCAGATACGAAAAAGCATGTTTTTATGTTTATCTATATAGGTAAGCATATAGAAACCTATGCTACTATAGAAACTCAATTTTTAAAATTGTTAAAGGAAGTTGAGCAAAAACTAATTTAGCAACAAATCTTATGAAAAAAATTCTTTTTTTATTCAGTTTACTAGTCATGTCTTTTAGCTGTCAGGATATGAGAAAAGAAAATATGCCAAATTTTGAAGGAAGTCCAGCTGTTTATGATGATATGGAAGAAATTGTGATGGAAGAGGCAAGAGAAGTTTCTTACAAAAATACGACTTCATCACAACAAGTTCAAAAGATTATTAAAACAGGGTATTTTACTTTTGAGACCCAATCGGTAGATCAATCTTATGCTAGTATTTCAACATGGGTACGTACTCATAAAGGCATGATTCAAAGTGATCGTACCAACAAAGAATACGACCGCATTCATAGAACACTTTTAGTTCGTATTCCATCTGAGAGTTTTCAACCCATGGTGGATAGTATTATCAAATCAGCTAAAACACTCGACCGTAGAGATGTTTCTAAAAAAGATGTTACCGAAGAATTTGTCGATTTACAAGCTAGGTTAAAAGCCAAAAGAAAGTTAGAGGAACGTTATCTGCAACTTTTATCTAAGGCAAGAAATGTAAAAGATATGCTAGAGATAGAACGTCAATTAGCCAACATCAGAGAAGAAATAGAAGCCAAACAAGGACGATTAAAATATTTACAAAGTCAAGTTTCTATGAGTACCATACATCTCGATTTTTATGAAATGATAGCCACTGTCAAAGCTCCATCGCAAACTTATTTAAGTAGATTATGGCGTGCTGCAAAAGGAGGCTTTACAGGAATAGGAAACTTTTTAATAGGTGTTGTTTATCTTTGGCCTTTTATACTAATTGGTATATTTGTTGTTTTCTTCATTAAAAGAACAATAAGAAAGAGAAAAAACAAGTAGAGACACAATTTATTGCGTCTCTTAATAATAGCAGACACAATTTATTGCGTCTCTTAATAATAGCAGACACAATTTATTGCGTCTCTTAATAATAG
>DQTL01000193.1 GCA_015662775.1 Lutibacter sp.
AATAGAAATCAGCACCAAAATCAAAACCTTTATAACTTGTGTAGAAGTTTAGTCCTCCATCAAAATCAGCAACTGAAGATTTACCACTTAACACTTCTGTAGCATTTGAGTCATAAATTGGTGACACATTACCATTAGCATCATAAAACAAAGGCTCTCCATTTGCTTCATTTACACCAGCGTATTTTACTAAATTAAAAGTATTAAATTCTTCTCCAACTTGAAGTATAGTTTCTCCTCTTAAAATTGGAGCGCCTTCAGGATTTTCACTTGTTGGAACTAATTTAGTGATTTCATTATCAATAAATGTAATATTACCACCTAATTTAATATATAAATCATTCTTTTTGTAAAGGTCAGCACTTAATTCAATTTCAATTCCTTTATTTACCATTTCACCAACATTATTATAAGATCCTCCAGAAAAATCTCCACCAATACTAGATCTGTTTTCAAATAACAATAAATCTTTAGTTGTTTTAGTATAATAATCAATTACACCGCTTATTTTATTATCGAATAATCTAAATTCCAATCCTATATCTGTCATAGTTTGTGTTTCCCATTTTAAATCAGGGTTACCAGAATAACCAATATAAGCATTTGAAACGTTGTTTAAGCTACTTAAAGAGACTGTCGGTATTGATGAATAGTCACCTTCCTTTTCTGACGTTCCTATAGATCTATTTCCTGACGTCCCTATAGAAGCTCTCAATTTTAAAGAATTAATAAAACTTGAATCTTCTAAAAACTGCTCGTTATGTAAATTCCATGCAGCACTTACAGACCAAAAATTACCGAATTTATTATTTTCACCAAATTGCGAAGCTCCATCCCTTCTAAACGAAGCTGTTGCTAAATACTTCCCATCAAAATTATAATTAAGAAATGCTCCATAAGATAATAGTGAAGTTTCAGTAAATGAAGTTGTAGCTTCAGTTGCTTCAGCAGCAACCTCTTGAACTGATAAATCAGGGTTTGAAAATCCTTTACTACTTAAACGATAAGACTTAAAAGCAGTTTTGTTAAATTCAAATAAACCACTTACTTTAAATAAGTGTTTGTCTTTTAAATCAAATTGATAGTCTAAAATATTAGTTACAGTATAATTAAAACTGTTTGATCCGTTATCTGTCTTAATACCAGGAGCATTAGGATCTCCAACATATCCATCTAGAACAGAACCTGGTTTAATGAATGAATCTCTTTTATATCCTTTATTTGTTCCACCAACTTTAAAAGTATTAGTTAATTTATCATTTATCTTTGCAGATGCAGCAACTGAAGCTGTAGTGTATATGTAATTTTTTTCTTCTGGGTTATTAACAAGAGCTTCAGATATTGAAAAACCACTTGAAGTTAAATTATACTCAGGATTTCCATCAACATCATATATTGTATTTCCATTTGAATCTACGTTATATAAAGGTTCGTATGGATTATAATCATACATAGCTCTAAATGGATTTTGAACATTATTTCTATCTCTAGGCTCATCAGATGTTGTATGTGTAATACCAAAGTTTGTTTGAATATTCAACCATTCTTTAACATCAAACCCTAAATTAACACGACCAGTGATTTTTTCAAAACCACTAATATCCTTAATAATACCAGTATTACGGTCATGTCCTAAACTTAAAAAATAGTTTGAGTTGTCAGAACCACCTGAAAAGGAAACCGAATTTGATTGTAAGTAAGCTTTTCGTAATAAAGTTTTTTGCCAATCATGGTTTAAGTTACTATAATAATCATACTGAGCTTGCGTGCTTATTACAGCCCCAGGTAATGGATTTGCTCCTGCTACACCTAAAGCAGATAATTCAGCTTCATATTGTAGTTTTTGAGTAGTATTCATCATTTCAAAAGTATCATTAATTTTTCTACCATACCCAATAGTTGAATTAACAGAGATGACACCATTTTTATTATTTCTACCTTGCTTTGTAGTAATAACAATAACTCCATTCGCTCCTCTTGACCCATATAAAGAAGCTGTTGCAGCATCTTTTAATATAGACATCGATTCTATATCATTTGGATTTATAGAGTTCATACTAACGCCAACAACACCATCTACAACATAAAGAGGTGCGCTAGATGCGTTTATAGATCCAACACCTCTAATTCTTACATATGCAGTTTGACCTGGTTGACCATTTCCACCTGTAACATTTACACCACTAGCTTTACCTTGCAGCATATTATCAATAGTTGTACTAGGAGCCATCTTAGCTAGATCTTCACCAGTTACAATTGAAACAGCAGAAGTAAGTTGGTCTCTAGTTTTGTTTCCAAAACCCGTAATTACAACTTCAGCTAAACTTTCACCACTTTCTTTAACAGTTACATCAATTTTACTTGACGCTCCAACTACTTTTTCAACAGCAGCATAAGAAACATGTGTAAATTCCAAAGTATCACCTGTTTTCGCTTTAATAGCATAATTACCATCAAAGTCTGTTACAGCACCTCTAGTTGTACCTTTAACCTTTACTGAAATATCAGCAACAGGCCCCATTTCATCCGAAACGACCCCGGAG
>DQTL01000062.1 GCA_015662775.1 Lutibacter sp.
TATTTTATCAAATTAACCAGTTAGTCCTTCAAAAATATAACTTCGAATTAATTAAAAATTCGTTCAAACTGTAAACAAAGCTTAGGTCGAACTCAGGTTTTAAATGCACGGATTGAAAGCCTTTCCGAAAAACCTTCATTCAAGGATGTTATTCACCAACGTTGCATCATTCCAAGTACAGGTTTTTATGAATGGAAACACTTAGATTCTAAAGGCAAAAACAAGGAGAAATATTTAATTCAAAATCAAGACCAACCTATTTTTTCTTTTGCAGGCTTATATAGTATTTGGAAAGACAATTCTGGTAAAACTCAAAAGACCTTTACAATTTTAACCACACAAGCGAACCCATTAATGGCTGAAATTCATCATACTAAAAAACGAATGCCAGTTATTTTAAAAAAAGAAGATGAAATTTTATGGTTAAACGGAATGGATTACAATAAATTTGCTTTTCCCTATACAACTGAATTATTGGCACAAGCTTTGTCTAACTAACATAAGAATACACAGACAATATAACATAAATTTAAGATAATCAGCATTTTAGTTGTTGAAGAATTTCATTTGCTTTAAATTCTGATTTTTCTTAAATGACAAAATGACCCATATACTAGTATGAGCAAATATAAAATTAGAACCTTTGACAAAATGTCACTAGAAAATATAATTAGTGAAGATTCCGAATTTATCCCTTTGATGAGTTCAGAAGATGAAGAGGAAATTCACAAACAAGAAGTCCCTTCGGAATTAGCTATTTTACCTTTACGTAATTCTGTACTTTTTCCTGGAGTTGTCATACCCATCACTGCAGGAAGAGATTCTTCTATTCAATTGATAAAAGATGCCAATAAAGGAGATAAGATTATTGGTGTAATCGCACAAAAAAATGAAGAGATTGAAGATCCTTTAATCACTGATTTACACAAAGTAGGAACAGTAGCCCGTATCTTAAAGGTTTTAAAAATGCCCGATGGAAACACTACAGTTATTTTACAAGGAACCAAACGTTTTGAGCTAGGTGAGTTAACTCAAAAAGAACCGTACATCAAAGCGACTACTACCGAATTTATTGAAGACCGTAGTGCCATTGATGAAAAGGAATTTGAAGCGATCATTGACTCTATTCGTGAAAAAGCCTATCAAATAATTGATGTAAATCCTTCTTTACCTTCCGAGGCTAGTTTTGCCATTAAAAATATTGATAGCAAGACATTTTTATTGAATTTCATTTCCTCAAATTTAGATTTAAAAGTAGCAGACAAGCAAGTTTTAATAGATGAAGCTAACCTTAAAGAACGAGCTTTACTTACACTTAAGAAGCTAGATAAAGAGCTACAACATCTTGAATTAAAACAAGACATACAGTTCAAAACAAGGACTGATATTGACAAACAACAACGAGAATACTACTTGCATCAACAATTAAAGACCATTCAAGAAGAATTGGGTGGCGTTTCGTATGGTGAAGATATTCAAGAAATGCGAGAGCAAGCCAAAAAGAAAAAATGGTCTAAAGAAATTAATGAAAAATTTGAAAAAGAATTAGGACGTTTACAACGCATGAATCCTCAAGTAGCGGAATATTCTGTACAACGCAACTATTTAGATTTACTTTTAGAGCTTCCTTGGGAAAAATACTCCAAAGATCAATTCGATTTAAAAAGAACACAAAAAATACTAGACCGCGACCATTCAGGAATGGAAAAGGTCAAAGAACGTATCATTGAACACCTTGCTGTTTTAAAACTAAAAGGAGATATGAAATCGCCGATTCTTTGTTTATATGGACCTCCAGGAGTTGGTAAAACATCATTAGGTAAATCTATAGCAGAGGCTATTGGCAGAGAATATGTTCGTATGTCTTTAGGTGGTTTACGTGACGAATCTGAGATTAGAGGTCATCGTAAAACCTATATAGGTGCGATGCCAGGAAGAATTATTCAAGGAATTAAAAAAGCAAAAACATCTAACCCTGTTTTTATTTTAGATGAAATTGACAAATTAGGTCAAAGTCATCAAGGAGATCCTTCTTCTGCCATGCTCGAAGTTTTAGACCCAGAGCAAAACACCACTTTCTATGACAATTACTTAGAAATGGGTTACGATTTATCAAAAGTTTTATTTATAGCAACTGCCAATAATATTTGGAATGTGCCTTGGGCTCTTCGTGACAGAATGGAACTCATACAATTGACAGGCTACACATTACAAGAAAAAGCAGAAATTGGAAAAAAACATTTACTTCCAAAACAACTAAAAGAACATGGTCTGACCAAAAAACATTTGGTTGTCGGAAAAACTCAAATGGAATTAATCATAGATAGCTACACCAGAGAATCAGGTGTACGTGGTTTGGATAAAAACCTAGCCAAATTGGTACGATTTGCTGCTAAATCAATTGCTATGGAAGAAACTTACGAACCTAAACTAACCAATGAAAAGATAGCTAAGATATTAGGTGTTTCTCATATGGGAAGAGATAAATACGAAAAAACAGATGTTGCAGGAGTCGTAACAGGCTTAGCTTGGACACAAACTGGTGGTGATATTTTGTATATAGAATCTATCGTTTCTAAAGGAAAAGGTATGTCTATTACCGGTAATTTAGGAAAGGTGATGAAAGAATCTGCCACTATAGCTTTAGAATATATAAAGGCAAATGCGAACTCTTTCCGAGTTAATCCAAAGGTGTTAGATGCGTACAAAGTACATATACATGTTCCAGAAGGAGCTACACCAAAAGATGGTCCAAGTGCTGGTATTGCTATGTTGACTTCTTTAGTTTCTGTTTATACGCAACGTAAAATAAAAACCAATTTAGCCATGACAGGTGAAATCACTTTACGTGGAAAAGTATTACCCGTTGGCGGTATCAAAGAAAAAATATTAGCTGCCAAAAGAGCCAACATCAAAGAGCTTATTTTGTGTATAGAGAACAAAAAAGATATTGAAGACATCAAACCAAAATATTTAAAAGGTCTGAAATTTAACTATGTTTCAAACATGAAAGAGGTCATTGACCTTGCTTTATTGAAAACAAAAGTGAAAAATGCAGTAAAATTTGACATAAAAAGCGAATAATTAAGACTTTATTTGATTAAACCAATAATTGGCATTACTTTTGCCATATATTTAAACGTTAGTACATACAGTACTAGTATAATTTTTTTAAACAATAATAATGAATACAGGAACAGTAAAATTCTTCAACGACACCAAAGGCTTTGGATTTATCACAGAAGACGATTCAAACCAAGAACACTTTGTACATGTCTCAGGACTAATCGATGAAATTCGTGAAGGTGACAAAGTAGAATTTGAACTTAAAGAAGGAAAAAAAGGAATGAATGCAGTAAATGTTAGAGTTATCTAAATATATACTATATAATTTTTTAAGACCTAAAGCCCATCAGAAATGATGGGCTTTTTTATGTTTACTACTATTTTGAATGATATTATTATTTAGTTCTGTTAATAACTAAGCGTTCGTGTGGTCAGCACGATCCAATAGGAACATTTAGTTTATTGTAGCTTTTTTCATCATTAAAAATATGTTTTTACCGCAAATTCAAACTGTTCTGTGAAAATTTCTTTAAAACTCGTTATATTATTTTGTTCATAAAAGATTAGCATTGCTTTTTTGTAGTCTACACTATCTACTGTTCTAAATGAGATTGGACAAAATCTTTTATTTATAAGCAATGCATTACTTACAATTCTTGCTGTTCTTTTATTTCCGTCAGCAAAAGGTTGAATGTATGAAATTAGGATTAATGCTAAAAATGCTTGAACAAATACATCATCCTTTTTATTTATCAGTTCACACATCTCTGTTAATGCTTCTTTTATTTGAAATTCATTATCAATAGGTTTGTAATTAGTTCCAGAAATTCCAACACGTCTTTTCCTTATATTTCTATCAACTGCCAATTCTTTTGTCAGAATACTGTGTATATCCTCTATTTTAGAAACACTTAAGGGAAATAAATAATCTGGATTTTCAATAATAAAATCGATAGCTTCTTTATGGTTTAGCAACATAGTTGCATCTTCCTTTGATTTTCCTTTTGCTGTTTCCTTTTCTTTTAATAAACGCTCTGTTTCAAGTAATGAATAGGTGTTTCCTTCTATTTGTGATGATTTCCAGCTTAAATCTATAGACAAGCGTTCTAACTCTTTTTCACTTTCAAACTTACTTAATTCTGAAATATTTTTTAAGAATTCATTTTGAAGTGTATCTAATTTCTCTTTTTCTTTTTGTGTGAATAATTCAACGTTCGGAAGTATCGTACTGATTAGTGAATAATTAAATTGCTCTTTTATTATTCTTTCATCAATTTCTTTTTCATAATATTCATCAATATTGATAGGTTCCAATATTGTATAATTTTGTGAAAGTTGATACCTTGTTGCTTTTCCTCTTCCAATTGCTATTATTAGATTTTCATCTCTAAGTTTTGATATATTTCTTTTTACAGTGGCAAGACTTTTATTTGAAGAAATCCCTTGGTGAATATCATTTGAAGAACATGTAGGGTTTTGTTTTATATAATCTAAAATTAAGTGTCGAATTTCCATTTAAACTCATTTAGTTCACGAAGATAGTTAATTCGGCTCAAAAAATCAAATTAATGAGCTGTATTTTGTTCTTTAATGAGCTACAAGGAAGTCGTATGATTAACAATAGTATTTCTTCGCATCATCCCAATAAACATCCAATTCTTTTAGGGTCATATCTGCCATGTTTTTTTTTGCTCCTTTTATTTTTGTTTCCATGTGTTGAAAACGTTTAATAAATCTTTTATTGGTTTGCTCTAATGCGTTTTCTGGAGAAATGTTTTTGAACCTGGCATAATTAATTAAAGCAAAAAACACATCGCCCAATTCACTTTCCATACGTTCTTGGTTGTTGTTTTGTACTTCGTCTTGGAACTCTTGTAATTCTTCTTGTACCTTATCCCAAACTTGTTGGGGTTTTTCCCAATCAAAACCAACACCTGCCACTTTGTCTTGAATACGAGTTGCCTTTACCATCGCTGGTAAAGATTTTGGCACACCTTCTAATACAGAATTTTTGCCTTCTTTGAGCTTTATTTGTTCCCAATTTTTCTTGACATCTTCTTCATTTTCCACCTTTACATCGCCATAAATATGCGGATGCCTAACAATCAATTTTTCAGAAATGCTATGGGCTACATCGGCAATATCAAAACTGTTTTTTTCTGAGCCTATTTTGGAATAAAACACGATGTGTAATAACAAATCTCCTAATTCCTTTTTAATTTCTTCTAAATCTTCATCGAGAATTGCATCTCCTAACTCATAGGTTTCTTCAATAGTCAATTGACGAAGCGATTCCATAGTCTGCTCTTTATCCCATGGACATTGCGAACGTAAATCGTCCATTATATCGAGTAATCTATTAAATGCTTTGAGTTGAGTTTCTCTACTATTCTTCCCCGGCTTCATCATTTTCGTCTTCATTTTTAGGTTCTAAAGCAGTAAAATCAAAACCTTTATCCACCAATATATTATACCATTGTATTACCTTTTTGATGTTTGACGTATACACACGTTCTGTATCATATTCAGGAAGTATTTCTGTAAAGAATGAAGTTAATACTTTTCCACTTTCTTTATGTGAAATAGTTGCTTTACCTTCTTCCTTTTGAAAAATAGTATAAAAAACATCGCTTAATGGCACTTCTTCAGTAAAGGTATAGATTGCAATACTATCTAAAGTACTGATATTGCTCACGGCAGAAATCGGAAAACGTTTCCCATCGGCTAAAGATTGTACGATTACATTTTTTTTACCTCCAGAAACCATTTCGTATAATCCTGGTTTGCCACTTACGGCTATTAGTTTTTCTATGGTCATATTTATTAGTTGAAAAGTTTGTTGAGACGCAATTAATTGTGTCTGTACTTAAAGTTTGTAAAGTTGACTTGTGTTATTTCATTGTATAATCTTTTTTATCAATTTTCAAATTGATTCATCTTCAAATTATCAAATTAGCCCCTATTGTTTTTCAAAAAATGACTTATGATTATCGTTTAAAGAATAATAAAAAAACCGCCTGCAAATGTAAACATCCTACTCATACAACAGATACTTTGCACGAGTTTTTTTAAATTTTAATAAAGGTCTAACCCATTCTTTTCGAATATCTCTATGCGTATACCCTAATTCTATTTGCTTTTGTAGTTTTTCTGTTCCTGCTAATTTGGTAAAGAACGAATTAAAAAATTTCTTATCTTTAGGATAGCTTGTATAGGCATCTATTAACCACTGTAGGTTTATTTTATGTACTTCTGTGTTTGTTAAATCTAAACCATAACAAAGCAATCCTTGATTCTTAGGCTGTTTCGCTCCTTCATTGGGTTTTGGCGTAAAGGTATAGGGGAAATGCTTTTTTTCCAAATCTGGATGACCAAATACTTGAAATTGTGTTTCAGTTCCTCGTCCACAACTAATGGTTGTTCCTTCAAAAAAACACAAACTTGGATACAACTCAATCGACTTAGCATTGGGTAAGTTAGGTGAGGGTTTTACAGGTAGATTATATTTCGTTTTATGATTGTAATTTTTGAGCTTTACAACGCTTAAGTCGCATTGTATTCCACCTTGTAACCAATTTTCACCATTTATCATTTTAGCATATTCACCAATGGTCATCCCATAAACAATAGGAACAGGATGCATTCCTACAAAAGATTTGTGTTTGTCTTCTATAATGGGTCCATCTACATAATGAGCATTTGGGTTGGGTCTATCTAAAACAACTAAAGGTATATTATTTTCGGCAGCAGCTTCCATAACATAATGCAAAGTAGAGATATAAGTGTAAAATCGTACACCTACATCTTGTAAATCAAAAAGCAGTATATCGATTCCTTCTAATTGTTTGGCTTTTGGTTTTTTATTACTTCCGTATAAGGATATAATAGGCAAACCTGTTGTCGAATCAATACCATCGACTACTTTTTCTCCAGCATCTGCCTTTCCACGAAAACCATGTTCTGGACTAAAAACCTTAACAACATTTACATCTAGAGCTAACAAAGTATCGACTAAATGTGTATAGTTTTTTGTGTTTTTATTCTTAATTTCTAATTTTAAATTCTGAATTATACTCGTTTGATTCCCCACAACAGCCACTTTTTTATCTTTCAATAAAAACAGGTAGTCTTCTAATTGTGAAGCACCTACATACAAGTTTATCGTATCTTTAATTATTGTATTTAGTGCTTCTTTTTTTACTTTAGGATTAGTCTTACAGCCAATCACAAGAATAGCAACACTAACCAAAAAGAAATATGTATTTTTGAACCTCATATGAATTACGAATTATTTATAGCGAAACGTTTAATTACTTCTAAAAAGTATAAAAGTAGTATATCTGCACCAATTATGAAAATTGGCATGATAGCAATTGCTTTAGGAATTATCGTTATGTTAATCTCTATTGCGACTGGTATAGGATTACAAGAAAAAATTCGTGAAAAAGTTTCTGGTTTTAATGGGCATATACAAGTTATCAATTATGATTTTAACAACTCAATGGGTTCTGTAAAACCTATTTCAACCAAGCAAAGTTTTTATCCTTCGTTTAAAACGTTAAAAGGAATTCATAAAGTACAAGTTTATGCTCAAAAAACGGGAATCATTAAAACCAAAACTGATTTTGAGGGTATTGTTTTAAAAGGTGTTGGTAGTGATTATGATTGGCGTTTTTTTAAAGAGTATTTAGTCGAAGGAAAGTTGCCAAGCTATGGAGAAAAACGATCTGATAAAATAATAATTTCTCAAATTATTGCCAATCGTTTACAACTTTCTGTTAGTGATAGTATTGCTATTTGGTTTGTTAGAAAAGACCCAAATAAACTACCACAAGTACGAAAACTGATAATTGAAGGAATCTATAATTCGGGTTTCCCTGAGTTCGATGAAAGTTTTGTTATTGGCGATATTAAACACATACAACGCTTAAATAAATGGAAAAAAAATGAAGTAGGTGGTTTTGAAATATTATTAGAAGATTTTGATGATTTAGAAGAGAAAACCCAACAAATAAGAGACGAAATTCCTGCTATCCTAAATGCAATTTCTATTAAAAGCAAGTTTCCTGTTATATTTGAATGGATTTCGTTGTTTGATTCTAATATTATTGTCATTATCATCATAATGATTTTAGTAGCAGGTTTTAATATGATTACCGCATTACTAGTTTTAATACTCGAACGCACACAAATGATTGGTGTTCTAAAAGCTTTAGGAGACACCAATTGGCATATCAGAAAAATATTCCTTTACCAAGCAACCTACTTAATTGTAAAAGGATTGTTTTGGGGAAATTTAATCGGAATTTCTTTACTATTAATTCAAAAATATTTTGGGATTATCAGCCTAGATCCCGAAAATTATCATGTAGATCAAGCACCTGTTTATTTAAACATTGTGCATATTTTATTGTTAAATTTAGGAGTAATCGTATTGTCATATACCATGTTATTGATTCCTTCGTACTTTATTACGAAAATAAGTCCGGTGAGAGCGATACGGTTTGAATAGAACTTAATGATTTGATTTGATGATGTGTTAAATAATTAATACGAATAAACAAAAAACAGCTAAACAAATAAACAACCAGATGAGGCACCTATACACAAGCATTTTATTTTTAATCATAAGCATTTCAGTTACGGCACAAGACTACCAGATTACTGAAAAATTCTTGATGCCTAGCGTTTTAGAAGAAACTTCTGGTTTGGTTTTTTATGACAATCGCCTAATAACGCATAATGATAGTGGTAATTCACCACAATTATACGAGCTTGATAGTATTTCAGGAAACATAACACGCACAGTTACAATATCAAATGCCACCAATGTAGATTGGGAAGACATCGCTCAAGATGAAAACTACCTTTACATTGCAGATATTGGAAATAATAATGGTACGCGTACCGATTTGAAAATCTATAGAGTTTTAAAAACAGACTATGAAAATAACACTTCTGTCACAGCAGATATCATCAACTATTCTTATGCAGATCAAGATGACTTTACGCACAATCCACACAACACAAATTGGGATGCAGAAAGTTTGGTCGTTTGGGAAGACAAACTCTTTATCTTTTCTAAAAACTGGGTAAATAAAGAAGTGAATTTATATGTAATCCCAAAAATTCCAGGCACTTATTCGGCAAATATCGAAAGTACTTACAACCTACAAGGTTTATTAACTGGAACAACCTTATCGGCTGATAGTGTGCTTTTTTTATTAGGATATACAACAACACTCGTTCCCTTTTTCGTCGTTGTAAGTGAAATTGATTTGAGTTCTAATTACAACCTTTTTGAAAACAGCAATTTACTTAAATATACCAATATACTTTCCTTTGGAAACCAAACAGAAGGTATTTGTTACGTCAACAGAAGTAGTACAGAACATCATTTGTTTATCTCTTGCGAAAAAGAAACCGTTGCTGGCACAACTTATCCTGCCAAGTTAAGAGCTTTAGATTTTAAATCAGATGTGATTGGTTTGGGAACGCCTTCTATTAAAAATGGGCTTTTTTTAGTTTATCCAAATCCATTTACCAATCAGATTTCTTTTAATAAAACTATTGACAAAATAAGGCTTTATACTGTTTTAGGAAGTCAAATGTTAATGAAAGAAAACAGCAATCATATTAACACGCAATCCTTACCAAAAGGAATTTATCTACTAGAAATTTTAGTTGATCAAAAAAAGCAAACATTGAAAGTTGTTAAGAATTAATATCTTTACCTAGCTAAAAAATTGCTTTATATCATGAAAGAGAACTTCTTACATTATCTATGGAAATATCAACTTTTTTCTAAAAATAAATTGCAAACAACAATAAGTGAACAAATTACTGTTCAAAAAACGGGATTACAAAATTCAAATTCGGGTCCAGATTTTTTGGAGGCGACCATTCAAATAGGTGAACAATTATGGGCCGGTTCTGTAGAAATACATTTAAAATCCTCCGATTGGTATGTACACAACCATGAAACAGACACAGCTTACGACAATGTAATCTTACATGTAGTTTGGGAAGATGATATACCTATTTTCAGAAAAAACAATACCCCAATAAGTACTTTAGTTCTAAAAGGTTTAGTCCCCAAAAACATCTGGAATAACTACAAAGAATTATTTCAAAAAAACAAAAATTGGATTCCTTGTGAAAGTCAAATTAAGAAGGTGAATTCTTTTACATGGAACAATTGGAAAGAACATTTATATATTGCTAGATTAGAAAATAAATCAAAAGAAATTGAACAATTATTACAAGAATCCGTCAATGACTGGGAAAGCGTTTTATTTAAACTCCTAACCAAAAACTTCGGATTAAAAGTGAATGCTTCTTCTTTTAAAAGTCTGGCAAATATTATTGATTATTCGATTCTCAGGAAAGAGAAGGATGATTCTCTTAAACTAGAAGCTTTGTTAATGGGGCAAGCAGGTTTATTATCAGATACTATTGAAGATACGTACTTCCATAATCTTCAAAAAGAGTATCTATTTCAACAAAACAAATACAGCATACAACCCATTTCAGAAAAAGTACAATTCTTTAGATTACGTCCACCTAATTTTCCAAGTATTCGGTTATCACAATTAGCAAATTTGATTTCAAAAAGAAACAGTCTATTTCAAGATTTAATGAATACAAAAAAGCTTTCCGATTTTTATAGTTTACTGCAAACTAATGCAAGTAATTATTGGAACACACATTATGTTTTTGGGAAAAAAAGTAAAAAGTTAGTAAAAAAAACCAGCAAATCATTCGTTGATTTACTGTTGATCAATACAATTATCCCTTTACAATTTGCTTATCAGAAATATAATGGCAATCAAGATATTGAATCAATATTAGGTTTAATAAAAGCCATAAAACCCGAAAAAAACAGCATTATTAACAATTATAAAAAACTAGGAATACCTATTGAAAATGCTATGGATTCACAAGCTCTTATTCAACTACACAATAATTATTGTAAACCAAAGCTTTGCTTAAGTTGTGTTGTGGGACTTTCTATTTTAAAAGAATAAATAAAAAAAGCTCCACAAAAATGGAGCTTTATAACCTGAGTTCGACCTAAGCTTTACTATACAGAATGCAAAGAAGAGGTGAGATTTGAAGAATAAATTTTAAGGAATAACGAGTTATTGTGCA
>DQTL01000038.1 GCA_015662775.1 Lutibacter sp.
TATTCCTTAAAATTTATTCTTCAAATCTCACCTTTTCTTTGCATTCTGTATAGTAAAGCTTAGGTCGAACTCAGGTTTTAAGATTTATTTAGATGAAAAAATTCTTAGTTCTTAATTCTGCTTTCTTAATTAAATTATTATCTTTGCACCCGCTAACAAAAGTTAGTATTTATTTTTGGCCCATGGTGTAATGGTAACACTCCGGTTTTTGGTGCCGTCGTTCAAGGTTCGAGTCCTTGTGGGCCAACAAAAAATAAGCGTCACGATAAATCGTGACGCTATTTTTTTATTGTAAAATGATATTTGATTATATTTTAAAAGTAATCACAGGTTTTAAAGCATGATTCACCAAGTCTTCACTAATACTTTCATTAAACATACTAGATAAACCACTGCGTTGGTGCGTGTTTAAAGCGATTAAGTCAGCACCTAAGTCTTTTGAGAAATGTAATATTCCTTTTTCAATCGATGTGTCATTATAAATAGTTAATGTGTGTTTTGGCATATCGAATCCTACAATAAACTCTCGTAATCTTTTACTTGTTTTTTGGGTAGATTCAAAATTATGCACTGTGTTGACAAAAAGTAAATGTACTTCAGCATCAAATATGCTTGCAAATTTTAAAAATCGACCAAAAGCTGGTTTTATTTCATCAGAAAAGTTTGAGGCGAAAACGTACTTAGATAATCCCGTTTGATCCATTCCTTTTTTAACAACAAGTACTGGAACATTAGAATTTCTGACCACTTTTTCAGTATTAGATCCAATTAACATTTCTTTTAAGCCAGTTGCACCTTGCGAACCCATTACAATTAAATCAATGTTTAATTCTTTACTGTAGTTTATAATTCCACTGAAAGTTTTGTGAAAACGAACTTCTTCGTGTACTTTAATACCATTAAGTATTTTATCATCCATTAATTCCTGAATACGTTCATGTACCTTTCTTAAAAACAGCATCTTAGCTGGGCTACTTGCATCTCCATGTGCTTCTAAGCCATTTTCATCAGAAGGTAAATCAATCATGTGCAAAAGGTAAATTTCTGCATTCGTTTTGTTAGCTATTTGAGCAGCAGATAGAATGGCACGTTTTGCCTGTTCAGAAAAATCAACGGGAACTAAAATTCGTTTCATATTGTTGTTTTTAGTAGTTGTAAATTAACTATTTAATTGCGTTATTTATGTATTTATTGAATAATATATCTTCTCTATTTATAGCGTAAAGTTAAGAAATTATTGTGGAAAAAACGGATTGTTTTTTAATTTATTGAATCATTGTATATTTTTTTATAAAAAATAAGTATATTTGCACCGCTAAATCAATGGTTTAAGGGAAGGAGGGGACGTTAAGTCCCCTATTTTTATACTAAAAAAATGGATGTAAATATTGTAAGAACCTTGATGGAAGAAGCATTAGAAATAAATAAAGAATTATTTTTAATCAGTTTTTCTATCTCAAATGGAGGTGATATTGAAGTAATTGTTGATGGAGATAATGGTGTTTCACTTGAAGAGTGTATCCGAATTAGTCGCCATATTGAGCATAATTTAGATAGAGAAGTTGAGGATTTTGGATTAAGTGTTAAATCTCCTGATATAATGAAACCATTGGTTCATCCGAGGCAGTATATCAAAAATGTGGGTAGAAAACTACAAGTTAGCACCAAAGGTGAAAAAATTGAAGGTACATTAGTTTCTATTGAAGATGATAAGATTTCCTTAGAATGGAAAGCAAGAGAACCAAAACCTATAGGGAAAGGAAAACATACCGTTACAAAACAGGCAGTAATTGCCATTGAAGATATAGAAAAAGCAACAGTAAAAATAGTATTTAATTAAATAGATTAATGGAAAATATAGCACTCATAGATTCGTTTTCAGAATTTAAAGATGATAAAAGTATAGATAGGGTAACGCTTATGGCTATTTTAGAAGAAGTCATTAGAGCTACTCTAAAACGAAAGTTTGGAGATGATGAAAATTTCGACATCATTATCAATCCTGATAAAGGAGATATGGAAATTTGGAGAAATAGAATTGTGGTTGAAGATGGTGCAGTTGAAGATGATAATAAAGAAATTGCCCTTTCTGAAGCTCAAAAAATCGAACCAGATTATGAAGTTGAAGAAGAAGTGCCCGAAGAATATAAATTAGCAGATTTAGGACGTAGAGATATTTTAGCTCTTCGTCAAAATTTAGTTTCGAAAGTGTTTGAGCATGACAGTTCAAATACCTATAAATATTTCAAAGAATTAGAAGGCGAATTATTCACAGCCGAAGTACACCATATAAGACACAATGTGGTTGTTTTATTAGATGATGATGGGAACGAAATTGTATTGCCAAAAAGTGAACAAATAAAATCAGATTTTTACAGAAAAGGAGATTCTATTCGAGGAATTATTAAATCTGTTGAATTAAGGGGAAACAAACCAAATATCGTATTGTCTAGAACGGCACCTGAGTTTTTAGTAAAACTGTTTGAACAAGAAATTCCAGAGGTTTTCGAAGGTTTGATTACCATAGAAAGAGTAGCAAGAATCCCAGGAGAAAAAGCAAAAGTAGCTGTTGATTCTTACGATGAAAGAATTGATCCAGTTGGTGCTTGTGTAGGAATGAAAGGTTCACGTATTCACGGTATCGTAAGAGAATTAGGGAATGAAAATATCGATGTAATTAATTTTACCAAAAACGAGAATCTATTTATTCAACGTGCATTGAGTCCAGCAAGTGTTGTATCTGTAAAAATACATCCAGAAGAAAATAGGTTAGATGGTAAAAAAGGAAGAGTAGATGTGTTTTTAAAACCAGAAGAGGTTTCAAAAGCAATCGGAAAAGGCGGAGTAAATATAAAACTAGCAAGTCAATTAACTGGTTATGAGTTAGATGTTCAGAGAGAAGGAATAGATGAAGAAGACGTAGAATTAACAGAATTCTCTGACGAAATAGAAGAATGGGTAATTAAAGAATTCCAACGAGTAGGATTAGATACAGCAAAGAGTGTTTTAGATCAAAGTTTAATTGATTTAACCAATAGAACTGATTTAGAAGAAGAAACAATCATTGAAGTTCAAAGAATTCTAAAGGAAGAATTTGATAGTTAGAATAGAATAAGAATAATTATAGAAGTGATTTTTTATTTGATATAGTGAGTTATTCTCATACTTATTGAATAATTAAATCGATCAGAATCCAATTTTATGGCAAAAATAGTTCGTTTAAACAAGGTACTCAAAGAGTTAAATATTTCTCTTGATAGGGCAGTGGAGCATCTAAATACAGATGGCTTCGAGGTAGAGGCACGTCCAACTACCAAGCTCTCAGATGAGGAGTATAAAAGTCTTTGCAATGCTTTTCAAACAGATAGGCAACGAAGAGAAGCTTCAGATGAAGTTGGTGAAGAGAAGAAGAAAGAATTGGAGGCTATTCGAGAAGAACAAGAAAAAGTTAGACAAGCTAAGCTACAGAAAGAGGAAGAAGAACGTAACAAAACGATAAAAGCAAAAGCTCAAAAATTAGAAACCAAAGTAGTTGGTAAGATTGATTTAAATCCGAAACCTAAAGTTACTCCAAAACCAGTTCAAGAAAAATCTCCAGAACCTGTAAAAGAGGAGCCAAAGGTAGTTGAAGAAAAGACAACAGAATCTGTGGAAGAAAAGGTTGTTGAGAAACCCAAAGAGGTTGAAAAGCCAAAAATTGTTGAGAAACTAAGAGTATCGACTAAACCAAAAGGTATAATTGTTAAAGGAAAGATAGAACTTGAAAAGCCAAAGAAACAAGTAAAAGAAGTTGAAGAAGTAAAAGAGGTTGAAAAACCCAAAGAACCAGAAATGTTAAAAACGAAATATCAAAAACTTGCTGGTCCTAAAATTACAGGTAAAAAACTCGATTTATCAAAATTTGAAAAGCCTAAAAAAGAGAAGCCTAAAAAAGATGCAAAGGCATCAAATAATGATAATAAAAAGAGACGTCGTAGAATTAGAAAACCAGGAGGTTTTAATAGACCAAATACGGGTGGAGCAGGCCAAAGAAGACCAGCAGGTAAGCCTAGAAAGAAATTTGTCAAAGAAGAACCAACTGAAGAAGATGTAAAAAAACAAATTCAAGAAACACTTGAAAAACTCCAAGGAAAATCTAAAAAACAAGGAGTTAAACACAGAAGAAAAAAACGAGATCAACATAGAGAACTTACAGAACAAGAACTTGAAATACAAGAAGCAGAAAGCAAAGTAATTAAAGTGACAGAGTTCGTAACGGCTAATGAGTTAGCAACCATGATGGATAAATCGGTTACTGACGTTATTTCTGCTTGTATGATGTTGGGTATGATGGTTACGATGAACCAACGATTAGATGCTGAAACATTAACAATATTAGCAGATGAGTTTGGTTATTCATTAGAATTTGTAGGAGCTGATGTAGAAGAAGGTATACAAGAAGTCGAAGATGCAGAAGAAGATTTAGTACCTAGATCACCTATTGTTACCATTATGGGGCATGTTGATCATGGTAAAACATCTTTATTAGATTATATTCGTGAAGCAAATGTAATAGCTGGTGAAGCAGGTGGAATTACACAACATATTGGAGCTTATAGTGTAAAGCTAAAAACAGGTGAAAACGTAACCTTTTTAGATACTCCAGGTCACGAAGCCTTTACTGCGATGAGAGCTAGGGGAGCAAAAGTAACAGATATTGTTGTAATTGTTGTCGCAGCTGATGATGCAGTAATGCCACAGACCAAAGAGGCTATAAGCCATGCACAAGCGGCAGGTGTTCCGATACTTTTTGCAATCAATAAAGTTGATTTACCCAATTCAAATCCTGAAAAAATCAAAGAACAACTTTCTGTAATGAATCTTTTGGTAGAGGATTGGGGAGGTAAAATTCAATCTCAAGATTTATCTGCAAAAACAGGATTAGGTGTTGATGATTTACTTGAAAAAATTCTTTTAGAAGCTGAATTATTAGAATTAAAAGCAAATCCGAATAAAGATGCTGTTGGGACTGTTGTGGAAGCACAATTAGATAAAGGAAGAGGATATGTCACTACTTTATTGGTAGAAGGAGGTACACTTAAAGTAGGAGATTATATACTTGCAGGTAGTTTTAGTGGTAAGGTTAAAGCTATGTTTGATGAACGTGGAAATGCAGTGAAACAAGCAGGACCAGCAACACCAGTCTCTATCTTAGGTTTAGATGGTGCACCGCAGGCAGGTGATCGCTTTAATGTGTTAGAAGATGAAAGAGAAGCCAAGCAAATTGCCAACAAAAGATCGCAATTACAAAGAGAACAATCAGTACGTACACAACGTCATATTACACTTGATGAAATCGGTAGGCGTATTGCCCTTGGAGATTTTAAAGAACTAAATATTATCTTAAAAGGTGATGTGGATGGTTCTGTTGAAGCCTTGTCAGGTTCTTTACAAAAATTATCTACGGAAGCCATTCAAATAAATATACTACATAAAGGAGTTGGTGCTATTACTGAATCTGATGTATTATTAGCTTCTGCTTCTGATGCAATTATCATCGGATTTAACGTGCGACCTGCAGGTGCTGCAAAAGCCATTGCCGATAAAGAGGAAATAGATATTCGTATGTATTCAATTATTTACGATGCCATTAACGACTTGAAAGATGCTATGGAAGGTATGCTTTCGCCAGACATGGTTGAGGAAGTAACAGGAAATGCCGAAATACGGGAAGTCTATAAAATTTCTAAAGTTGGAAATATTGCTGGTTGTATGGTAACTAGTGGTAAGATTTTTAGAAAATCATCTATTCGTATAATCCGTGAAGGAATTGTAATTCATTCTGGTGAATTAGATTCATTAAAACGTTTTAAAGATGATGTAAAAGAAGTCGCTAAAGGCTATGATTGTGGACTACAAATTAAAGGATTCAACGATATTAAAGTAGAAGATGTAATCGAATTCTTCCACGAAGTTGAAGTTAAAAGAAAGTTGAAATAAACTAATTAGCAAATGAATTAATTAGTTAATTTGATGATTAGCTAATTAGCAAATGCGGAGTGCGTATTAGCGAGAGAGGTAGTTCATCTAGATATATAAAGAAGCAAACTTATCAAGTAAGTAAAAATCAACTAAACAACTCCACAAATAAACAAATCAACAACTATAATCCCCATTCTTTATAAAATTGTTTTAAAAAATCCTCCATATACGTATGGCGTTCTTGAGCCATAATTTTTCCTGTTTTCGTGTTCATCATATCTTTTAGTAAGAATAGTTTTTCGTAAAAATGATTGAGGGTTGGGGCTTTACTTTTTTTATATTCCTCTTTGGTTTGATTGAGTTGCGGTTTTATTTCTGGATTGTACAAAACTCTATTTTTAAATCCTCCGTAATTAAAAGCCCGAGCAATGCCTATCGCACCAATCGCATCTAACCTATCGGCATCTTGTATTACTTGTAGTTCTTTTGAAATTTTTTTAGTTTGTGAATTTGAAAGTGAATTTTTAAAAGAGATGTTGTCGATTATATAGACTATTTCATCAATAACCAAATCAGTAACCTGTTGTGTTTTTAAAAAATCTTTTGCCATCTTCGGACCAACCGTTTCATCACCATCATAAAACTTAGCATCGGCAATGTCGTGTAACAAAGCACCTAAAGCCACAATAAAAGGATTAACTTTTTCTGTTTTTGCAATGACTAATGAGGTTCTATAAACTCTTTCTATATGAAACCAATCATGACCGCCTTCGGCATTTTTAAGGGTTTCTTTAACAAAAAGTATTGTGTTTTTAATTATTTGATTTTCATTTGTATCCATAAAGCGAAAATACAAAAAAGACCCAGCATTTTTTCTTATTTTTGACACTTAAAATGTTGTAACATTATTTAACCTTACACGTCTAGTAATCTAAAGACTTAAAATATATGTCAAATTTTTCAAAATGGATTGGAGCAACATTAGGTTGGTCTTTTGGAGGACCAATTGGTGCTGCTCTTGGTTTTATCCTAGGTAGTGTTGTCGATGGTGTCAAATTCGAGCAAATTGAAATGAATCCAAGAAGAACTCTAAAAAAACCGCAAACACAATCAGGTGATTTTGAAGTTTCATTATTAGTTCTTGCTGCCATTGTCATTAAAGCCGATGGAAAAATAGATCAAAGAGAATTAGATTTTGTAAGGAAACAATTTGTGGCAATGTACGGTAAAACACGTGCTGATAATGCTTTTAAATTGTTTAAAGGAATCATTAAAGAGGAGATTTCTACACGACAAATTTCCATGCAAATTCGTCGTAATATGGATCATCCTTCTCGTTTGCAATTAGTTCATTTCTTATTCAATATTGCTAGAGCAGATGGTTTTGTCAATGATTTAGAGGAAGATAAAATACGTCAAATAGCTAGTTATTTAGGAATCAGCACAAGAGATTATGCTTCCATAAAAGCTATGTTTTATGATAGTAGTGATGCCAATTATAAAATATTAGAAATCACCAAAACAGCTACTAATATAGAAGTCAAAAAAGCCTACCGAAAAATGGCTAAAAAATACCATCCTGATAAAGTTCGCCACTTAGGTGAAGAACACCAAAAAGGAGCAGAAGAGAAGTTTAAACGTATTCAAAAAGCTTATGAAGGGATTCAGGCGGAGAGAGGATTATAGCTTTTAGTCTACAGCCTATACTGCTAATTGAGAATTGTCAACTAAGAACTAAATACCCGCCAACTAATTAATACCCAAATCGTTTTAACTGCTTGTCATTACTACGCCAATTTTTATTGACTTTGACATACATTTCTAAAAATATTTTTTTCTTAAAAAATTTTTCTAAATCTTTTCTGGCTTCCGTTCCTACACGTTTTAGGGCATTCCCTTTATGACCTATAAGTATTCCTTTTTGAGTTTCACGTTCTACCATTATAATAGAACGGATACGAATAATTTTCTCAGTATCAATAAACTCTTCTGTATCGACTTCTACCGAGTAAGGAATTTCTTTTTTATAATGCATCAGTATTTTTTCACGAATAGTTTCGTTTACAAAAAAACGTTCTGATTTATCGGTTATTTGATCTTTAGGGTAATAAGGTGGTGATTCAGGTAGTAATTCAATAATACGTTCTAATATAGATTCAATGTTGAAATTTTCTAAAGCAGAAATAGCATGAATCTCGGCATGTGGTACTTTTTCTTGCCAATAGGCTATTTGTTTAAATACAAATTCTTGATCTGTTTTATCAATTTTATTCAAAACTAATAAAACAGGAATTTTAGAATGATTGATACGATTAAAAAAAGCTTCATTTTTTAATTCCCTTTCACCAATTTCAACTAAATAGATAAGTATATCGGCATCCTCAAAGGCAGATTTTACAAAAGTCATCATGGATTCTTGTAACTCATAAGCTGGTTTTAGGATTCCTGGTGTGTCAGAAAAAACAATTTGATAATCGTCTGTATTGACAATCCCTAAAATACGATGTCTAGTTGTTTGTGCTTTTTTAGTGATGATAGATAAGCGTTCACCAACCAATGCATTCATCAATGTAGATTTTCCTACGTTGGGGTTGCCTATTATATTTACGAAGCCAGCTTTGTGCATATTGAGATAGGTTTTTTACAAAAATACGAATAATTATTTGTTGAGTTTTCCAAATAAATCCCAAAGTACGATTCCCACACTTACCGAAATATTAAAAGAGTGTTTGGTGCCAAATTGAGGAATTTCCAGACAATAATCAGAAGCATCAACCACACTTTGTTGTACTCCTTTTACTTCGTTTCCAAAGATAACTGCGTATTTCTGATTTTTATCAAGTTTGAAATCTGATAATAAAGTACTTTTATCTGCTTGTTCTATACTAGCAATTTTTACATTTTCTGATTGTAATTTATCTACAAGTTGTAAGGTGTCTTCTACATATTCCCAAGGTACAGAATCAGTAGCACCCAAAGCTGTTTTATGTATATCTTTATGTGGTGGTTTTGCCGTAATTCCACAGAGATATATTTTTTCAATCAAAAAAGCATCACTTGTACGAAAAACCGAACCCACATTATTTAAACTACGAATATTATCTAA
>DQTL01000208.1 GCA_015662775.1 Lutibacter sp.
TACAGCATTTTCATACGGATCATACTGCTCTGTCATACTCATCATTATTCCATTAGATTCTGCATATTTAGTGTATTCATGGCTAGAATATTGAAATCCTCTATCAGAATGATGTATGAGTTTCTTATTAGAATATTGCCTGTTTTTTAATAGCCATTTTAAGAGCTTCTACACAAAGTGAGGCTTTCATGTGGCTAGCAAGTTTAAAGCCCATTATAGAACCAGTTGAATTATCTTGCCAACGCCTACGCTTTATGTGTAAATAAACTTGTTTCCCTCGTATTGGAAAATCTTGAATAGTAATCTCCTTATAAAAACCCTTAGAAGTGGCTTGTCCTTTTTTATACTCTCTAGGTAAATCATTACGCTCTTGAAAGTGAAAATGAAGCTCTTCTTCAGTAGAACTATGACTAACTATATTAAAATAGTTAACTAAAACTTCGGGCAAAAGCAATTTGACAATCGGTAATAAATCTATACTTGGCATAGCTGATATTTATAAATACAAATATCATACATTTTTAAAATCCCACAACTTTTGAGACTGTTCCATAAAATCTTCAATGAATAGATACTCTTTATTAAGTGTTTCTTCTATCAGTTTAGAGAAGTTTTGCAGAGAAACTAAAACAATCTTCATCAATAAATTAGTATAAATAAGCGGTTTTAAAAGTATAAAAAATACAAGAGTATTATTTATTGACTGCCGTATATTTATCAACAATGCAGTTTTCTTTCATTTTTTTTAAGAAAATCAATACTTTGCTAATTTTACTCAGAATAAAATGTGACATTTGTTACTTAATGTGTAATGTTTTTCTTTCTTGAAAAAGACTTGAAAACCTAACAATTGTCATTTTTTAAGCTTTAAACAGCTTGTAAATTAGAGCTTTGTAAGCGGTAAGTGATTAGATTATGGATAACACAAACATAGAAACGAACTACAATGAAGGGATTTCTCATCCTGGTATTGTTTCCAAAATTTCAAAGGATAGTGTTGAAATAGCGATACTAGGAAATGTACATTGCGATGCTTGTAATGCAAAATCAGCCTGTGGTGTTTCTGAAACGGAAACCAAAATAGTAGAAGTGCCTAATATTGATAATTCTTTTGAAATAAATCAACAAGTAGAAATTGTTATGCAAAACAGTTTGGGTTTAAAAGCTGTTTTTTATGGCTATGTGTTACCTTTTATCTTGCTTTTTGTAGTTTTGTTTGTCTCATCAATTTACCTAAAAGAATGGCAAGCGGGTTTGTTAGCTCTTTTTGTGTTGCTTCCTTATTACTCGATTCTTTATTTCAATGAAAAAACACTAAAGAAAACCTTTAGTATAAGCGTATTAAAATAACAATTCATGTCAGATTCAATTCTAAATAGTATTATTCTACTAGCCTCATTAGGTACGATTGCAGCTGTTGTTTTGTATATCGTCTCCAAAAAGTTTTATGTATATGAAGACCCTTTAATTGCTGAGGTGGATGATTTATTGCCTGCCGCAAATTGTGCAGGTTGTGGTTCGCCTGGTTGTAAAGCTTTTGCGGAAAAGTTGGTAGCTACTGATGATATTTCTGACTTATTTTGTCCAGTTGGAGGAAATGAAGTCATGAAATCTATCGCAAATTTATTAGGAAAAGAAGTCAATGAAAAGGAACCTATGGTGGCTGTTTTACTTTGTAATGGAAGTTGTGAGGTACGACCAAAAACCACCCAATTTCAAGGACCAGATTCTTGTGCAATTTCAGCCATGATTTTTAGTGGAGAAACTGATTGCCAATATGGTTGTTTGGGAAAAGGTGAATGTGTAGATGCTTGTGATTTTGAGGCCATGTATATGGATAAAGAAACAGGACTTCCTGTGATTATTACAGATCAATGTACCGCTTGTGGTGCTTGTGTCGCTGCTTGTCCAAAAGATATTATTGAAATGCGTCCTAAGAATAAACGAGATTTAAAGATCTATGTGGCGTGTATGAATCAAGAAAAAGGTGGTATTGCTAAAAAGGCATGTAGTGTTGCTTGTATAGGTTGTTCAAAATGTTTGAAAGTTTGTCCAAGTGAAGCGATTACAATAGATAATTTCTTAGCCTATATAGATGCAGATGCTTGTACTTTGTGTAGAAAATGTGTTGAGGTATGTCCGACTCATGCGATTATTGAAACCAATTTCCCGCCCAAAAAAGTAAAAGTAAAGACGCATTTTAATGCGTCTCCAAGTCAATCTAAAGTTGAATTAAAAACGGAAAATGATGCTTAAAACTTTTCCAAAAGGAGGTATTCACCCCGAAGAAAATAAATTGACTTCTACTAAAGAAATCAAAAAACTACCTACACCAAAGATTGTGTATGTGCCTATTTCACAACATATAGGAATACCATCAGAAATAATTGTAGCCAAAAAAGAAAAAGTACAAATAGGGCAAGTAATAGCAAAATCGGCAGGTTTTGTTTCGTCTAATATACATGCACCTGTGGCTGGTACTGTAACAAAGCTCGATAAAATAATTGATAGTAGCGGTTATAAAAAACAATGTATTGTTATTAAAACAGACGAAAAAGACCCTTCTAATTATGAAGATATTGTGTATCCACTTAAAACGGAAATCATACTTTCACCCAAAGAAATACTTCAACGAATTACGGATTCTGGTATTGTTGGTTTAGGAGGAGCTACTTTTCCTTCGCATGTAAAATTAAATGTCAATAAAGACAAGAAAATTGATCATTTACTAATCAATGGTGTTGAATGCGAACCTTATTTAACAGCTGACCATAGACTAATGCTCGAAAGAGCTAAAGAGATTGTAATTGGTGTCAAAATTTTACTTCATGCTTTACATATTGAAAAAGCCATTATTGGTATTGAAAACAATAAGAAAAATGCCATTCAAAATTTTAAAAAATTAACAAAGAATGACAAAGGCATTCAAGTAGCTTCTTTAGCCGTAAAATACCCACAAGGTGGAGAAAAACAACTGGTAAGAGCTGTTTTAAAAAGAGAAGTGCCAAAAAATAGATTGCCACTTGACGTTGGTGTTATTGTTCATAATGTAGGAACAATTTATGCTATCTATCAAGCAGTGCAACACAATAAACCTTTAATAGAAAGAGTAGTTACAGTTACGGGTAAAAAACTAGAAGATCCATCTAATTATTGGGTTAAAATAGGTACACCAATTCAAAACTTATTAGATGAAGTTGGTGGGATTCCTGAAAATACGAGTAAAATATTAAATGGAGGTCCTATGATGGGAAAAGCCGTCAAAGATACGCATGCTCCTGTGACAAAAGCTACCTCTGGGATTGTATTGATAGCAGATGATGAAGCCAGTAGAGGAAAAGCCATTAACTGTATTCGTTGTGGCGAATGTGTGTATGTTTGCCCAATGGGTTTAGAACCACATTTATTGATGAATTTAACTGAAAAACACCTTTGGGAAAGAGCAAAATCTGAAGATATTATGACCTGTATAGAATGTGGTTCTTGTAGTTATGTCTGCCCTTCTCACAGACCTTTATTAGATTACATCCTATTTGGAAAAAAACTATCAAAAAATTAACTGACAACTGACATTTAACAGAAGCTGCTCATCTCGGCTTCGCTCGATGACCGAACAACCAACAACCGATAACCGATAACCAACAACCGACAACCGACAACTGACAACCGATAACCGATAACCGATAACCGACAAACAATGCCAACAACAATAATATCCGCTTCACCACATGTTCATTCAAGTAGAACATCTAAAAGATTGATGTACGATGTGCTAATTGCTTTGAGTCCTGCTTTTTTGGTTTCCATATATGTATTTGGAATCGGAGCATTACTCGTAACCGCAGTTGCAGTAGCTTCTTGTATATTTTTCGAATTTGTAATTCAAAAGTATTTACTAAAAACAGCTATTACGATTACTGACGGTTCTGCTTTATTGACAGGTGTTTTATTGGCTTTTAATTTACCTTCTAATTTACCTATTTGGATGATTATTGTGGGAAGCTTAGTCGCTATAGGAATTGCAAAGTCTTCTTTTGGTGGGTTAGGATTTAATATTTTCAACCCTGCTTTAGTAGGTCGGGTTTTCTTATTAATCTCTTTTCCTGTACAAATGACTTCTTGGCCAACAGCTATTGAAAATCAAGGTAAATTAGTAGATGCTGTAACGGGAGCTACACCTCTTGGAATTGTTAAAGAAGGATTGCAAATGGGAGAAACCATGACTTCCTTAGCTTCTCAAATCCCATCAAATATGGATTTATTATTAGGAATAACAGGTGGTTCTTTGGGAGAAATGTCTGCTCTTGCACTACTTTTAGGAGGTATTTATCTGTTAATTAGAAAAGTGATTTCATGGCATATTCCAATAATGATGTTAGGAACTATAACATTGATGACAGGAATATTTTGGTTGGTGAATCCTGATTTATATGCAAGTCCGATGTTTCATATTTTAACTGGAGGTGCTTTGTTAGGTGCTATCTATATGGCAACAGATTTAGTAACCAGTCCAATGACTCGAAAAGGAATGGTGATTTTTGCTGTAGGAATTGGAGTTATTACCGTTGTCATTCGATTATTTGGAGCATATCCAGAAGGTGTTTCCTTTGCTATCTTAATTATGAATGCATTTGTTCCTTTGATTAATACTTATTTCAAACCACGCCGATTTGGAAGTAAAATAAAAACAAAAATCGTTTAGTTATGAGCAAGAAAGAATCTACATTTTTTAATATGATTAGTACGCTTTTAATCATCACTATTATTGCTGGTGCTTCCTTGGGATTTGTCAATAAAATCACTGCAGGACCTAAAGCAAAAGCCAAATTAGAACGTAAGATAAAAGCACTGAAGTTAGTGTTACCAGAATTCACAAACAATCCAGTTGCTGATTTAGTACTTGTAAAATCAGAATATGCAAAAGATAGTGTGGAAATATATCCTGCCTTAAACCAAAACCAAAAAGTAGGAATGGCAATTATAGGATCTTCCAAAAAAGGTTTTAGTGGGCTGATTAAACTGATGATTGGTTTTAAACAAGATGGTACGATTAAAAATATTGCAGTACTTGAACAAAAAGAAACACCAGGTTTAGGAACCAAGATGATAGACGAAAAATATGTAAAACAATATAGAGACAAAGACCCTTCAAAATTTAATTTAAAAGTAAAAAAAGATGGAGGAGAAATTGACGCTTTAACAGGCGCCACCATTACATCAAGGGCTTATAGTGAAGCAGTTCAGATGGCTTATGGGGAGTTTTTGAAAAGAGAAAAGGCAAAGGACAAGTAGTTTCAAAAGACTGCTTCTCCCGATAATTATCGGGATCGCAGTGACAGTTTTCAAATCAACTCAGTTCCTAGTGAAACCAGTCATTGCGAGCGAGGAACGAGCGAAGCAAGCCCATGAAGAAAGACAAATATAATAAAAGAATAAGATTTAAAATATGGCAACAACAATAAACCAAAAACAAAATTTCCTCAAAGGAATTATCAAAGAAAATCCAGTATTTGTGATGCTTTTGGGTATGTGCCCAACTTTGGGAGTTACTTCATCTGCTATGAACGGATTGGGAATGGGTGTGGCGACTTTATTTGTGTTATTAATGTCAAATATTGTGGTTTCTTTAGTGAAAAAACAAATCCCTGCGAAAGTAAGAATTCCTGCTTTTATCATTATCATCGCTTCTTTTGTAACGATTGTAGAAATGATATTAGAAGCATTTATTCCTTTTTTATACGAGCAATTGGGAATATTTATTCCATTAATCGTTGTGAATTGTTTGATTTTAGGAAGAGCAGAGGCATTTGCATCTAAACAAAATTTGTATTCGTCTGTGATTGATGCTTTAGGAATGGGAATTGGTTTTGTTTTGGCATTAACATTTTTAGGAGCAACAAGAGAAATATTAGGAAATGGGAGTCTATTTGAAATGAAATTTGTAGCCGAAAATGCCAATACATTTATACTATTTATTTTACCACCAGGTGCGTTTATTGCTTTGGCATATTTGGCAGCAGTATTTAATAAACTAACTATAAAAACGTAGGTGAACTTTGAATTTTAACCTTTCAACCTTAACCTTTTAACTATTTAGAAATGGATTACATCATCATATTAATAGCCGCAGTTTTTGTCAATAATATTGTACTTGCTCAATTTTTGGGAATCTGTCCATTCTTTGGGGTTTCTAATAAAGTATCTACTTCTGTAGGTATGTCAGGTGCAGTCTTATTTGTTATGACCATAGCCACTATGGTTACTTATTTATTGCATCAATATGTATTAGTTCCAACTGGTTTGATGTATTTACGTACTATTACTTTTATTTTAGTGATTGCTGCATTGGTGCAAATGGTTGAGATTATCTTAAAAAAAGTGAGTCCGTCTTTATACCAAGCATTAGGTGTTTTTCTACCATTAATTACAACAAATTGTGCTGTTTTAGGTGTAGCCATACTAGCTCTAGGAATGGAAAATGCCAGTTTGTTAAAAGCCACCTTTTTTGCAGTAGCCAATTCGATTGGTTTTGCCTTAGCACTTATTTTATTTGCGAGTATTCGGGAACATTTAGAATTAGCAGATATCCCAAAAGGGATGAAAGGTGTACCAATTAACTTGTTGGTTGCAGGGCTTTTATCTTTAGCATTTTTAGGCTTTACAGGTTTGGTGTAATCGCAGAGCGATAGTCCAAAAGATTATTTTCCTCCAACTGCACTGACTAGGTAGTAGTTTGTTTTTCGAAATAGAATTGTAATATTTGTTACGTATATTTATTGTAATTTCCTTTTATATTTGTAACCTAATAATAAAACTACAACTACATGTTTAATTTTTTTGGTCGCGGTGGCGATATAGAACTCATTGAAGAATATATAAATAAAGACGCACTAGTAATTGATGTAAGAACCCCACAAGAGTTCCATGCAGGAAATGTTCCAAATTCCATACTTATAGGAATGCATGAAATTGCACAAAGTGTTGAAAAGATAAAGGCATATAAAAAACCTATTATTTTAGTTTGCTTAACGGGTTCAAGAGCCAGTTCAGCCAAACGTTTTCTAAAACAATATGATATTGATGTGATTAATGGTGGTTATTGGCAAAATATTTTAAAATATCAGAAAGCGGTTTAGTTTTTTTATTTTTGTAATTATACCTACATACAATGAATAAAGCTATCAACAAGTTTCTTTATTTCTTTGTCGTTTTTGTATAAATGTTCACTCATATCTTTATCTTTATATTCTTTGAGTTTTTTAACAAATCCATTGATAGTTCCTTTTGGAAAAACGCCTTCTTTTTGGTAAAAAGTACTGTCTTTTTCTAAATAATCAGCAGATTCATCGCAAGATGTTGGTAATGCAACTAAACGATTTAAAATGTCTTTGTGTTTTTCATCAAAAATATTGACATTCATATATAAATCATTTGCTTTGTTAAGTGCATTTTTGTCTTGCATTCCTTCGCCAGCAGCGAGAATCAACCCCGCCATTAAATGGTATAAATCAGCAGAGCCGTCAGGTACTCTAAACTCAACTGTTTGTTTTCCTGGAATATAAGGTACTTCACCTCGTTCTTGCGGGTTTACATCTTTAATCATATTGGTTTTAGCAATCCAACCTAATGGAACACGTACTAAAACCGAACGATTACTGTCACCCCAACAAACCATAGTTGGCGCTTCTTGATGTGGCACAAGTCGTAAATAGGAAGTAGGAATAGTGTTTCCAAATGCGGTTAATGATTGTGCTTTGTCTAAGATTCCTGCAATAAATTTTTTAGCAATATCTGTTAAACCCACATCATTTGCCATGTAATTTATGCCGTCTTTTTCTATCATCATGTGTATGTGTAGTCCACTTCCTGCTTTTCCAACGGTAATTTTTGGAGCAAAGCTAATAGTAACTCCATGTTTTTGACCTAGCATTCTCAATATCCATTTAGAAACAATTAATTGCTCAACAGCTTCCTCAGCTTGTACGGGATTAAACTCTATTTCGTGTTGTTCGTACATTTTATCATCTGCAGTGAAATTCCCAACTTCAGAGTGACCATATTTTATTTTCCCACCACATTGTGCAATAGTTTGCAGAGCTTCTAATCTTAAGTTTTCCCAATTTGTAAAAGGAGCAGCTGTATGATAACCTCTTTGATCTTTGGCAGGATATAGGTCTTGTTTGTCACTAATAATATAGTATTCAAGTTCACCCATTGCTTTAAAAGTGTAACCTGTATCTCTAGTGAATTTTTCAGTAGCCTTTTTTAAAATATACTCGGGAGCACTTTCAAGAGGTTCGCCATCTTTTGTGTAAAAAGAGCATAAAATATCTAAAGTAGGTTGTTCTGTAAATGGATTGACAAAAGCAGTTCTAAATCGTGGAATTACATACAAATCACTTGAACCAGCTTCGATATAGGAGAACAAACTAGAACCATCAACACGTTCTCCAGTTGACAATATTGACTCGAGATAATCTTTACTGGTAATGACAAAATTTAATATTTTTAGTTTTCCATCTTCGCCTACATATCTAAAATTGAGCATTTCAATTTTGTTATCATCAATAAATTTAATGATGTCGTATTTTGTGAATTCTCTAGCTGGTTTTTTAAGATGTTTAACCAGTTTGTTTGGGTTCATCAATACTTCAAGGTCTCTCATGATATACGTTTATATTTGTGAGCAAAAGAATGCTTTTTTCCTAATATTAGTGATGATAAAAATCATTTTTAAATTACTGTAATAGGATCCTTTTTAATATTTGAAAAGAACATGTTTACTATTCTCCAAGTTCATTAAAACGTTTATGAAGGCGTTTACTATCATTGAATAGATCCTCTTTTACAACAAAAGTATTTGACCATTTGTCATGCCAGCCATTACCTAATGTCCCAAGAAAAGAAAAAGCATCAAATGGAACAAATCTAACAAGGGTACGAATAGCAATATCTTTGAGTTCAGGTTTATCACCATTTTCATAAACTACTAGTGTTCGGGTAATTGCTTTTCCGATAGTTTTTGATAAAAGGGATTCCATGACAAAAAAATAAATATACATACTTGTGTATGAGATTAAATAATCCCAACCTTGCCCAATGTTTTCTAGGTTTTCCATCCATAAAACTCCCTTTTCAAATCCAATAATAGAAAAAAATAAAACCAATAGAATGCCAATAGTAAAGAAGATCAAATAGAAAACAATTCTATCAATTATAAAATTGAGAAATCGCTGTTCTTTGCTTGCTAAGATATCGTCCGTAACTTTAAAAGATTCGTGGTTTAGTATATCCATTTAGGGTAAAATTAAGTGTGTTTTCCAAAGTACTTTTCAAAAGTAAACAATTATGTTAGAGCAGTATAGATTTCTTTTTTATAAATGTATATTTGTTCAATAAAAATTTATTAAAATTGTAACAATAACGAAAGTTGTTCGTCTTATTTTACAGTATTAGTTAAAATCATAAAAAACATACACATGAAAAACATTTTTACAGCGATTGCCCTTATCTTTTTTATTGGAACTTTCGCACAAACAACAGCTGATGAAATCTTAGATAATTATTTTGAAAATACGGGAGGAAAAGCAAACTGGGAAAAACTAGAAGGTTTTAAGATGTCAGGTCTGGCAAGTGGACAAGGTATGGAAATTCCTATTGAAGTTTTACAATTAAAAGATGGAAGGCAATATGTTAAAATTAGCATACAAGGTAAAGAATTGATGCAAGGTGTTTACGATGGAGAAGTACTTTGGAATACAAATTTTATGACACAGAAAGCTGAAGCGATGACAACGGAACAAGTTGAGAATTTTAAACTAAATCAATTGAAAGATTTTCCAACCCCTTTTTTAAATTATAAAGAAAAAGGTTATAAAGTAGAACTCTTAGGAGAAGAAACTATGGAAGGTGCTGAATGTTATAAGATTAAACTGACTCAAAACCCTGTCAAAGTTGATGGTGTAGAAGAAGAAAGTGTTTCTTTTTACTATTTTGATAAAGAGAATTTTGTACCTATTGTTGCTGAAAATGAAATAAAATCAGGGCCAATGAAAGGAAAGATGATGAAAGCAACAATGAGTGACTACGAAGAGGTAGAAGGACTTTATTTTCCTATGTCGTTATCTCAAATGGGAGGACCATTTACTATTGAAAAAATTGAAATAAATCCAGAAGTAGATCAAAGTGTTTTTGATATGCCAAAGGAAGAAGAAACACCTCCGCCAACAGAAGAAAAAAAATAAAATATTTTAACAAAAGCCCTATTCAATAGGGCTTTTGTTGTCTTTACTAACAACCAAATCTATTATTATTATTATGCAACGTATTATACTATTGCTATTGCAATTGCTTTTTCTTATAGTAACTGTAACTTTAAATGCACAAGAACAAGAAATTAAATTAACAGGAAAACAATTATTTGGCTCTATTGAAGCTCGCCATATCGGGCCTGCATTAATGAGTGGAAGAATATCTGATTTAGAATTACATCCAACAAACCCTCGTATTTTATATGCAGGTACTGCAGGTGGTGGCGTTTGGAAAAGCACTAATGGAGGTACAACATTTAATCCTATTTTTGATGATTATGTGCAGTCAATTGGTGTAGTAACGGTTGATCCTAACCAACCAGATAATGTCATTTGGGTAGGTACTGGTGAAACATGGACACGTAATAGCACTTCTGTTGGTGATGGACTTTTTAAATCGGTTGATGGTGGTCAAAACTGGGATAAAATTGGTTTTGAAAATTCTGATCGTATAGCGGGAATTGAAATAAACCCAAAGAACTCAAATGAAGTTTATGTAGGTGTTTTAGGTGCACTTTGGGGAGATTCTGATGAAAGAGGTGTGTATAAAACAACAGACGGTGGAAAAACATGGGATGCTATTTTAAAAGTTGATAACAAAACGGGTTGTTCTGAATTAATTATGGACCCTAATAATCCGAAAATTTTATATGCTGCTTTTTGGGAATTTAGAAGAACGGCGTGGTCGTTTAATTCAGGAGGCTATCAATCTGCTTTATATAAAACAACCGATGCAGGAAAAACTTGGAATAAAATCCATAATGGATTCCCTTCAGGTAAATTAGGAAGATTTGCATTTGCTGTTGCACCTTCAAATTCTAATAGATTATATGCCGTATTAGAAACAGAAAACAAAAAAGATAAGGGTCTGTGGCGTTCTAATGATGCAGGTCAAAGTTGGGAACATTTAAATAATGATTTTGGACTAGTCGTCAGACCTTTTTATTTTTCTAGAATTGTTGTAGATCCAAATAATCAAGACATAGTAATTAAAGGAGGTCTAAATGGCTCAATTTCTCGTGATGGAGGAAAAACTTTTAAATCTATGGGACCTATGCATAGCGATATTCATGATATAGCTTTTGCAATCAATAACTCTGATATGATTTATGCAGGAACTGATGGAGGTGTTTATCGATCTGTTGATGGTGGAGGTACGATGGAAATAGTAGAAAATATGCCAGTATCTCAATTTTATCATGTGAGTGTCGATGATGCAAAACCGTACAATGTATATGGCGGCTTACAAGATAATGGTTCTTGGTATGGCCCAAATAGTGCACCAGGTGGAGTCAAAGCAAGGCATTGGAATTCTGTAGGTTATGGCGATGGTTTTAGAGTCTTAAAACATTTTACAAAGAATATTATCTATACTGAAATGCAAGGGGCTGAAAACGTTTGGCGATACGATGTAGAGAAAAAAAGAATTAAAACCATACAACCACTTCCTGAAAAGGGTGATCCTAAACTACGTTTTAATTGGAATGCACCTATGGAATTGAGTACACACCAACCAGACCGTTTTTATATGGGAAGTCAATTTCTACATAAATCAGAAAACATGGGTGAAACATGGGTGAAAATATCTCCAGATTTAACCACAAATGATACAACCAAGCAAATGCAAGAAAATTCAGGCGGTTTATCACAAGATAATTCAGGGGCAGAAAATCACTGTACTATTTTTACTATAGCAGAATCTACCCTAGATGAAAATGTTATTTGGGTAGGTACCGATGATGGACAAGTACAAGTCACTCAAAACGGTGGGAAAAAATGGAAAAATGTCACTAAAAACATTAAAGGATTGCCAAAGAATACATGGTGTTATCACATAGAAGCTAGTGTGTTTGATAAAGGAATTGCTTATGCCGTATTTGATGGTCATACAACTAATGATAAAAACACTTATACCTACAAAACAACAGATTTTGGAAAAACTTGGAAATCAATAATCACAGATGACATTCATGGTTTTGCTCGTAGTTTTCAGGAAGATCTTGTCAATCCAGATTTGTTATTTTTAGGAACTGAGTTTGGTCTATATATTACAATTGATGGTGGGAAACATTGGAATAAATTTGAAAATAATATGCCAGCCACTGCAATTCATTACATGACCATGCATAAAAGAACCAACGACTTGGTAATGGGTACACATGGGCGTGGTGTTATAATCATTGATGATGTTAGCCCATTAAGAGAAATCAATCAAAACGTATTACATAAGAAAGTGCATTTTTTCAAAACAAAACCAACAGTTATGAAAGAAAGCGATGCCTTTGCCAGTTTCTTTGGTACGGAAACACAGTTTAGAGGAGACAATCCTAGTAGTGCTGCTAAAATTGTATATTATTTAAAGAAAAGGCACACTTTCGGAAAGATGAAATTAGAAGTCTATGATAAACAAGATAAAAAAGTTGCTACTTTAAAAGCAGGAAAATCAAAAGGGATTAATATTGTTAATTGGAATTATAGAACCAAACAACCAAAAGTAGCCAAAGGCAAAACCTTTAGTTTTGGTAGTTTTGCTACGCCAAGAGCAGTAGCAGGTAGTTATAAAGTTGTAATGACAAAAGGGAAAGAAACCTTTGAGATTCCTCTTGAATTAAAATACGCAGATAACGGAATAACATTATCTGACAGAAAAGAGCAAGAAAGAGTCACAAAAGTTTTATATGACATGACAGAAGAATTGGCTTATATGGTCTATCAAATTGATGCTGATATTTCTGCAATTGATTCTCAATTAAAAACAGCAACAAACGCTTCTAAATTAACGAAGCTAAAAAGAAAACTTATAGCTTTAAAAGAAAAATTAGTTGTTACCACAGGAGATAATTATGTAGGGCAATCCGAAAAACAATTAAGAGAGAAATTATCTGATTTATATAGTAAAATATCAGGTATTTATGAAAAACCGACAAAAGCAGAAATGTTAAACTTACAACTGTTGCAAGATTTATATAAAGATGCTGAGCAAAACTATCAAAAGTTACAAAGTAAAAGAACTGTTGTAAAGTATAAATCTTTTGAAGATTTTATAAAATAGTAAATGGTATTTGTCAGCTACTAAATAAGAGATTATAGCATTTATTCAAAGCTCAAAACAGGAATCTCTGTTTTGAGCTTTAATTTTTTATAAGTGTATAGTCTTTTTCTTGGAACAGTCTCAAAAGTTGTAGAATTTAGAAAAAGCATACTATTTGTTTTCTAAATTTGACTTTGTCAATTTTTTTACCTTACTTTGTTTACCAAACGGACGATACACAGATGTGGATACTGTTTTGTTTTCTTTGACTTGTTTTTTTACTTTTACTCCTGAGGCATCATAGGTATAGGTAATATAGTCATTTCCACTACCAAAAGTGATTTTTAATGGTAAATTGAGATGATTGTATTGTATATCAGTTATATTTTTTTGTGGTCTTGTATCATGTTACTAAAGTCGTAAAAGACGGTTATAATAAGGAAAGTGGCTATTTGAAACTGTCATTGCGATCCCGATAATTATCTGGAGAAACAATCTGCCAAAAGTTAAGACATTCTTTCTTTACTTTTAACCTTCTACTTAATACTATGTTTAATAGATTCTTTCCTTTCTTTTTCTAAATGATCTGTAAATAAAATACCATCTAAATGATCTATTTCATGCTGAAAGATAACGGCTGTAAAAGCTTCTATCATTTCACATTTGTGTTCTCCTTTATTATTATCATATTCTAAAAAAACGGCATAGGCTCTGTTGTGCATCATTTCTCTGGTGTTGGGTATTGACAAACAACCTTCCATGACATCTTGTTTCATCTCAGAATACTTTTTAATTTCAGGATTAAAATAGACTTCAAAAGGTTCGTTCTCTTTATCAAAACGTTGAATCCAGATAATTTTTTTGAGAATCCCCACTTGCGGAGCGGCGATACCAACACCTTTTGTAGCCGAATCTCTAACCGTATGATACAACCTACTTGTAAAATAATCAAGTACTTTATTACTCCTTCCAACTTTAAAAGGTTGACTTTTGGAACGCAGTATTACCGAATCTTTAGGGTTGGTAATTAATAAAACCCGCATAGGTTCATCTATTTTTCCTGAAAGAATTAGTTGTGTCTCTTGTTTGGAAAATATATTGGATTTCTTAATTCCCTTTTTAGCAGTTCCACAACTAGTCAAAAAAATTACAATTATTACTAAACTAAAAATACGACTTATCATAAAACAGGTTTACTAATTAAATTCCAACATTTCGCACTCTTTGTACAGAATCTTGTTTGCTCAAAGTTAGCCTAACAATACTATCCTTTACTGCTTTTAAATCGTGAGGAACACTACCATCTAACGCCACTAAATCTCCTTTTACTAAGTTGAACAACTCGTCATTGACACCAAAATCAATAGCTCCTGCTACGATTTCAACGCTTATTGGATACGGCGTTTGATGCTTTTGCATGGTTTGCCCTTCTTTAAAGAGGATGCGTATTTCTTTGGTAGTTTCTGTTTCAAATAAAACAGAAATAGCTACTTTATCATCTTTATAATTTAAGTCTTGTAATAGGTTTGTATGTTTCATCTTTGCTATATTATTGATATACAAAAGTAAGGAATTTAAATAACTAAAAACCCTGTCAGCATTTTAACGCTGACAGGGTTTTGTATTAATAATTAGTCTATCGTAACTTGCGAGCGACTAGTCTTCTTTCACTTCTTCAAAATCTACATCCTCGACATTATCACCTTCATTTGATTTAGCTTCGCCTTGTTGTTGTGGTTCTTGACCTGCACCAGCTTGTTGTTCTTGAGCTGCTTTTTGCATTTCAGGAGCTGCTGCTTCCCATGCTTTATTCATGGTTTCCATCGCTGCATCAATACCTGCTAAATCTTTAGCTTCATGTGCTTTTTTCAAAGTTCCTAAAGCTTCTTCAATAGGTTTTTTCACTCCATCAGATAATTTATCAGCATTGTCTTTGAGTTGTTTTTCCGTTTGAAAAATCATACTATCAGCAGCATTTACTTTATCTGCTGTTTCTTTAGCTTGTTTATCTGCTTCGGCATTGGCTTCTGCATCTTTTTTCATTTGCTCAATTTCTTTATCTGACAAACCAGAAGAAGCTTCAATACGAATTTCTTGTTGTTTATTAGTTTGTTTATCTAAAGCTGTTACATGAATCAATCCATTGGCGTCAATGTCAAAAGTTACTTCAATTTGTGGAGTTCCTCTTCCTGCTGGTGGAATTCCATCTAAATGGAATCTACCAATAGTTTTGTTGTCTTTTGACATGGTACGTTCACCTTGCAACACATGTATTTCTACTGAGGGTTGGTTATCAACTGCCGTAGAGAATACTTGTGATTTTTTAGTAGGAATAGTGGTATTGGCATCAATTAATTTGGTAAATACATTACCCATAGTTTCAATACCTAAAGATAAAGGTGTTACATCTAAAAGTAAAACATCTTTAACATCTCCAGTTAAGACAGCACCTTGAATAGCTGCACCAATTGCTACAACTTCATCTGGGTTTACTCCTTTATTAGGTTTTTTACCAAAGAATTTTTCTACTAATTCTTGTACTTTAGGCATACGTGTTGAACCACCTACTAGAATTACTTCGTCGATATCGCCTGTTGATAAGCCTGCATCTTTCAATGCTGCTTTAACGGGCTCCATTGAACGTTTGAATAAAGTATCTGCTAGATTTTCGAATTGAGCACGAGATAATTTACGTACTAAATGCTTAGGCACACCATCAATTGCAGTTATATAAGGTAGATTGATTTCCGTTGCTGTACTAGCTGATAATTCTATCTTTGCTTTTTCAGCTGCTTCTTTTAAACGTTGTAAAGCCATTGGGTCTTTACGTAAGTCAACATTTTCTTCTTTTTTAAATTCATCTGCTAACCAGTCGATTAAAACTTGGTCAAAATCATCACCACCTAAATGTGTGTCTCCATTTGTTGATAATACTTCAAAGACACCATCTCCTAATTCTAAGATAGAAATATCGAAAGTTCCTCCACCTAAATCATAAACAGCAATTACTTGATCTTGATCTTTTTTATCTAATCCATAAGCCAAAGCTGCTGCAGTTGGCTCGTTAATGATACGTGCTACTTTTAAACCAGCAATCTCACCTGCTTCTTTAGTTGCTTGACGCTGCGAATCATTAAAATAAGCTGGCACAGTAATTACTGCTTCAGAAACGGTAGTTCCTAAATAATCTTCAGCTGTTTTTTTCATTTTCTGCAAGACCATTGCAGATATTTCTTGTGGTGAATAAAGACGACCGTCAATATCTACACGTGGTGTGTCATTATCTCCTTTTACTACTTTAAAAGGCACACGTTCTGCTTCCATTTTAGATTCAGAATATTTATTACCCATAAATCTTTTAACAGAAGATATGGTTTTTGTCGGGTTGGTTACTGCCTGACGTTTCGCTGAATCTCCTACTTTTCTTTCGCCACCTTCTACAAAGGCAACAACAGAGGGCGTTGTTCTTTTTCCTTCTGAATTAGGAATTACTACTGGCTCATTTCCTTCCATTACTGAAACACAAGAGTTGGTGGTTCCTAAATCGATTCCAATTATTTTACTCATTATGTAGTTGTTTTAAGTTGTTTGCATAATTATTTACATTTTCTCTAATGTCAATGATTATGCCATGACATTTTTGGTGACATTGTGGCAGTATACTAGTTGTAAAGTTAAAAGTGTAAAGTATAAAGTTAAAAGTGGGTTAAGGGCACCTCTAAGAACCTTGCACACTTTCTACTTTCAATAAACACTTTAGCATCATCACTCAATAGGTGTGACTTTACAAACTTTTAACTTTATGTACTTTTAACTTATAAACTCTCAGCTTTTAACTAAATTATTCTTATATTTGAAACGTTTAAAAATAATATTAACTCAAAAAACAAAAACTCATGAGTAAATTTGATGAAAAAATGGAATTATACACTAGCGAATTTAAAAAACTAAATATTAGTTTTGATGCTGGTTTATTCGAAAAAGTAACTAAAGGTTTAGGTCCATCTATCTACAAAACAGATGCTGAAAAAGTATCTTGTTCACAAGCTAGTGAAATGGAAACTGTTAAGAAAAATTTCTTACTAAAAAAATTAGGATGTAAAGACAGCCCTAAATTAGATGATGCCATAAAAGCTGTTTGTGAAAAAATGGGTACGTCTAATCGTAACAAATACAGAGCCATGTTCTATTACCTATTGACAAAAGAAATGGGTAAAGAATCTGTTTACTAAGATATCTAACCAAGTTTTATTACAGTGAAAAGCCGTTGACTTATTAGTTAACGGTTTTTTTTATCGTGTAAATACCCATTGAGTTTTCGTAGATAGTTTTTCATCATAACCATAACTATCTCGTGCAAAAGTTTTTAATTTTTCAGCATCTTTAATTTGATTATCAATTGCAAACCTAGTCATCATTCCTCTGGCTTTTTTTGCATAAAAGCTAATAACCTTGTATTGCCCATTTTTAAAGTCTTTAAAAATTGGGGTGATGATTTTAGCTTTTAAAAGATTTGGTTTAATTACCTTAAAATACTCGTTACTAGCTAAATTGATAATAGGTTCATCTTCTACTAGTTCGTTATTTAAAGCATCAGTAACTTGAGCATCCCAAAAATTGTAAAGATTTTTATGTGTCTCTATTACTAGTTTAGTTCCCATTTCTAATCTATAGGGTTTTATTAAATCAAGTGGTTTTAAAATACCGTATTGACCTGATAAAATACGAAGTGTATTTTGTAAGTAGTCAATATTTATTTCTGAAATAGTGTAAGCATCCAACCCCACATAAGCTGCTCCTTTAAAAGCATAAACGGCTTGTCTAAACACTTTGGTCTTTGCCCAATCTTGATTGCGTTGCCAGTTTAAGTCTGCTAGTTTATCTGAAATTTTCATTAAACTCACTAGTTGTTTGGGTGTTTTGTTTTGAAGCACTTTATTCAACTTATCTGCTTTTGCAACAAATAGGGGTTTACTTGTTTTAGAAATAGTAAGCTTAGTCTCGTAATCTAAGGTTTTGGCTGGTGATAGTAGGATTTTCATATTGTCTTTCTGTATGATTTCACGCAAAGTACGCAAAGCTTTTCGCAAAGAAACGCAAAGTTATTATTCTCTCAATTTATTATAATTGATTTAATCTATCTTGGTATAATTCTACTAACCGTCCAATATGATAGCCATCCATTAAGGCATGATGCACTTCTATAGAAAATGGAATTTTCTCACTATTGCCTTCTTTAAATATTTTTCCAAAAGCGAGTTTAGGAATTCCTTTGTTTCCTTCATTACCATTTCTAGGATGCTTTAGACTAGTAAAAGACAACCAAGGTAATGTTGTGCCATGAACTACAGCTAAATCATTTCTATTATCTTCTAAAACAGCATTGCCTAATTTATGATTTTCAATCGTTTTGTTTGTTTTAATAACAAATTCATCTACGCTTTCTGTCATGTGAAAATAGCAAAAAGAAAAGGTTTTGTCTTCATTTAAAGTCGTTGAACCTAAGCGTATCTCTTCAAATTCATAGACTTCATTTTCAAAAAAACGTAATTTAAACTCAGGTATTTCCTCCATAGCTTTCATTACATAATAATAATTTGCCCATGTAAAAGATAATTGATTTGCTTTACAGAATCTTACTAATTGAGTAACATCTATGTTTACTGTGATATTGAAAAAAGGATCTTTGTAATTTTTAAAAAACTCATACTGAGCTTTACGATTCCATATATTGGTGTTGAATTTCTTCATTTTATAGTTTGCTATTTGAGTGGTAAAGATATTGAAATAAAAAAAGCTTTGCCAAAATCTACATTCTGACAAAGCCTATCTAACCAAATAATTGTTTTATTTCAATTAAGAATAAAAACAATATGTTTTAAAAGCAAAAAGCATTAGCTTCTATTACTTTTTCTGCTATTACTTTACGTAAAGCGATTGTGTTAGGATAATTCGTGTACTTTGTAAAACGTTTAAGTCCCATAAGCATCATGCGTTGTTCGTCGCCTTCTGCCATATATAAAATTGCTTCTTTTGCATTTTTAGAGACACTTTCTACGGCATTAAACAAATTGAGTTTAGCCATAGCTATTTGTCCTGCTACTTTTTCTTCTCCTTCTTTTTTTGCTAGTTTTTCTGCTTTTAAGACTGCTGATTCTGCCATGTAGATTTCAATCATCAATTCTGCAGCAGCTAAAATCAATTGTTGGTGATTTTGTAAATCCATGGCATATTTTTGAACAGCACTACCAGCCACCATTAAAAAGGCTTTTTTAAGCTTTGCTATTATCTCTTTTTCTTCTGAAAACAACACCGAATAATCAGGTGTATTGAAAGAAGGTATTGCCATTAAACTTTTTCCTACTGCTGTAGCTGGACCAATTAAATCTACTTGACCTTTCATCGCTTTTTTGAGTAACATAGAAACAGTTAATAGTCTATTTATTTCATTAGTTCCTTCGTAAATTCTTGTAATACGTGCATCACGCCAAGCAGCTTCCATTGGTGTATCTTCAGAAAAGCCCATGCCTCCAAAAACTTGAATACCCTCATCGGTTACAAACTGTACGCCTTCTGACACATATACTTTTAAAATAGCTGCTTCTATAGCAAACTCACTAAAAGCGGTTAATTTGGCTTTCTGTAATGTTTTTCCTTCGGCTACTAATTCATCGATTTTATTTTCAACATCCATAGCTGCTCTATAAATACCTGCATCACTTACGTAGGATTTGGTACTCATGTCTGCCAATTTCTTTTGAATAGCTCCAAATTGAGCAATAGGTGTTTTAAATTGAATACGTTCATTGGCATATTCAACTGATTTATTAATGGTACGTCTTTGAGCATCATTACAACCAGCAGCTAATTTAATACGACCAACGTTTAAAGCATTTAAGGCAATTTTAAATCCTTTTCCTCTTTCTGATAACATATTCTCTACAGGGACTAGTGTATCTGTAAAGAACACTTGTCTTGTTGAAGAAGCTTTAATTCCTAATTTGTGCTCTTCTTCTCCTAACAAAATCCCATTCGGATTTTCTTTATCATAATCTAAAACAAATGCTGTAATATTCTTATCATCTTCAATACGTGCAAATACAATGAATACTTTTGCAAAACCTGCATTTGAGATCCACATTTTTTGTCCATTGATTCTATAGTTTTTTCCATCATCTGTTAAAACTGCAGTTGTTTTTCCTGAATTTGCGTCACTTCCAGCTTCGGGTTCTGTTAAACAGTAGGCACCAAATTTTTCTCCTGCAATTAAATCTGGTAAATATTTTTGTTTTTGGTCTTCACTTCCATAAAGATAAATTGGCATGATACCAATACCTGTATGTGCTCCATAAGCTGTTGACAAAGAACCTGTTGCTCCAGACACGTAATCAGTTACTAACATGGTGGAAACAAATCCCATACCTATTCCTCCATAAACTTCGGGGATAGAAACTCCTAAAAGTCCCATTTCACCCAATTTTTTCATGGTCGATTCGGTTAATGCGTAATCTTTTTTCTCAAATCTTTCACGATTTGGTAATACCTCTCTATCAATAAACTCCTGAACGGCATCACGCATCATGTTTTGTTCTTCCGAAAATTCTTCTTTTATGAATATTTCGTCACTTGTTACTTCTTTGATTAGGAATTCTCCTCCTTTGATTTTTGACATATCTATAATTTTAAATGTTGAATGTTGAGTTTTGAATTAGCTCAAACGATCTTTTGTTGTTTTAACGATCTTAGTTAGAATATTTATTATATCCTGAATGTTTTTAAGCTGTTTTTCTACATTTATTCTTGTTAAATTTGACTTTTCTAAAAGTTGTAGCCAGTATTTAGTTTCTCTTGCTTCTTTAGATGAAATTGACATCTTATACAGGAAATCTTTTTTGGAAAAGGCCGCTGATGCTTCCTGAATATTAGCTCCTATACTTGTTCCGCTTCTTAAAAGTTGTTTTGAAATAACAAACTCCTTTTCATTATTCAAAGCCTTATATAATTCAATAATCATAAGGGAAAATTCAAAACTTTTCTTTTCAATTATACTTTCTTTCATTATAGCCATTTTTAAGTGTTGAGTTTTGAATTCTTAATATAATTTAACATTCAAAACTTAAAATTCAACATTATTTCAGAAGCTCAAAAACCCCAGCAGCTCCTTGACCAGCACCTACGCACATAGTAACCATCCCATATTTATTACCACGTCTTCGCATTTCATTAAATAATTGAACGGATAATTTAGAACCTGTACAACCTAGTGGATGACCGAGGGCAATTGCTCCACCGTTTACGTTGACAATATCTGGATTGAGGTCTAATTCTCTTATTACTGCTAATGATTGTGAGGCAAAAGCTTCATTTAGTTCGAATAAATCGATTTCATTTTGTTTCATCCCAGCTCGTTCTAGTGCTTTTGGTACAGCTGCTACAGGACCTATTCCCATAATACGAGGTTCTACTCCTACTGCTGCAAAAGAAACTAATCTTGCTATTGGTTCTACATTGAGTTCTTTGACCATTTCTTCACTCATGATTAAAACAAAAGATGCTCCATCACTCATTTGTGAGGAATTTCCAGCGGTAACACTTCCACCTGCTGCAAAAACGGGACGCAATTTCGCTAATGCTTCGATTGATGTTCCTCTTCGTGGTCCTTCATCTGTATCCACTACATAAGATTTTGTTTGTTTGACCCCATTGGCATCTACAAAGGTTTGCTCTACATTAATTGGAGCAATATCCTCTTTGAATGTACCATTATCTAAGGCTTTTAATGCTTTTTCATGTGATTTGAACGCAAATTCATCTTGATCTTCACGAGACACTTTAAACTGTTGGGCTACAGCTTCGGCTGTGAGTCCCATTCCCCAATAATAATCTTCGTGACCTTCTTTACTAGATTTATAATCTGGTACGGCACGATAACCTCCCATAGGAATATAACTCATGCTTTCCACACCACCAGCAATAATACAATCTGCCATTCCTGATTGGATTTTGGCAATGGCTATACTGATCGTTTCTAAACCTGATGCACAATAACGATTAACAGTCATACCTGCTACATCATCAATCTTTAAGCCCATAAGTGAAACTAATCGCCCCATGTTTAAACCTTGTTCGGCTTCGGGCATGGCATTTCCTACAATGACATCATCAATTCGTTTTTTATCTAATTCTGGAACTTTTTCCAATAAGTATTGAATGGTTTCTGCTGCCATTTCATCGGGTCTTTTAAATCGAAAAACTCCTCTAGGTGCTTTTCCTACTGCTGTTCTGTAACCTTGTACTATATATGCTGTTTTCATAATGATAAGCCCCCTCTAACTCCCCCAAAGGGGGAGAACTATGAGAGGATATTTTATTAATTGTTATACATTTCCTATTTTTTACTTTCTACTCTCCTCCCCTTTGGGGAGGTCGGGAGGGGCTTTAATTTCTTAATGGTTTTCCCGTTTTCAACGTGTGTTCAATACGCTCTAAAGTTTTACGTTCTGTAAACAAACTCATGATGGCTTCGCGTTCTAGATTTAATAAATAGTCTTCCGACACGAATTGTGGCTCTGATAAATCACCACCTGCCATGATGTAGCCTAACTTATTAGCTATTAATTGATCGTGTTCTGAAGCGAATCGACCTTCTTTTAAACTGTCAGTTCCTACTAAGAACATACCTAAAGCTTGTTTTCCTAAAACATAAACCTCTTTTTTTGCTGGTTGTGTATAGCCATCCTGTACCATTTGTATGGCATGACGTTTTGCCACAGCCAATTGACGTTCTCTATTAACTACCACAATATCTTTTCCTTTTTGGTAAAAACCTAAATCAAAAGCTTCATAAGCTGAAGTCGCTACTTTTGCCATAGCAATATTGATAAATGCATCACGTAAACGGTTGAGTTTAACATCATCTTTTACCCATAATTCTGAGACACGTCTTGTCATTTCTTTAGTTCCAGCTCCTGCTGGAATAATTCCTACACCAAACTCTACTAAACCTGTATAGGTTTCTGCTGCAGCCACTACTTTGTCGGCATGCATACTCATTTCTAAAGCACCTCCAAAGGTCATTCCATGCGGAGCAACAATCGTAGGTACGGACGAATAACGTAAACGCATTACAGTATCTTGGAAATATTTTACTGCCATGGCTAGTTCGTCATATTCTTGTTCGACCGCTAACATAAATGCCATCGCAAGGTTAGCACCAACGGAGAAATTAGCTCCTTGATTTCCTAATATTACAGCTTCGTATTCTTTTTCAGCTAAATCAATTCCTTTATTGATGGCTTCTAAAACGCCACCACCTAAAGTATTCATCTTAGATTGAAATTCTACATTAAGTACGCCATCACCTAAATGTTGAATGCTTGCATCTGAATTACTCCAAATTGTCTTTGCTTCTCGTATATTATCTAAAATGATAAATGCATCTTGACCTGGAATGACTGCTTGTTTTTTATTTGGAATATCATAATAATACTTGACTCCTTCTTTTACTGAATAAAAAGAGGTGTTTCCAGAAGTAAGCATATCAACCACCCATTTATTTGGGGTGAAACCTTCTGCTTTCATCATTTCTATTCCTTTTTCGACACCGATGGCATCCCATATTTGAAAAGGGCCATGTTCCCAACCAAAACCTGCTTTCATCGCATCATCTAATCTATACAATTCATCTGAAATTTCTGGAATTCTATTAGACACATACTGAAATAGCGGTGCAAATGTTTTTCTATAAAATTCACCTGCTTTGTCTTTTCCTTTAACTAAAACTTTAAATCGATCAATAACATTATCGATGGTTTTAGTCATTTCTAAAGTGGCAAACTTTACTCGCTCTTGTGCTTTATATTCTAAAGTTTCTAAATCTAATGATTGGATGGACTTTTTACCATCAACTACTACTTTTTTATAGAATCCTTGTTTTGTTTTACTTCCCAACCATTTGTTTTCCATCATCTTTTGTACAAAATCTGGAATGGCAAAACTAGCATGCATTTCATCGTTTTTGGCATTATCAGCTACTCCATTCGCTGTATGCACTAAAGTATCTAAACCAACTAAATCAACTGTTCTAAAAGTTGCTGATTTCGGACGACCAATAACAGGTCCTGTCAATTTATCAACTTGTTCAACACTTAAACCCATATCTTTTACGACATGGAATAAACTCATTATCCCAAAGATACCAACTCTATTTCCAATAAATGCAGGAGTATCCTTGGCTAAAACAGCTGTTTTACCTAAGAATTTCTCACCATAACTCATTAAAAAATCCGTAACATCTTGTTTACAATCGGGTCCTGGAACAACTTCAAACAATTTCAAATATCTAGGAGGATTAAAGAAGTGTGTAACCGCAAAATGTTGTCTAAAGTCTTCGCTGCGTCCTTTATTCATATACTGAATAGGAATACCAGAAGTATTGGAAGTAATCAAACTTCCTTTTGTGCGGTATTTTTCTATTTGTTCAAAGACTTTTTGTTTGATATCTAATCGTTCAACCACGACTTCAATTATCCAGTCACAATCTTTAATTAAAGGCAAATCATCATCTAGGTTTCCTGTAGTGATTCTTTTTGCAAAGTCTTTGTGATAAATAGGCGAAGGTTTCGATTTTAATGAGGCTGTTAAACTGTCGTTTACCAATCTATTACGAACTACTTTACTTTCTAAAGTTAGCCCTTTTGCCTTTTCTTTATCATTTAATTCACGTGGAACGATATCAAAAAGACGAACTTCCACGCCAATATTTGCAAAATGACAGGCTATTCCTGACCCCATTATACCTGATCCGATAATGGCTACTTTTTTAATGGCTCTTTTCATTTGTAAAAAAGGTTTACAGTTAATTCACAAAGACGTTAAAATTAATCTTTAAAGTTACTTTGTGCAATAACTTGTTAATTTATGATTGATACATGTTTTATTCTATTTACTTACTTACATATTGCTGATTATACTTTAATCTATTCTCGTTCTTTTATTAAGAACAATTACAATCAAACTTTTGCTTTTTCAAAAATGACATTATCCTTTATCAAGACCTCAATTGTCTTAACCACTTCAAAAAACCCGTTTAATTGTTCTGTAGTTACGTGTTGCTTAACCACATTATTAAATCGTAATACAGTTGCTTTAGCAAATGCTCTTTTTTCTTTTCCGTATTCTGTTAACTTTATTAAAACACTTCGACCATCTTTGGGATGTTTTTCTCTATAAACAATCCCTTTATCCTCCATATTCTTTAAAATTCTGGATAAACTGGTTGCTTCCATTCCCATTTGCGGACCTAAAGAAGTTGAAGGTGTGCCTTTTTCATAATCAACATTTAACAACACAAATGCCATAGCCATAGTACTCCCATGAGAAAGTGCCTCTTCATTGTACATTTTAGACACCGCTTGCCAAGTAGCTCTTAAATGATGATCTATGGATTCTTCTTTATGCATGCAACAAAGATATAGAATTTTATTATGCACGCATAGCATATTTTGTTAAAATTAATACAACACTCTTTTATTTGTGTTTTTCTCACACAGTTGTGTGTAGAAATATGTTTTTCACAATATATTGACTTAAAACTAATAATTCAGAAAATACATATCTTAATTATCCTAATTATTTCCTAAACTTCTTGTAACGTTCCATCTGAAATTGCTACAAATTGGTATTTTTGTAACATATTGCTTAAAAGTATTTAAACCAGTATTTTAATTCTAGAATTACCAATAATAATTAACAGCATCAACATTTATGAAGTATTTATTAGAAACAAAAGAGATTACTAAGAAATTTGGTGATTACATTGCCTTAAATAAAGTTTCAATTCGTGTGCCAGAAAAAAGTATTTATGGTTTATTAGGACCTAATGGTGCAGGTAAGACAACTTTAATTCGTGTAATAAATCAGATAACACTACCTGATTCGGGCAGTGTTGTTTTTGATGGGAAACCTCTAGAATTAAACGATGTGCATTATATTGGCTACCTGCCAGAAGAACGTGGTTTATACAAAAGCATGAAAGTAGGTGAGCAAGCTTTATATTTGGCTCAGTTAAAAGGCTTATCAAGATCAGATGCTAGAAAACGACTAAAATATTGGTTTGATAAATTTGAAATAGGCGATTGGTGGGGTAAAAAAGTACAGGAACTTTCTAAAGGAATGGCTCAAAAAGTACAATTTATCGTAACTGTTTTACACCAACCAAAATTACTAATTTTTGATGAACCTTTTAGTGGATTTGACCCTATTAATGCCAATTTAATTAAAGATGAAATCTTGGAATTAAGAGATAAAGGAGCTACTGTTATTTTTTCTACACATAGAATGGAATCTGTAGAAGAGCTATGTGAACACATCACATTGATTGATAAGTCAAACAAAATATTAGATGGAAATCTTCAAGATATTAAAAGAACTTTTAAAACGAATACTTTTGAAGTAGGAATCAGTACAACTGACAAGCTTTCTTTACAACAAGAATTAGCTTCAAAATTTGAAATTAGCAATGCCAATTTTAAAACTTTAGAAGATGATTTAAAACTAAACATTAGAATAAATGATGGAGATACTTCTAAAGATCTAATTAGCTTTTTATCAAACAAAGCAAATATCAATCATTTTGTAGAAGTGATTCCTAGTGCAAGTGAGATATTTATAAGAGCGGTGAAAAAGAATGAAAATAAAAAGTAAGGACTTCGACTCGATTCAATGCCCGACAACTAAAAATAAACAAGAAATTACTCATCTCGTCTTCGCTCGATGACCAAACTGATAACCAATAACGATAACCGATAACTGAGAAAAAAATGGATAAATTAAAACTTATAATTGCTAGAGAATACTTAAACAAGGTTAAAAATAAGACCTTTATTATCATGACATTTTTAGGTCCGCTATTAATGGTCGGAATGATTGTATTGGTCAGTTTTATTACAAAAACTAGTATGGAGAAAAAGCGTGTTGTTTCTTATATAGATCATTCAGAACTTTTTGTGGCTGAAGATTTTGAAAATACTAAAAGCCTTGACTTTATTAATATTTCAAATCTCGATTTAGAAACTGCTAAAAACACAATTAAAGATTCTGAACAATATGGTTTACTTTACATTCCTAAAGGTGAAACGATAGAAGAAGTTGCTTCAAATATTGCCTTTTATTCTTCTGAATCACCTAGTGTTGTTTTTACCGAAAAACTAGAAAGACGGTTTAATAAAAAACTAAGCAATCTAAAAATGATAGAATTAAATATTGATACACAACAAGTTGATGCTTCTAGAATACAATCAGAATTACAATTAACCAATTTTGAAGGTGAGGAAAGTTCTAAATTTATCAACAGTATTAAATTAGGTATTGGTTCTATTGCTGGTTATATGATTATGCTCTTTATTTTGGTTTATGGAGCAATGGTTATGCGAAGCGTGATTGAAGAAAAAACAAGTCGGATTATTGAAATTATCGTTTCCTCTGTAAAACCTTTCCAATTAATGTTAGGAAAAGTTATAGGTACCGCTGGTGCAGGAATGACGCAATTTATTGCTTGGAGTGTGTTAATTGGTCTTTTCTATGCTTTCGTTCTTCCATTAATGGGTATCAATACAGGGTCGCAAGTCAGCCCTGAACAAATGGAAATGATGAAAGAGGTCGCAAAAGGTTCAAAAATTGAACTCATTATTCAAGAATTACGACAATTACCATTACTGACTATCATCATCTCCTTTTTTCTCTTCTTTATGGGGGGCTTTCTTTTATATAGTTCACTTTATGCTGCCATTGGAGCAGCTGTAGATAATGAAACAGATACACAACAATTTATGATGCCAATTATGATGCCTTTAATGCTGGGCATGTACATTGGTTTTGCTGTAGTTATAAATGACCCACATGGGACAATTGCAACCGTTTTTTCCATGATTCCATTTACTTCGCCAATAGTAATGATGATGCGAATTCCAATGGGAGCACCACTTTGGCAAATAATTGTATCTTTGGTTATCCTGTTTATCACCTTTATTGGTATGATTTGGATGGCTGCAAAAATATACAGAGTAGGAATATTAATGTACGGTAAAAAGCCTAGTTATAAGGAACTTTGGAAGTGGCTGAAATATTAATGAGGATATGTTTATTCGTTTATTTGTTTATTTGAATGGATCAATATATTATCAACGTTTATACAAACATCAGAGAGTAGAAATATTAATTGTGATTTTGTTTATTTACTAAACGAATAAACAAATCAACAAACAAACAAACAAACAATACTATATGAGTAGAATATTAATTATTGAAGATGAAGCGGCTATACGTCGTGTTTTAAATAAAATAATTTCTGAGGAAAGCAAATCTTATGAAGTTTTTGAAGCTGAAGATGGTATGGCTGGTATCGACCTAATAAAAGCTAATGATTACGATTTGGTTTTATGCGATATTAAAATGCCTAAAATGGACGGTATTGATGTCTTACAATACAGCAAGAAAATAAAACCCGAATTACCTTTTTTAATGATCTCTGGTCACGGTGATTTAGAAACTGCGGTAAATAGTATGCGAATGGGAGCTTTTGATTATATTTCGAAACCGCCTGACTTAAACCGACTTCTAAATGCAGTTCGTAATGCTTTAGATCAAAAAGAACTTGTCGTAGAAAACAAACGTCTAAAAAAGAAAGTTAGTCAGAATTATGAAATGATTGGAGACAGTAAATCCATTCAGCATATTCAAGAAATGATTGAAAAAGTGGCTCCGACCGATGCACGTGTATTGATAACTGGCTCAAACGGAACTGGCAAAGAATTAGTTGCTCATTGGTTACACCAAAAAAGCGAACGTAGCAAAGGTCCCATGATTGAGGTCAATTGTGCTGCGATACCTTCTGAATTAATAGAAAGTGAACTCTTCGGACATAAAAAAGGATCATTTACTGGAGCTTCAAAAGATCGTACTGGAAAGTTTGAAGCTGCCAATGGCGGAACAATTTTTTTAGATGAAATTGGTGATATGAGTCTTTCGGCTCAAGCTAAAGTACTTAGGGCTTTACAAGAAGGAAAAATACAACGTGTAGGAGATGCTAAAGATATTAGTGTCAATGTGAGAGTTTTGGCAGCCACCAATAAAAATTTAAAAGAAGAAATAAAAAACAAAAAATTTCGAGAAGATTTATACCACAGATTAGCAGTTATTTTAATTGATGTGCCTGCTTTAAATGACAGAAGAGAAGATATTCCTTTGCTAATTACTCATTTTGCAAAGAAAATAGCCAAAGAACAAGGAACTAGTGTAAAGTCTTTTAGCAACAAAGCAATAAAACTATTACAAGAGTATGATTGGACAGGAAATATTCGAGAACTTAGAAATGTCATAGAACGATTGATTATTTTAGGTGAAGAGGAAGTTTCAGAAAAAGATGTAAAATTATTTGCTAGTAAATAAACAAAAAATGATATTATGAAAAAATATGAAGTCATTAAAATAAGTGAAATGTGGTCAACTAATAATTTAAGAAAAAATGTTGAAAATTTACAAAACCTTAAAACTAGTGAAGGCTATGAAATAGTTGCAGTTTCTTTTGGGATGAATTTATGGTATCTTCCTACTGCTTTTATAACTATCTGCAAATAATACACTATAAATAGAAACCAATTTTAAAATTTACTAACAACTACAGATGAAAATATTAATTATTGGTGGTGGAAACATGGGGCAAAGCTTTGCCAAAAGTTTCTTGCACAATCATATAGCAGATGCGTCAAATTTTTCTGTTATTGAAAAAGATATTTCTAAAACTCCAGAATTAGAAGCCATAGGCATTCTCAATATTCATCAAAGCTCTGGGAAATTTATAGAAAAATTTGATTTGGTCGTTTTAGCTGTAAAACCCCAAGCCTTTCCTGCTCTTTCAAAAGAAATGAAAGATTTTATTTCTGATGAACAAGTCGTACTTTCTATCATGGCTGGTATTTCGATAGCTAATATTCAAAACAGTTTGGAAATAACAAAAGTTATTAGAGCTATGCCAAATATGGCTGCCCAAATAGGTGAAGGGATGACCGTATTTACATCATCTGAAGAAGTAACCCGTATTGAATTAGTCACTGTTCAAAATTTACTAGAAAGTACCGGTAAAAATTTATATGTAGCCGATGAGGAATTATTAAATGTAAGCACAGCTATCTCAGGATCAGGACCTGCTTATGTTTTATACTTCATGAAAGCCATGATGGAATCTGCTGAAGAATTAGGTTTTACCATGCAACAAGCAGAAATGCTTACCTACCAAACTTTTAAAGGAATTGTAGAGTTTTTTCAAATTAGCAAAGACAGCTGTAGCGATATGATTCAAAAAGTGGCTTCTAAAGGCGGCACAACTGAAGCTGCTCTTCAAATGTTTGAAAAAGAAGCTGTAAGTAAAGCTATAAATAAAGCGATTAAAGCTGCAAACCAAAGAGCTATAGAACTAGGTGAGAATAATTAACCTAAACTTGTTTTTCTACCTTTAAATGATATTATGCTTTATATTTTTAGTTGTAATAATCAACGAACATAAGCTGACTAAACACAAATTAGAACATCCTTCAACCAATAAATACTTAACTGTAAATCAAGAGATTATCTTTCATATATAGGATTTATAAAAAAAAAAGAGATTTTTACAATCTACAAACAGTAATATATTCATTTTTTTTACTAATTTAGCGACAATATTGTATTTTGAAAATACATCCCCAATATTATTCTATCCCCAAAATAAAATAATATAAATAAGGGTGATGAAAAAATTAAAAAACTCAAGAAAAGAAAAAATATTTTTAAAAAACATAAATTACTTAACTGTACTTCTACTAATACTGTGTACAGTTACAACTAATTTAGTCGCACAAACTTTCACTATACCTGATAATAGATTTGAACAAAGTCTTATCGATTTAGGCATTGATTCTGATGATACGATTGATGGTTTAGTTTCTATAGACGATGTGAGAAAAGTAACTGAATTAAATTTGTCAAATAAGAAAATCTATGATTTAACAGGTATTGAATACTTTACCTCTCTTGTTAATTTTAACTGTTCTAAGAATAATATATCTCGCATTGATGTTTCAAAACTAAAATTCTTAGAAAAATTAAATTGTAGTTCTAATAGTATTGCTTTTTTAGATTTAAAAAATAACCCAAGTCTACAAATATTAGCTTGTAGCAGAAATGAGCTTACAAGTTTAGATTTAAGTAAAAATTTAATCATCCGAAAGGTATCTTGTAGCAACAACCAACTCCAGTCTATAAATGCATCAGTGCCAACACTCACCTATTTAAACTTCAACAATAACAACATAGAATTCATAGACCTCAGTAATGCAAAACATCTCAAGAAACTATCTTGCAGCAACAATAAACTTAAACAACTTGAAATTACAAATAATGAACTTTTAGAAAAGCTTGTATGTGACAACAACCGTTTAGAAAGCCTTTCTTTAAAAAAAGCCAACAACAAAAAACTTACTTTTCTTAATGCGATTTTTAACCCAAATTTAGATTGTATAGAAGTTGATGATATCTACTATGCTGAAAGTGCAACATGGGTTATTGACAAAAAAATTGAATTTTCTTTGAGTTGCTCAACCTATATCGCTGATGAAAATTTCGAAAAAGTCTTAATCGAATTAGGATATGATATTGGCAAACCAGACAATAAAGTTCAATCTGCAGCTATTTCTGAAATAAAATCTTTGTACCTTTCAAAGAAGAATATTAAATCGCTAAAAGGAATTGAAGGGTTTAAATCATTAGAGATTTTGCATTGTTATTCTAATAACCTAACTAGCCTTGACTTAACTAACAATAAAAAACTAAAAGAGGTTAATTGCCAAAATAATCAATTAGCTAGTATTGATCTTGCTGGTTTAGATAAACTAGAAATTTTTATTGGGAATAAAAATTCATTATCAAATTGTAATTTTTTAAACAATATAAATTTAAAGAAAATATATGTTAGTGACAATGAGTTAACAAGTTTAAATTTAACTCAAAATAATCATTTAGAGTTACTTAGCTGCAACAACAATAAACTAAACACTATCAGCTTTAACCCATTAAATAAAATACAGACTTTAGATCTTGACAATAATGATATTAAAGACTTAGACACTCAATTATTACTTAAATTACGGGAACTTAATTGTGCTAATAATTCAATAAAAAATCTTGATTTAGTCAATAACTCTAATTTAATAAGTGTTTCTTGTAACTCCAATAAATTGA
>DQTL01000172.1 GCA_015662775.1 Lutibacter sp.
GAATTAATTGAAAATTATACGATCCAAAAAACAATTCAAATTGCATTATTACTCTTAACTATTCTCGTATTACAATTTTTCAGAAACCCTAAAAGAGAGACTCCAAAAAATGACAATCATGTCATCGCCCCAGTAGATGGTGAAGTTGTAGCCATTGAAGAGGTAGAGGAACCCGAATTTTTTAAAGATAAAAGGCGACAAATATCTATTTTCATGACACCTTTAAATGTTCATGTGACTAGATATCCTGTTGGAGGAAAAGTAGTTTTTTCGAAATATCATAAAGGAAAATATCTTATCGCCTCTCACCCTAAAGCATCAACGGAAAATGAACGAACTACAATAGTTGTAGAAAATAATAATCTCGGGCAAATACTTCATAGACAAGTTGCAGGTGCCGTAGCAAGAAGAATTGTAAACTATGCCAAAGTAGATCAAGTAGTAGAACAAGGAACTGATGCTGGTTTTATCAAATTTGGCTCTCGTGCTGATATTTTTGTACCTTTAGATTTTGAAATAAATGTGAAAATGGGCGATAAAATAAAAGGAGGAATACAAGTAATTGCCTTAAAAAAATAACGATAAATAAAACTAACTAATCTAACAATTATAGCGATGCAATACAAACTACTGAATTTTAGCACTTTACTATTCGGCTTACTCTTCATTATCACAAGTGTATCTTGTGATCAATTGAGTAAAACTAAGAAAACTACTAATCAATTTGATAAATCTGGGAAAAAATATTCTATTGTCCCAGAAACTACTAGTGTTTTTTGGACGGGTTATAAAACCTCTTCCAAAACTCCAGTCAAAGGACAATTTATGAAACTAAATATAACCAATCCTAAACAAGCAAATACTGCAAAAGAAGCTATTGATGGTATTGAATTTTCTATACCTGTAAGCAGTTTGTTTAGCAATGAAAAAAGTCGTGATACCAAACTAAAAGACTTCTTTTTTAAAGTGATGGATCAAACCGAATTTTTAAGTGGAAATTTAAATGTTGAAAATGACACCTTAATAAATGTGTCTCTTAAAATGAATGGAATAACCAAAACAATACCTATGAGTTATTTTTTAAATGGGCAAATGCTTTCCATGCAAGGAAAAATTGATTTGGCTACTTGGAACGCACAAAACGCATTAACTTCTTTACACCAAGTCTGTAAAGACAAACACACAGGTGAAGATGGTGTTAGTAAAACATGGAGTGAAGTTGGGTTGAGTGTTGAAAGTTATCTTAAAGTGGAATAATATATTTTAGAAAAAACAGGAAAAACCCTGATAAAAGTATCTCATTTTTTCATTATTTTTGTAGTATATTTAAAACTGATACACAATATATTTTCAACTTTAATCAAATATTATGAAAACAAACAAAAGCATTCTAATCCTATTTTTATTAAGTTTTTCACTTTTTTTAACCAACTGCAAGAAAGATGAACCTCAAGATGAAGAATCAGAAAAACCAACCTACACTATAAAGAACAATGGAAATGCAGGAGTCTCAAGTATTTTAGACACTGAGGATACTGTAGCTCCTCAAATAGTACAATCTATTCCTTCTGTAGATGGAGGAACTTATCCTAAAACAACTCCTATAATTATGTTTTTAAATGATAAGGTTTACTTAAATTCCATCGAAGATAATATCGAAGTAAAATATGCCGTAAAATCGGAAAATAAAGAACAACTTATCGGTGGAACTGTCATTATAAATGAAAGTGCCAATGGTTATGCTATTCTTAGTTTTTTACCTTATGTTCCATTTGAAGCAAATAAACAAGTAATCTTCACATTATCAAAAGGCTTACAAGATGATGGTGGAAATAACTTTCTAAATGATTATGTATTAACATTCTCAACCACTACTAATAATTCTGGAAATTTCGATGGAAACGAAAGTTTTGAAAATGGATTGTCTGGAGTTTATTTTGAAGGTGATGGAGCTATTATGCAGGGTGCACAAGGTTGTGTTTCTGCAACATCTGGATCACATTTTTGTGCCATAACTTCAGGTTCAAACTTAATTTCTAACGGATCAGCTATTGGAGGAACCACTAGTCTCGTTACATTAGGGCCTATAGATCAAGAACTTTCTTCTATTAGTTTTGACTATAATTTTCTGTCAACAGAATTTCAAGAATATGTAGGGTCAGAATTTGATGACACTTTTATGGTTATTATTTTTGGAACCGATGGAGCACATACAGAATTTATAACTAGTGTAAATACTGTAGGAACTGAAGGTAATACAGAGTGTTCTGATTTCCCAGGAATACCTGATGATGGAGATTCATATGCTGGAAGTACAGGCTGGTTAGAAAAAACAATTTCATTTGATAATGTGGGAAAACCATCATATATTATTTTTACTGTAACAGATGTAGCAGACGATATCTTTTCGTCAGTTGCAGCAATCGATAATATTTCACTAAACTAATAATACAGTGTATAACATAAAAAATCCGTTTTGATAAATATCAAAACGGATTTTTTATGTTACTTTTTTAGAAACTCTTATTTCTTTTGAAACTTTGCGTATTTGGATTTAAACTTATCAATACGACCTGCAGTATCAACCAATTTAGACTTACCAGTATAAAAAGGATGTGAAGTTCTTGAAATCTCTAATTTAATTAACGGATATTCAACGCCTTCAACTTCTAAAGTTTCTTTTGCATCTACCGTAGATTTAGTAATAAAAACATCATTATTTGACATGTCTTTAAATGCTACTAGTCTGTAATTGTCTGGATGTATACCTTTCTTCATTTTATATCGAGTTTATTTTCGAGTGTGCAAATTTAACCATATTTTTGAAACCACAAAAAATGTTTTTGTTTTATTTGCAAATATAATTTTTAAAACTGTATTTATGTACTTAAATAAATTTTTACTCTTGTTAATCAGTGTGTTACTCCTTAGCTCTTGCGAATCGGACTATGAATTTCAATTTGATTCTCCTAAAAAAATAGCCATCAACAAGAGCTTTTCTGTCCTTGCTAAAGAGATTAATGACCAACCAATTGACAAAATCACCTATTCTTTTGATGGAAAAAGCATAAAAGACCCCTCAAATATTAAGTTTTCAACAGAACGTTTGGGTAAACACGTACTATCTGCACTTATTTTTTATGGCACCAAAACAAAAAAATTAACCAACACCATTATTTTATTGGCAGATAAAGAACCTATTGTTTATAATTATAAGATCATAAACACCTATCCTCATGATGTAAATGCTTACACACAAGGTTTAGAATATAAAGATGGATTTTTATATGAAAGCACGGGACGTAAAGGAAGGTCTTCACTTAGAAAAGTAAATCTTACAGATGGAAAAGTAATTGAAAAAATCGATTTAGCTCCTAAATTCTTTGCAGAAGGAATGACCATACTCCATAATAAAATTTACCAACTCACCTGGCAAAGCAAAAAGGGGTTTATTTATGATTTTAAAGATTTCAAACAAATTGATACGTTTAAATATGGTCAAAGTATTGAAGGATGGGGCTTAACAAATGATGGAGAAAAACTAATTAAAACAGATGGAACTGAAAAAGTTTGGTTTTTAGATTCCAAAACACTTAAAGAAACAGGTTTTATAGAATCTTATTCTAACAAACAAAAAGTGAGTTACTTAAATGAATTAGAATATGTAAATGGAAAAATCTATGCTAATGTCTGGCAAAAAAATATTATTTTAATTATGAATCCTAAAAATGGAGCTATTGAAGGTATTGCCGACTTAAACGGATTAGAAAAGGAAGTCAGTAGATCTCAAAATTTAGATAAAAATGATGATGTCTTAAATGGTATTGCCTACGACAAAAAAGGAGATAGATTATTTGTAACAGGCAAACATTGGGGGAAATTATTTGAAATTAAATTGATTGAAAGGGAGTGACAGTTCTCAGTAAACAGTTTTCAGTAAACAGTCCACTGAACTGAGAGAACCAAGCATCAACTGAAAAGCAACAAGCCACAAACGATTATAACCATGATAAAAACAAAGAACATACTATCCTACCTAATCGCACTAGTCACTTTTGTAATTGTGTCACTCGCCTACTTCTCACCAGTTTTAGAAGGGAAAATGCTTTTTCAAAGTGATATTGCACAGTACCGAGGCATGTCTAAAGAAATAAAAGATTTTAGGCAAGAACATGATTCCGAACCTTATTGGACTGATGCTGCTTTTGGAGGCATGCCAGCTTATCAAGTTAGTGCTTATTATCCACATAATTATATTAAGAAACTAGATAAACTCATTCGCTTTTTACCAAGACCCGCAGATTATTTATTTCTTTACTTCTTAGGATTTTTTGTGTTAATGCTTGTTTTAAAAGTCGATTGGCGATTAGCTGTTTTTGGTTCAATGGCTTTTGGATTTTCCACCTATTTAATTATTATTTTAGGAGTTGGACATAATGCCAAAGCACATGCCATTGGTTACATGCCTTTGCTTATAGCAGGTGTTTTACTCATTTTTCAAAAGAAATACTTTATTGGTTTTATACTCACTACACTTACAGCAGCATTAGAAATTGTAGCAGGTCACGTACAAATGACCTATTATTTGTTTTTTATGTTGCTTTTTTTAGGTATAGTTTACTTTTTCGATGCACTAAAAGAAAAACAAATTACCACTTATTTAAAATCTGTTGTTATCTTATTGATTGCAGCAATGCTGTCACTTCTTATAAACGCCAACCATCTTTTACCTACCCGAGAATATGCTAAAGAAAGCACACGTAGTAAAAGTGAACTGACAATTTCACCAGATGGAAAACAAAAGAAAGCATCCACAGGTTTAGACAAAGAATACATCACAGAATATAGCTATGGAGTTTTAGAAACATTTAACCTCTTTATCCCTCGATTAATGGGTGGTGGAAATTCTGAAAACTTAGGAACCGACTCACATACCTATGATTTTTTAAAAGATAAAATCGGAGTAAGTCAAGCAAAAGGCTTTGCTGAAAATGCTCCTACCTATTGGGGAAATCAACCTATTGTTGCAGCACCTGCTTATATCGGTGCTGTCTTAATTTTTCTTTTTGTCTTGAGCTTATTCCTATTAGATACAAAAAACAAAAAGTGGTTAGTGGCAAGTATTATTCTTGCTTTATTGCTGAGTTGGGGAAAGAATTTTTCATTTCTAACCAACTTTTTTATTGATTACGTTCCTCTTTACAACAAGTTTAGAGCGGTCACTTCTATTCAAGTATTAATAGAGTTAGCCATACCCATTGTAGCTATATTAGGTTTGCAAAAAATGCTATTCGATAAGAACCTTACGTTAGAAAAGAAAGAAAAATCCCTAAAATATGCCACAGGTATTACTGGTGGAATTGCCCTTTTCTTTTTACTATTAGGAAGCTCATGGTTTGCTTTTGAAGGAGGAAATGATGCGTACTACAACTCCATGATTCCCGATTTTTCTGATGCTTTAATTAAAGATAGAAAAAGCTTACTTTTCAAGGATAGTTTACGTTCCTTGCTACTTGTTCTTTTTACAGCAAGTATCTTATGGCTTTTTGTAAAAAAGAAACTCAAACTAAATATTGTCATAGGAATAATTGGTTTAGCATTGCTTTTCGATGGGATTGGTATTGCCAAAAATTATGTCAATGCCTCTGATTTTACATCGGCATTACATGTTGAAAAACCTTTTAAAGCAACAGAAGCTGACAAGACAATTTTACAAGACAAAGGACATTACCGAGTCGCGAATTTTAGTAAAAATCCAATAAATGATGCTAGCACTTCCTATTTTCATAAATCAATTGGAGGTTATCATGCTGCCAAACCACGTAGATACCAAGAACTATTTAATCATCAAATTGCTAAGAATAATATGGAAGTATTGAATATGCTTAATACTAAATATTTGATTTTAGCAGATGAACAAGGAAAGACACAAGTACAAGAAAATTTAGAAGCTTATGGTAATGCTTGGTTTGCAACTGATATACAATGGGCAAACTCAGCCGATGAAGAAATAAAGGCTTTAGACAGTATCACTAAAGACAAAGCTGTTATACATGAAAGATACAAAACCCAAATTCCAAAAATAGATTGGTTGACCGACACTGCAGCTACTATTGTGTTAGATTCTTATCAAGCGAATAAGATTACCTATACAAGTACTTCGCATACAGATCAAATAGCTTTATTTTCAGAAATATATTATCCCCATGGTTGGAAAGCTTATGTAGATGATACAGAATATGAAATTTTTCCAGTAAATTATGTGCTGAGAGGATTGGTAATTCCCGAAGGAAAACATACTATTGTATTTACATTTGAACCAGCCATTATAAAAAAGGGTGGTTTGCTTAGTTTGATTGGGTATTTGTTGTTTGTAGGGATACTTGTTTTAGGATGGATTTTTAGAAAGAAAATCAATTAATAAAAGGTAATTCATTATGCGTATAGGTATGATTTTAGATAAAACTTATCCACCTGACCCAAGGGTGGAGAATGAAGCTTTGTCTTTGATTAAAGCTGGTCATCAAGTCTTTCTTTTTTGCTTAACCTACAAAGGTGAAAACTCACAAGAAAATTACAAAGGAATTGAGGTGAAACGTTATCGCTCTAATAAAATAGCATATAAATTATCTGCTTTGGCTTATGAACTTCCCTTCTATTCGTTATTCTTAAAACCAAAAATAAAACACTTTATAAACTCAAATGCTATTGAGGTACTACATATTCATGATATACGAATCGCAGGAAGTGTTTATAAAATAAATGAACAATTAAAACTACCTATTATTTTAGATTTGCATGACAACTACCCTGAAGTTATGAAAGCCTATCCTCATTTACAAAAATTTCCAGGAAAATATATTATATCGCCCAAACTATGGATAAGAAAAGAACAGTATTTTATTGAAAAGGCTAATTATGTTATCAGCGTTTCAGATGAATTTATTGAATCTTTGAAGAATAGACTTATAAATAATAAAGAAAAAGTAGTCTTAGTTCCTAACTCAGTTAGAAGTGATTTTTATACAAACACCTTTATCAATTCGGAAATTGTTACAAAATTCGAAGATAATTTTGTGCTTTTATATATTGGAGACACAGGTCTTAGAAGAGGGCTTCAAACGGCCATTGCTGCCATTCCTATTATTAAAAAAACCATCTCTAATATCAAGTTAGTTATCGTTGGGAAAAGCACAACAGATTATGTTTTAAAACAACAAGTACAAGATTTAAAAATTAAAGATAATGTTAGTTTTGAAGGTTGGAAGAATGAAAAATTATTAGCCTCGTATATTGTTACATCATCGATTGGGATTTCACCATTAATAAGAAGTAAACATCATGATTTGGCTTATGCAAATAAGCTTTTTCAATATATGAGTTTAGGTTTACCAGTCTTAGTTAGTAATGCAACTGCCCAAAAACGCTTAGTCGAGAAATCAAAAACAGGATTAGTACATTTAGAAAAAGACACCGCCGATTTTACAAGTAAAGTAATATTGATGTATCAAAAAAAAGCAATTTATAACAAATTTAAAAATAATGCCATCGCTTTTATAAAAGAAGAATTTAATTGGGAAATTACTTCAAAAGACTTAATTAAAATGTATAAACAACTTTCGTGAAAGCACTAATCCTCACATATTATTGGCCTCCGGCAGGTGGAAGTGGCGTACAACGTTGGTTATACTTTGTAAAGTATTTGCGTGAATTTGGAATTGAACCTATTGTTTTCACCGTAGAAAACCCAAATTACCCGATTGAAGATGCCAGTTTAGAAAAGCATATTCCAAAAGATATTGAAATCATCCGTCATAAAATTTGGGAACCCAATGCTTTTTTAAATAAAAAACAGAAAAAAACAGCAGCTGGTTTTTTAAATCAAAATCCTACTATTTTACAAAAACTACTTCAATACATTCGTGCTAATTATTTTATACCTGATGCTAGAAAATTTTGGATAAAACCTTCTGTGAAAAAATTGTCAAATTATTTAGCCAAACATAAAATAGATTGGGTTATTACTACAGGACCACCACATAGTGTTCACTTAATTGGTAAAGCACTAAAAGAAAAACACACTATTAAATGGTTAGCCGATTTTAGAGATCCTTGGACTGAAATTGATTATTTTCATCAATTGCCATTGACAAAAAAGAGTTTATTAAAACATCAATCGTTAGAAAAAGCAGTACTCGCAAGTGCTAATTTAATAACAGTTGTGAGTCAGACGATGGCAAAGAAATACAAAATCACCAACTCAAATTGTCATGTAATCACCAATGGTTTTGACGGAAGTATTTCTGAAGGAATCCAAAAATTAGATTCAAAATTTACTTTGACACATGTTGGTATGCTCAATGCCGACAGAAATCCAAAATTATTTTGGGAAAGTATTAGAGAACTAATTGATGAAAATCCTGAAATTAAAAACAAAATACAAATCAACCTTATCGGGAAAGTAGCTGAGGAAGTTATTGAAAATATCAAAAAGAATAAACTCAACAACTATGTTTCTATTACTTCATACCTTCCACATGAAGCTGTATATAATCGGTTTACCAAGAGTCAAGTTTTACTGCTCTTTGTCAATGATGTCCCAAATGCAAAAGGGATTGTAACGGGTAAAGTATTTGAATATTTCCAAGCCAAACGTCCAATTTTAGCAATAGGACCCACAAGCGGAGATTTAGATTTAATAATCAATGAAACGAAAACAGGAACATTGGTTGGTTTTCAAGATAAAGCTAAACTAAAAGAATTGATTGTAAAATATTTTAAAGCATTTATAAATAACGTTTTAATTATTGAATCAAAAGGGATAGAAAAATATCAACGTAAAAAGCTAACCCAGCAGTTAGCTAAGCTTCTAAAAAATAACTAAGTTTGCACAAATTAAAGTAGTTCTTGTCGACCTGCTTTTAAAACATTAAATCGTAAATCTAGAATCCAAAATCTTATAGTATGTTTAATAAAATTATAAAATTAGTTCTTGCAGCAATAATAACAGCATGGTCTGTCTATGAGTTTTCTCAAGGTCATATTCTTAATGGTATATCCATACTACTCTTAGCAGGAGTATTTGTCTTTTTCTATTTTAAAAATGAAATTTTGCTGTTAGTTTTCTTAAAACTACGTAAGCAAGATTTTGATGGAGCCAATAAATTATTAGATAAAATAAAAAACCCTAGTGCTGCTTTAACTCAAAAACAAGAAGGTTATTTTAACTTAATGAAAGGAATCATGACCTCTCAAACTAACCTAACACAAGCTGAGAAATATTTCAAGAAAGCTATCAAATTAGGACTTTCTATGAAGCATGATTTAGCTATGGCAAAATTACAACTAGCAGGGATTGCCATGACAAAAAGACGCAAAAGAGAGGCAATGAATTTAATTGCGGAAGCTAAAAAGTTAGACAAACACAACATGCTTGCTGATCAAATAAAGCAACTTAAAACTCAGATGAAAAGAATCTAATATATTTTAAGTATCTGTAGGTTAATTGCCTATTACTCAAACAAATCAACAATTCTTTCTAAAGCCATTCCTCTTGAACCTTTTATTAAGATTCTTACATCCTTGTAATCATCTTTATTAAATGATTCTTTAAAATCTGTAAAGGAAAGATGCTTTATTGCTTTAGAATCAGTTGTTTTATAGAAATTTTCACCCAATAAAACTAGTTTTTCAAATTTAGTGTCTGATGCCAATTCGGCAATTAATTGATGTTCAATTTCTGCACTTTCTCCTAGTTCAAACATATCACCTAAAATGATAATTTTCCTTTTTGCGTGATGATTTCTAAAGCTTTTGATTGCTGCTTGCATACTCGTCGGATTCGCATTATAGGCGTCTAAGATAATGGTAGTATTCTTTTTTTCTATTAGTTGGGAACGTTGGTTGTTTGGTATATAATTCTCTAATGCAGACTTAATACTACCTAAAGGGACATCAAAATACAAGCCTATTCCAATAGCTGTACTAATATTATTGTAATTGTAATCACCTAATAGATTGCTTTTTATGATAACATCATTAATTTGAACTTTCACAAACTCATTTGTGGGCAGGTTTTTTATAGAACTTCCTATTAAATGCTGTTTTTGATCTTTTGTTTTTTCTATTTGTACCTTATCATTCTTATTTACAAAAGCAAGTGCCTCATTTTTTTTTAAATAATTATACAGCTCAGTTTTGGCTTTTATAACGCCTTCTATAGAACCAAAACCTTCAAGATGTGCTTTTCCAAAATTAGTAATATACCCATAATTCGGTTGTGCAATTTTACATAAGAAACTAATCTCATCAAAGTGATTGGCACCCATTTCCACGATTCCTATTTCGGTATTTGGTGTCATAGAAAGCAATGTTAAAGGCACACCTATATGATTATTAAGGTTACCTTTAGTTGCAGAAATACGATATTTTTTTGAGAGAACTACTTTTATTAGTTCTTTGGTCGTGGTTTTCCCGTTGCTTCCCGTAAGTGCAATGATAGGTATCCCTAGTTTTTTTCTATGGTATGTCGCCAATTCTTGTAATGTTTGTAAAACATTTTCAACAAGAATATAACTTGTATTATCTTTATAGAAATCTTTGTCGTCAATAACAACATGACTCGCTCCTGAGTACAATGCCTTTTCAGCAAATTGATTTGCGTTGAAATTTTTTCCTTTTAGAGCAAAAAAGACAGCTCCTTTTACAATATTTCTAGTGTCCGTAGAAATCTGATAGGTTTTAGAATACTTTTTATACAATTCTTTAATCATGTATGAAAGATATAAAAAAAACCTCATATTCTATAAAATATGAGGTTTCAATTAAAGAAATTAATTCTTTTTTAATTTTTATTGTTTGGGTAGGCACTTCTTTTAGCATTTGTCATTGGGCCTAGACGATCCATTGCACATCTAAATCCAATATAGTTCGTTGCAGAATATTGTGGAAGATACCTTCTTTGAGCAGGGTCTAACCAATACTCTCTATCTGCCCAAGATCCACCTTTATAAACTCTTGTTTTATCACTAATTAAAGTTCTACGCGTTTTTTCATCATATATTTGTCTACGCATTCCACCTTCACCTATAACTTTAGGAATTGTTGGGTGATTGTACATCCTTGGTCTTGCATCTAACTCTTCTTCTTCTTTTTCAAACGAGCGCGTTGAAGCTAAGTCACCATCTTTATAATCTACATTATATGATTTTTCATAATTATTACGCATAAATGCATCTCTTTTTGTAATAGGAACATAAATAATATTACCTGGTTTATCAGCAGGAACTATACGTCCGTTATCAAGTGTATCATAATCAATTGTCGTGTAATCTGCAATTACAACTCTACCTTCTCTATCAATTTTTGGTTTAGAAAACACGTTACCACGATAGTAGTTAAAATCATTAGCTTCTGTATCAATAATTGGTCGGTAAACATCTGCAACCCATTCAGCCACATTACCAGCCATATCGAATAAACCATTTGCATTTGGCGGGTATGATCTTACAGCAATTGTAATATCTGCTCCATCATTACTCCAACCAGCAATACCACTATAATCTCCTTTACCTAACTTAAAGTTAGCGAGTTGATCTCCTCTGTATTTTTTTGATTTGTTTCTAGTATAACGACCATTCCAAGGATATTTTTTTCTTCCTCTTAAATCATTGTAATTTCTATTTTCAGAAAGTGCTTTTGCTGCAAATTCCCATTCACTCTCAGTAGGTAATCGATATTTTGGAAATAAAATTCCATCAGATGTTTTTACATGTCTTCCTGTAAATTGCCCTCTTTGACCTCTTTGACCTCTTTGACCTCTTTTTCTAACTTTTCTTACAGGAATTCCTCTTTTATAGATACTTGAGTCACCATCAAACATAAATCGAGGGTTCAGTAAATAAGTGTCTGTTACAAAATGATCTCTTCCTTCTACTGTTAGAGAATCCATAGCAAACAGATTTTTCATAATCCCTTTTCCCATTAATATTTTCTCATTAACACGATCAGTACGCCATTTACAGTAATCTGTAGCTTGAACCCAACTAACTCCAACAACAGGATAATTGGCATAAGCAGGATGTCTTAAATAAGTCTCAGTCAATGATTCATTAAACCCTAAACGATTTCTCCATACAAGTGTGTCAGGTAGTGTAGAGGTGTAAATATGTTTATAATTTTCATTATTAGGAGGAAAAACTTTCTCAACCCATTCCAGATAAAAAATATACTCTTGGTTGGTTACTTCTGTTTGATCCATGTAAAAAGATCTTACTTGTTGTTTTTTTGGAGTTGTATTCCAATCAAACATCACATCATCTTGAACGTGTCCCATCGTGAATGTACCACCTTCAACTAGCACCATTCCTGGAGGTGTAGCTTGTCCTTTGTATTTTTTTGGTGTTGAAAAACCACCTGCTGCCATATCTCGTTCATTCCAACCGGTAAGGGAGGTGTTTCTTGATTTACCACAGCCTATTAAACTGATGAGGGTTACTGTTAAAACAGTCAATTTTAATAACTTCATGATAATAATTATTAGATATTTTGAGTGGTGCAATTTACAATTATTATTATTTTCTACAAGTTAATTGTAATTTTTTGCACAAAACGATTGATAGACTGATAAACGTACTAAACATTGATTTAGTATGTGCATCTCTTTTTAGCTTTGATTTTATTTAAATACCTGACTTTTAATAAGAATAACTGTAATTTGTTTAAAACCTGAGTTCGACCTAAGCTTTGTTTACAGTTTGAACGAATTTTTAATCAATTCGAAGTTATATTTTTGAAGGACTAACTGGTTAATTTGATA